>NZ_JAMSKZ010000008.1:0-110814 GCF_023806725.1 Lactiplantibacillus sp. C232
AAAACTTTATTTATCGAATTCAAATTGAGTTCAAAATCAAAATCGAAAAAAAGAACCCAATTCGTAAATGAATTGGATTCTAAATATAACTTCATCAACACCGGTTGACAGAGACCCAATTTGTCTTGATTACGAAAACTGCACCACCCTCACAGACTATTCTGTAAGGGTGGTGCAGTTTTGCTTAATCGGTCTGATCAGTGTCAACCGCTAATGTTTCGTGCAAAATGGTCAGTAGCTGTTGCTGCACGGGGGTCAGAATATGGGTTGTTCGGTAGACGATGCTTGTGATGAATTCAGGGGGTTCAATGTCCATCAAGTCCAGTCGTACGACGTCAGTACGGTAGTGATCGACGATTTTGGTAAAGAAACCGATGCCGACATTTTCACCAATCAATTTCATTAAAACGTGGGTATCGTTGGAACGAAAGACGATGTTGGGGCGAAAGTGATTCCGGCGCGTGAGTTTGTTGAAGGCCGTATTATGGATGAAATTACTATTAAAGAAAACAAATTTTTCACGTCGTAGTTCGTTAAAGTAGACCCGTTTACGTTGTGCTAACGGATGTTGTTTGGACACGTAGATACAGAAGGGCTGACGGTCAAATTCTTCGGCAATCAACGTTTGGTAAGCGAGCGGCTCCACCGAACCAAGTAGGGTCATGTCAACGCGACCGTCCCGCACAGCGTTACGTAGCCAAATCGAGCCCCCCTCAATGGTTTCGAGACCGGCTAATAGCCCTTCCGCGGCCAATCGGGCACCGATTTTTGGAAAATAATGGTTTTCAATAATTGGCGGTAATCCTAAAATCAGTCGATTTTGGGATAGATTGTCGATTTCTTGGTGGGCGAGGCGTAACTCATGTAAAACGATTTTAGCGTGTTCAGCAAGTTGCGCCCCACTAGCAGTGACGTGTAACGTATTTTTAACACGGTCACGAATCACGAGTGGTGCCCCGAATTCAGACTCCAGGCGTTTGATTGCGGTGGTCACAGTTGGTTGGCTCACACCGAATGTTTTCGCAACTTTTGAAAAATTTTTTTGAGAAATTAATTCATCGAAATAAGCTAAGTCTTTTGTGTTCATTTTTATTCCTTTCTAAATCAGCTTTTGTAGCGACCTTATTTAATATATTTATATCATATCATAGTTTTGACTATAACATTTTACTGGCGTTACAGTATTACTTGTAAATTGATAGGACGTTTTTCCTAGCAATGAAAATTGATGAAAATGTAAATTAATTAGGAGGCCGCAGTAATGACAAAAACTGCAAGTGAAATTTTAAATAACCCATTCTTAAATAAAGGCACTGCCTTTACCAAAGAGGAACGTCAAGCACTTGGTTTGACGGGGACGTTACCAAGCAAGGTTCAAACAATTGATGAACAGGCGACACAAGCTTATGCCCAATTCAAGAGCAAGCCCAGTCGTTTGGAACAACGGATTTTCTTAATGAATCTCTTTAACGAAAACCGGACACTATTCTTCCATTTGATGGATGAACACGTGGTTGAATTTATGCCAATCGTTTATGATCCCGTCGTTGCCGATTCCATTGAACAATATAATGAATTGTTCTTGGACCCACAAAATGCGGCCTTTGTTTCCGTAGATGCACCTGAAGATATTGAAGCAACTTTGAAGAATGCAGCGGACGGCCGTGATATTCGGTTAGTCGTTGTTACGGATGCTGAAGGTATTCTTGGTATGGGTGACTGGGGTGTTAACGGTGTTGATATTGCCATTGGTAAATTAATGGTTTACACCGCCGCTGCCGGCATTGACCCATCACAAGTACTGCCAGTTAGCATCGATGCTGGAACAAACAACCAGAAATTATTAGATGATCCATTGTATCTTGGTAACCGGCACAAGCGTGTTTCCGGCGAACAATACTATGATGTGATCGACAAGTTCGTTGCTGCTGAACAACAATTATTCCCAGATTCATTGTTACACTTTGAAGATTTCGGTCGCGACAATGCGCAAGTAATCTTGGACAAGTACAAGGATCAAATCGCAACCTTTAACGATGATATCCAAGGAACCGGGATGGTTGTTTTAGCTGGTATCTTAGGCGCATTGAACATTTCAAAGGAAAGCATCAAGGACCAAAAAATCTTATCATTTGGTGCCGGAACGGCCGGTATGGGAATTGCCAACCAAATCTTGGATGAATTGATGCAAGCTGGTTTAACAGAAGAAGAAGCTAAACAACACTTCTACGCTGTTGATAAGCAAGGTTTACTATTTGACGACACGGAAGGTTTAACCCCAGCCCAAAAAGCCTTCACGCGCAAACGGAGTGAATTTAGCAACGCCGACGAATTAACCAACTTGGAAGCCGTTGTTAAAGCCGTTCACCCAACCGTTATGATTGGGACATCGACTCAGCCTGGTACCTTTACTGAAAGCATCATTAAGGAAATGGCGGCGCACACGGAACGGCCAATCATCTTCCCACTTTCTAACCCAACCAAGTTAGCGGAAGCTAAAGCGGAAGACTTAATCAAATGGACTGACGGCCGGGCCTTAGTTGCGACTGGGATTCCAGCTGATGATGTTGAATACAAAGGTGTCACTTACCAAATCGGTCAAGGAAACAACGCCTTGATGTACCCTGGTTTAGGATTTGGTTTGATTGCTTCAACAGCCAAGGTGCTGAACGCTGAAACCTTGTCAGCAGCCTGCCACGCATTAGGTGGAATCGTTGATACGTCGAAGCCGGGTGCCGCAGTATTGCCACCAGTTGCGAAAATTACTGAATTTTCACAAAAATTAGCTGAAGTCGTGGCACAAAGTGTTATCGATCAGAAGCTCAACAAAGAACCAATTGCAGATGCTAAACAAGCGGTTGCTGATATGAAGTGGGTCCCAGAATACCGGGCCATCAGCAAATAGTGTCGGTAAAATAAGAGAATTGTAAGAGGGTATAAGAGCACATGGGAGTTTTATGGAATTCAATTCAAAGCGTCTTAGTTGTCGTTTTGATCATGATATTAGGTTTCGTCCTACGACGAGCAGGTTGGTTTGATGATAAGTTTGCTGGAACAATTTCCAAATTTATCAAAAATATCGCTTTGCCAGCATCGATTTTCGTATCTGTGCTGAGCCGACTAACTCGTGGGCAATTAGGATCATTTGCAGGTTACTTGGCATATGCATTTCTAGCCGTGATTATTGGCTACTTGATTGCCTTTGCGCTAGTTAAAATTATGCGGGTCCGTCCAGGTCGTAAGGGGATTTTCATCAATGCGATCGTCAACGCCAACACGATTTTCATTGGGTTACCTTTGAACATTGCGTTGTTCGGTGACAAGAGTATGACGTATTTCCTTGTTTACTATATTGTTAATACCGTTTCGACATGGGCATTTGGGGTCTTCTTGATTTCA
Source organism: Lactiplantibacillus sp. C232 (assembly GCF_023806725.1). Classification (NCBI taxonomy): domain Bacteria; kingdom Bacillati; phylum Bacillota; class Bacilli; order Lactobacillales; family Lactobacillaceae; genus Lactiplantibacillus; species Lactiplantibacillus sp. C232. The sequence goes on from NZ_JAMSKZ010000008.1 coordinate 3,400, forward strand.
AACGACGACCCGACGAAATCCAAGGAAAAGACGCATAACAAGATTGATTGGAAGAAAGTCATTCCAATGCCATTGGTTGGTTTCTTAGTTGCATTAATTTTCTTACTGCTAAATATTCCAATCATGAAGGTATCATTTGTCAGTTCAACGTTGACTTACGTTGGAAACTTAGTAACACCACTTTCCTTGATTTATATCGGGATCGTGTTAGCCGACGCTGGTCTGAAGAGTATTCGCTTTGACCGTGATACGATTGTTGCGTTGATTGGTCGCTTCATCTTGTCACCAATCATCATGATTCTTGTCTTGATGGTTGCTGGCAATCTCGGTGCAAGTTTCCCAACCTTAGCATCGCAAACCTTGATTGTTCAATCAGCAACGCCAATGCTAGCCGTGTTACCAATCTTGGCTAACGAAGCACATGGTGACGTGGAATACGCCACTAACATCGTGACAACGAGTACCGTGTTGTTCATCGTGGTTGTGCCAGTCTTGATGACCTTGATCCAATATATTTAAAGTTTATTTAGAAGTATTCCGGTTGAAAGAGACGGGATGCTTCTTTTTTGATCAAAACTGCTTGAGTTGAACCCGATTAAAATATGTTAAAGGTCAAAATTAAGGTCGATCAGTCGAATTCTTTCAGCTGACCGACCTTAATTTTTTGCGAAAGGAGTGCTTGAAGATACAAGCTTGTGGCGATTGCATTTAAACAGATGAATATGATAGAAACAAATTTAAGTCGGGACGTATGACTGTGGGACTGGTCAGCTCGGTTTTCAGCGGCGATTAACAAAAGTTGGTTAAGTCGTAACCCATAATAATGCGGTTAAATTAAAATTAGTGAATCTTATGGATTATTAATAAATTTGTTTAAAATAACCAATGCTGTAAAGTGCTGCCTTGAAAGGATTCAATTAGGAATTGATTGAAATTGTTAGATTTACTTGACTAATTGCACAAAAATTAATAGAATTAACAACGTTGCATTATTAAGATTTTGATTAGGAGGCGTACCGGATGAAAGCATCACAACGATTGCTGGTTAAAAAATCAGTCAATCCAGCTAATTTTAATAAGGGTGGCCTCGAAAAGACGTTGAGCGCATTTAGTTTAACCATGATGGGTGTTGGCGCAATCGTGGGTTCTGGGATTTTTATCACACCCGGAATTATCGCCGCTAAGTATGCCGGTCCGGCTGCCATGCTCTCATTTGTGATTGCTGCGGTCGTGTGTTCGTTGGCCGCATTATGTTACGCTGAATTTTCTTCAACCATTCCCTTGGCGGGGAGTGCCTATACTTACGTTTATACCGTTTTTGGGGAATTCTTAGCGTGGATTCTTGGTTGGTCTCTGATCTCAGAATATTTATTCGCGGTATCTTCGGTGGCGGTAAGTTGGTCATCGTACTTTCAGAATTTAATGAGCGGCTTTGGCCTAAAACTACCAACATTTCTGACCGCCGCAGCTGGTACTGCCGGTGTCAGTGGTGCTGGATTCAACTTAATTGCTTTTGTCGTGGTTTTGGCCGTCTCACTGTTATTGGTCGGTGGGTTACAAGAGTCAACACGGGTCAATTCAATTATGGTAATCGTTAAGATTCTAGTGATTGTTCTTTTCATTGGCGTGGCAATTTTCTTTGTGAAACCTGCCAATTATCATCCGTTCATGCCCCATGGTGTTAGCGGACTGGTCAAAGGCGCGTCGTTAGCATTCTACGCGTATATTGGGTTTGATGCGGTGTCGACTGCTTCAGAAGAAGTGAAAAATCCTAAGCGTAATATGCCAATCGGAATTGTCGGTTCGTTAGTCGTAGCATCGATTTTATACGTGGCAATGGCCGCCGTTCTGGTCGGGGTCGTGCATTACAGTAAGCTTAACGTGGGTGATCCCGTGGCGTATGCCTTAGCCGTCATTCATCAAAACTGGGCGGCGGGGATTGTGTCACTGGGTGCCGTTGTCGGTATGACGACCGTTTTGATTGTCATGTTATATGGTGGGACCCGGTTACTGTTTGCGATTAGCCGGGATGGGTTGTTACCGAAAGTCTTTCGGACGGTCAGTCCCCATACCAAAGTGCCAGTTAAGAGTACTTGGATTTTTGGCATTATTGCCAGTGTATTTGCGGCTGTGATTCCATTAGATAAAATTGCGGAGTTAGTCAATATTGGAACGCTATTTGCATTCGCTATGGTGTCTATCGGTGTTGTCTTCCTGCGTCGACACGAAACGCTACAACAAATCAATAGTTCATTTAAAGTACCATTTTATCCAGTGTTACCAGTTGTCTCGTTCCTCGCATGTGTCTACCTGATGCTTAATTTGCAGGCATTTACGTGGCATATGTTTGGTATTTGGCTGGTTATTGGCATCGTGATTTACTTTGCCTATAGTTATCGGCACTCCCGTATTCGAGCAGGGTTACGTGCCAAAGAATCAAAATCGTAATTAATAGTGGGTGCTTACCGGGGCGGGTAAGCACCCATTCTTTTCGCGGCTACTAAGCTTTGGGATATGCTATAATTAAGCGCATAATTCATAAGGTAAAGAGAGTTGAGGTGGCTGATGATGCAGAGACGTTCAAACGCCTATCATATCAGTGTATTAGCGGTACTAATGGCAATCGTGATCATTCAGAATATTGTTCCGTTTTTTGGGTACATTCCATTACCAGGATTGAGTATTACGACAATTCACGTGACGGTTATCCTGGCCGCCGTGGTCTTGGGACCGCGTGATGGGGCAATTATTGGGGGCGCATGGGGAATTATTGCGTGGATACGGGCGTTCGTCGCACCGACGAGTCCCTTAGCACCAATCGTATTTACCAATCCATTGATTTCGGTGATACCCCGGATTCTCGTCGGTTTGATAGCCGGTTGGGTCTTTATTTGGTTTCAGAAGCGGCATCAAAAAGTGTTGGGGATGACGCTGGCGGGCGTGGCCGGGGCATTAACGAACACGATTCTAGTCTTAGGTTTGATTGGGCTACTCTATAGTCATCAAGCAGCCGGCTTTTATCAAGTTAATTTGAGCAAACTAATGCCGTACTTGTTAACGATCGTGGCCTCGAATGGGATTCCGGAAGCGATTTTAGCTGGAATTCTCACACCACTGATCGGGACACCATTACTACGTTTTAAAAAATAAGTCGCTAAAGTGACAGCTAGCTTGAATCAATTCAAATTTAAAACAGCCACCCTTGAAATCTCCTGAATTTCAAGGGTGGCTGTTTTAAATCGCTATTTAACGGCTTGAACTTGTTTCTGACTAATAATTACTTTGTTGTGATACTTATCAACGATGGCTGGATCAGGACTTGTAAAGGTGATTAAATACGAATTAGTGTAACTTTTCGCAATGGTCCCGGTATAATTCTGGCCTTCCAAAATGAACGTCACTTGTGTTCCAATATCCATGATGATGCCTCTTTTCGCACGATAGTTTTATTAAGGATAACACACCAGTGGACGTAACAGGTAAAAGTTCACTAATTAAAACGTCGCCGAACTTGGGCCCAAATCCCCGTTGCTAGGGCTAAGAGACTGGTACCCAGCGTTGCGAGCCATGACTGAGTTGTTTCGTCGGTCTGCGGGAGCTCAGTTGTGGCTTTGGATGCTGGTGAGGAGACGGCAACTAAGTCGGCACTGTCAGTATTAGTTGTTGTGGCAGATACCGTGGCTGGCGTCGTCACACTTGCTTCCTGGTCACTATAATCTTGAAGCAGACTAGCCGTGACGGCCGAACCGCTGTCATCGTGATTAACTAACCAGTCAGTGTTAGTCGTGGCGTTTGAACTGACCATAATTGAATCACTGACTTGGCCCTTAATCACGCTGCTCTGATCGATAGTGCTTGTCTGGTTCACAGTGGTCGTCGCACGTGTTGCGTCAACCGCCGTGTCGGAATCATTATCCACTGCGTTATCCGTGTCGTTCAAGTCAACGTAACTAGTCGTTGAATCATCATTAGGTTTCGCATGATTGGTCGTGTCTGGTGTTGTATCACTAGTTATGTTGGTAGTGTCAGTGGTCGTGTTATCCACGATAGTTTGATGGTCGCTGATGGCCTCGTCAGCCGTCGTTTCATCGGTAACATTGTCCTGTGCTGTGGAATCGGTCGTTGTACCGTTGTCAGCCGCTCCCTGATTACGATTATCCGTTACTTGATCAACATCAACTGCTTCATCTTCAGCATCCGCTACGGATAGCAATGGTGTTAAGAAAGCTAACAAGTGTTGGCGGTATTGTAGGATCGCGTTATTAGCCGCAGCGTGACCACCGACAGTCCCTGGTAAGATCCAAACTTCTTGGTTGGCAGAATGATTGGCGGCCGCTAATTCCAATGATTGAGTATATGGAATGAAGGCGTCGTCTTGCGTGTGGATCAAGAGTAACGGGATAGTGATTTTGCTAGCTGCATCGGTTGCTGATAAGTCATCGACACTGAAACCTTGTTCCTTGATCAAACGAGCGTTCATCGCGGCCACGATTTTATCATAGGATAAGAAGGGCAGGCTCGTGATGGCTGGCAGACCAATGGATTGAAGTGCGTTTGAAACGGCGGTGATGGCTTTGTTGTATAGCGAACTACCTAGTTCTGGTAAGGTTGCGTACCCGGCGTCCGACACAACTGCTTTAACGGATTTTGAAAGTCCAGGAACTGAGGCTGCTTCTAACACGGTGTCGGCACCTAATGATTGACCATAAAAGACGACTTGACTGTCGGCGCCATTGCGTTCGTCGACCATCTTAACCCAATTCAGCCAGTCATACTTGTCCTGATAACCAAACGTTAAGTTATCACCGTCACTTAGGAACTGCCCACGTTGACTCGGCATGAGGACGTTATAACCCATGTCATACCAAATTTTTGAAACGTAGCCGATCCAATCAACATGTTCCGTCCAACCTTGGCCGATGATGACGGTCTTGGTGGAATCACCATTTTGAATATAGTAAGCACGGACAGACTGCGTCGGGTCATTGTATTCAGGCAGGGTCCAGGTTTCTTTGGTAACGTTATCCCACCAAGTAACCGTTGTCGGGTAATATTCTTCGGCCGCAGCCCGGTCAGCAGCATAAGCGACTGGATCGAGGCCGGTCCACGTATTGGAGATGTCATAGCGGTGCTGGTTCATTTCAGTACGTAAATTAGATAGGGCTTCTGAGCCAGTTCCCGTGAAGACGATTGGGTAGAGTACATTACCCACGATCGTGCTGGCGATATCTGTGGGGAGCTCTTTCAACTCGTCAAGAATTGTCGTCAGTTTGGCTTTGGCTGCTGCTAATTGTTCTTTTCCAGACGGGGTCGCTGCTTGATTTGCTAAGTCCTTGATCGTATTAACGACGGCCACAATATCACTGGCATCTAACGTGACCGTGGTGGTGTCCGTCTTATCAGAGGTAGTAACTTTTTTCCAGGTCACACTGTAAGGGCCACTTTGTGTAATGGTGACCGTACTCTTTTGATTGCCAGTCGTGTCGTTGGTTTCGTAGATTAAGCCATGACCGCTGTCACTTGTCGCGGCACTAGCCGCGCTGGTCGTCGCCACACTAGTTGGCGTTGCCGCAGCGGTCGAATTGGTGTTGGTACTCGTATCATCAGTTGAATCAATAGCTGAATCGGTCGTTGATTTAGTCGTGGCTGTCACCATATCCGTGACTTGAGTAGCGTCACTCGTCGCTGAGCTAGCGGCCTGTTCGTTACCACTTATGGTATTGGCTGCCGTCGAATTAGTAGCGCTGGTCGTCTGACTAGTTACTGTGCCACTCGCACTGTTAGCAACCTCACTAGCTTGGTCGGTAGCTGACGCTGCACTTGTGGCTTGTTCAGTCGCGCTAGTCTCAGTAGCGTTAGTACTAGTCGTAATTTGATTGGTGTCAGTGGTAGCGCTGCTGTCGGTATTTGACGTGGTATTACTGTCTTCACCAGTAGTCATGCTACTTGTCGTGGTTGACTCGGTTGCCGTTGCCCCGGCGGCTTGGCTGAGTTGACTGGCAACGCTAGCTGGGGCGTTGGCCGCAGAAGTGGTCGTGGCACTAACGGGGGTAGCCGTTGCTGCTAAGGCGTTAGTCGTCAGCATTAACGTACTACCGAGCCCCGCAATGGTAATCCCCGCGTAAACCCAATGTTTGCCATCTTTGAACATTTTATAATGATCAACGGTGGTTGATTGTTGTGAATTCCTTTTCATTATATTTACTCCTCGTAACGTTTTATTCTATTGCACGTTTTAAAATATAGCACGACAACCCAGGCTTGTTTGCGTTTTCGCGGGCTAAACTTGTTAAATGAGGTGCTTTTTTAATAACGGCATCAGTTGTTTATTGTATGAACTAATTTGTTAACTGATTGAGTACGATGATTGATTTTTATGATGCGACAAGCTCAGTTATTCGCGGGAGTCACGCGTGATTTTACCAGCAGATGCCAGATTGCAAAATGTGAACTTACAAACGAATAAGCGTACTAATAGTGGCCTTGAAAATTAGCGGCTTTGACTATTTTGGGAATAAAAGTTGAGATTGATTGAAATTTCACTTATCACTTGCTATTATGAAAGGTGAATAAAGTGTTTCCGCTTTCGTAGGGAATAAATTAATAAAGGGGGGACCATTATGAATCTCGGATTAAGTATTTTATCCTTGGCGCGCTTTCAGTTCGCGATGACCACGGTGTTTCATTTCTTCTTTGTGCCATTATCAATCGGCTTAGCCTTGGTTGTTGCCATCATGGAAACGGTGTATGTTGTCAAAAAAGACATCATGTACAAGCACATGGCACAATTTTGGGGCCGCATTTTCTTACTTAGCTTTGCCGTTGGTGTCGTGACAGGGATTATACAAGAATTCCAATTTGGGATGAACTGGTCTGATTATTCACGGTTTATGGGTGACATTTTTGGGGCGCCACTAGCGATTGAAGCGTTAGTTGCCTTCTTTATGGAATCCACGTTTATTGGGTTATGGATGTTTGGTTGGGATCGGTTTAATGCCAAGCTCCACTGTGCGTTTATCTGGCTAACGTCGATTGGGACGATGATTTCCGCGATGTGGATTTTAGCAGCGAACAGTTTCATGCAAAATCCAGTTGGTTTCATGATCAATACCAAGACTGGTCGTGCACAGATGACGAGCTTTGCAGCAGTCGTCAAGAACGAACAGCTCTGGTATGAATTACCACATGTGTTGTTTGGGGCGTTTGTTACCGGCTCATTTGTGGTTGCTGGGATGGCGGCGTTTGCGTTACTCAAAAAGAAAAACGTCACGTTCTTCCGCAAATCGATCAAGGTCAGTTTAATCGTTGGCCTGGTTGCTTCCATCGGTGTGATTGGAATGGGAGATTTACAGACGCGTTACATCATTAAAGAACAACCGATGAAGTTTGCCGCAACGGAAGGCTTATATAAGGATTCCGGCTCGCCAGCTTCATGGGCAGTTATTGAAGGGATGGATACTAAGAACCATAAGGCCAACTGGTCGATTGAAATCCCGTATGTGTTGGATATTTTAAGCTATCATAAGTTGTCCGGTAATGTGAAGGGACAAAATACCCTTAACAAGGAACTTCATGCCAAGTATGACAAGAAATTTGGTAAGGACATGAACTACTACGTGCCAACAAAGACGCTTTTCTGGAGCTTCCGGGTCATGACGGTAGCTGGTGGGCTCTTCGCACTGATTGCCATTATCGGTCTATACTTCAACCGTGCAAAGTCAACGCTGATTGAGCGGCAGCGCTGGTTCCTGTGGGTACTAGGAATCTGTACGTTCTTACCATTCGCCGCAAACACGGCCGGGTGGCTGATTACTGAATTAGGTCGTTATCCATGGGTTGTTTATGGTTTACTGACGATTGCAGATGCCGTTTCACCAAATGTTAGTGTCGCTTCGTTGCTGATCTCTAACATCGTGTACTTCTGCTTGTTCAGTGGCTTAGGCATTGTCATGATCGTCTTATCACGGCGTGCCTTACACCAAGGCCCTGATGATTTGTTACAAGCTAGCGATGACGCACCGTACGATCCTTATGGTAAGGAGGCGTTCAGTCATGAGTAATCTACAATTCTTATGGTTTATTCTGGTGGGCGTTCTATTTAGTGGTTTCTTCTTCCTTGAAGGTTTTGACTTCGGGGTTGGGATGACGATTAAGAGCTTAGCCCAAACACGCGCTGAGCGCGATGTTGTGATTCATACGATTGGCCCACATTGGGATGCCAATGAAGTGTGGTTGATCACTGCTGGTGGGGCGATGTTTGCGTCGTTCCCAATGTGGTATGCTTCCTTATTCTCCGGATTCTATCTTATCTTATTGTTGATTCTAGTGGCCCTCATTATGCGAGGGGTCTCATTTGAATTTAGAAGCCGGATGGAAAGTGACGCCGGCCGGAATTTCTGGGAATGGGCCGCAGCCCTAGGTAGTTTCTTTGCTGCCTTCCTATTTGGGATGATGTTTACTGCTTTGGTCAAAGGGATGCCAATCAATGCCAATGGCGATATGACTGCCCACTTCACCGATTACGTGAACTTGTTCTCAATCGTTGGTGGGGTTGCCGTAACGTTACTCTGCTATTTGCACGGGTTAAACTTTATTCGTCTGAAGACGACCGGGACGTTGCGTGAACGGGCGCTTCAGTGGGCCAAACCGTTATACTGGGTCCTGTTTGCCGGTGAAGTTGTCTTCGCAATTCTGCTGTTCTTTAACACCGATTTCTTTACCAAGAAACCAATCTCAACCACGATTTTAGTGGTCGCCTTAGTGGCTTTGACGGTCTTGGCAACTTGGGGTGTTTATGGAAATCATGAATGGCTCTCATTTATTAGCAGTGGTCTCTCACTGATCGACGTGGTCGTGCTCCTGTTCAATGGACTATTCCCACGTGTCATGGTGGCGAACAATTCTGCATACAGCATTCTGATTAAAGATGCGTCTAATTCACCATATACGTTGCATCTGATGACTGTAATCTCATTATCGGTATTACCGATTATGTTGATCTACTTTATTTGGAGTTACTGGGTCTTCTATAAACGGTTGGCATCGTAATTCAAATGCAGATGACGACAGTATCACTGGTGCGGTGGTACAATTAATTTAACAGCACCAACGGGGTCGCGACCTTGGCCAAGTGCCAGGGTGCGACCCCGTTCATTTTAAGTAGGGAGTGATCGAATGTGTTTGATCCGGCATTATTTAAACTACCAGGGATGCGCCGAGCAGCCACGATTTTAGGGTTATTGGCCATCGTCGAGGGTATTTGTATTGTCTTTCAGGCCTACTATCTATCAGTGGCGATTGTTGGACTGTGGCACTTGCATTCATTAGCGTCGATCAGTCAGCCCATGCTATGGTTCGCATTAGCTTGGGTCGGACGGCAGTTACTGGTCGTCATTAAAAATCGTGTGATGTACCCGTTAGTCGAACAGACGACGGGTGACTTGCGGCGTAAAGTGATGCAGAAGTTATACCAACTCGGCCCAAGTTATGTAGCTAAGACTGGGACTGGTAACGTGGTGACGACAGCGCTTGAAGGTATCGATAAAGTTCAGACATACTTAATGTTGGTTGTGATTAAAGTAATCGACATGATGGTTATCCCGTGGATCATTTTAATTTACATCGCGTGGTTGCGCTGGCGTGAGGCCCTTTTTCTACTGGCAATTTTTCCATTAATTATTCTATTTATGATTATTTTGGGCTATGCCGCTCAAGCTAAAGCGGATAAGCAGTACGTGGGCTATCAACGGATGTCTAATCACTTCGTTGATACGCTGCGCGGTTTACCGACCTTGAAGCAGTTAGGACTGAGCAAACGGTACGCTGACAACGTTTATCAGGTTAGTGAAGGTTATCGTAAGCAAACGATGGCGGTCATCAAGATTGCGATGTTATCGACTTTCGCCTTGGATTTCTTCACGACCTTATCGATTGCGGTTGTCGCGGTCTTCCTTGGTTTTGGTTTGATTAACGGCACGATTACGTTGCTACCAGCGTTGGTTATTTTGGTCTTATCGCCAGACTATTTCTTGCCATTACGAACATTTGCTAATGATTATCATGCCACTTTAAATGGCAAGAATGCGTTTGCGGATGTCCAGAAGATGCTAGCTTTGCCGGTGCCAACTGAACGTCAACAGCTCGGTACTCAGCCTGTGCAATGGCAAAGTGATAGTACGTTAAGCTTACATGACGTTGATTTTAAGTATGATGATGATCAGCTGGCCTTAAAACACATTAATATTGATGTGCATGGTTACCAACGGATCGGGATTATTGGGGCATCCGGCTCCGGCAAATCAACTTTGATCAATTTGTTAGGTGGCTTTCTAACCCCGGTCGCTGATCAGGGTAAAATTCAAGTCAACGGGCAAACAGTCTCGCATTTGAGCCAGGACGCCTGGCAGCAGAGCTTTTTCTACATTCCGCAAAACCCATATCTGTTCCATGCAACGTTAGCAGAGAACATCGCTTTTTATCAGCCAGACGCTTCACGTCAAGCGATTGAACGAGCTGCTGAAAACGCTGGATTAACGGCCTGGATTGCAACGTTACCAGCGGGGTTGGATACGGCGATTGGTGAAGGCTCCCGTGGTGTCAGTGGTGGTCAGGCGCAACGGATTGCTTTGGCGCGGGCCTTTCTTGACGACTCGCGGCGAGTTCTGTTATTTGATGAACCAACTGCCCACTTGGATATTGAAACTGAAGCGGAACTGAAAACGACGATTTTACCCGTACTTGATAATCACTTAGTTTTCTTTGCGACTCACCGGTTACACTGGATTAATCAGATGGATTACGTGTTAGTGATGGATCATGGGGAAATCGTTGAACAAGGGACACCGACGGAATTGGCCGCGCATGACGGGGCGTACGTTCGGTTACGTGATGAAATGGTAGGTGCGATCTAATGAAAGATTTTTTGGCAACTTTTAAAAATGATACTTGGGTCATGCCGTATTTGCGCAAGTATAAAAAGTTACTAGCCCTGACACTGTTTTTGGGTCTAATGACATTTTTCTGCGGTTCAGCGCTGATGTTCAACTCGGGCTACTTGATCAGTAAAGCCGCACGACACCCGTATAATATTCTGATGATTTATGTGCCAATCGTTCTAACGAGAGCGTTTGGGATTGGTCGGCCTGCCTTTCGCTATGCGGAGCGAATTACGAGTCATAACTGGGTGCTACGGATCGTGTCAGATTTTCGTAAGAAACTGTACCAATCCGTCGCCAAGCACGCCGTAGCGATTCGCCAAAATTTCCAGACTGGTGATGTCCTGAGCATTTTAGCTGACGATATTGACCATATTGAAAATTTATATTTACGGACCGTTTTTCCAACGGTGATTGCCTGGTTGATGACGCTAGTGATTGTGATTGGTCTGGGCTACTTTAGCTGGTGGTTCGGGCTATTGATGTTGTTGATGTTAGGATTGGTCGTTGTGGTAATGCCGCTATGGTCGGTCTTACTGAATGGTGCTCGTGAATCACGCAGTCGTCAGATTCAACAGGGCTTTTATACGCAGCTGACTGATTCGGTAATGGGACTCGGTGATTGGTTGATTGCCGGACGTCAAACGGATTTCTATGAGCGGCAAACCCAGCCTATCGAAGCAATTGCGGCACTTCGTAAACAGGACCATCGCTTTCAGTGGTGGCGAGATTTTACGATTCAGATCATTTTCGGGGTGATTTGTTTGGCGCTCTTGATCTGGAGTAGTTTTTACTGGACAACGAATGCGGCTAGTTCCAATTGGATTGCGGCGTTTGTCCTCTCCGTATTCCCGTTGGTCGATGCCATGCAGTCTGTTAGTCAGGGTGTTAGTGAGTGGCCAAGTTATCAACGGTCAATCAAACGAGTCAACGCCTTAGACACCACGCCTGAAGATGAACACGATCAGACAGTCTTAACGGAGCCATTTCAAGTATTGCGTATTGCGTACCTTGACTTTAAATATGCGGAAGGTGGTCACGCGATTTTTGACGGTTTGAATCTGACTTTAAAAGCCGGTGAAAAGTTAGCCCTGCTAGGACCTTCCGGAACGGGAAAGAGTACCTTGCTCAAGCTGATTTTAGGTGACCTGACACCGGATAGTGGGACGGTTCAATTGAATGATGTGCCCATCACACGGTTACAAAATGAGCGCGCCCAGTTATTCGGCGTCTTGGATCAGCAGCCGTACTTGTTCAATACCACGATTATGAACAATGTGCGGATGGGTAACTTGCAAGCGACTGACGAACAAGTTAAAGCCGCACTAGCAGCAGTCGAGTTAGCGCCCTTGATCGACACGCTCCCCGATGGTTACGAGACAGTTGTAGAAGAGGGCGGTGCGCGCTTTTCTGGTGGCGAACGACAACGGCTCGCGCTAGCCCGCATCTTATTACAAGATGCGCCCATCATCATTTTAGATGAACCGACAGTTAGTCTTGATCCGATTACCGAGGCCCATTTGCTGACCACGGTGTTCCGGGTCTTGCATGATAAGACGATTCTGTGGGTCACGCACCATTTGGCCGGGGTCAACCATGTCGACCAAGTTTGCTTCTTGGAAGATGGTCAATTCGATATGGCCGGTACGCCGAGCGAATTGTATGCGAACGCACCGCGGTTTAAACGCCTTTATGATTTGGATCAAGGGCGTGATGATGCGAACAATGATCGGTAATCCGGTTGATAGCAGTCCTCACGTGCACCTTGGGCTTGTGAAACAGACTTTTAATTACTGCGCTGAATGGGTATTCAGCCTACGAATGTAGTGGTCATGATGACCATTACTGATTACACCGCCGATTTAGAGCGTAAAAAGGACTTGGTCGCTGTGACCAAGTCCTTTTTATATGCAATTAATCGCCAGGTTATGATTTAACCTGTTAGTAATTTTGTAATTGTGCCCGATTCTGAACGTCGACCACGTAGGCTTTCGTGCCTAAGCGGCTGAGTAAGGTCCGTACATCATTGTAATTGATTGAGACGCAACCAGCCGTTGCCCATTGATTCTTGACGTGAATAAAGAAGCCCGAGCCATTATGCTGACCGTGATTGTCCATCACAATCGCTAATTGATACTGATTGTGGGGCGCGGCCTTCGTGTAATCGATCAGATGCTCGTTCTTATTATTGGCCCAGTTTCGGTTCTGCCAAGTGTTATATTTCCGGTCATGTGGATCTTCAATCCAGTAAGATTTCCGGTTGATCTGTCGATAGGCCATACCACTAGTTCTTGCACTGGCAGCTTTACCAAATGCGAAGCTTAAGTGATAAACGCCTTTGGGTGTGGTACTGCTGCCTTCGTGAGAATTGCCGATGCCAGCGGCCCCGATGCGACTTGCGGAAGTTAGTGTATTCTTCCAGCCGCGATTGGTTTTTTGCCAAAGTTTAAGAGTGGCCGTGGATGAGCCATTTTGAATGACCGTCACGATTTGCTGAGCCTTTTTGGACACGCGCATTCTGGAGACGAGTGTTGCTTCGGATGGGGTGGCAGCTTTGGCTTTAACTGGCTTTAAGTAGCCACTCCAAATCCAGCCAGTGGCCCCATTCTTGCTATTGTGAACCCAGTAGTAACGAACCTTTTTGCCGTGCATGATAATATCAGTTTGCTGAGTCGTTGTCCAGACGGTGTTGCGATAGTTCTTCAAATCATGATTGGCCCTGAATGTCCAACGATTATAATTACCATTAGCCCTAAAGGTATGTGATTTGGTATCGGTCGTATAATAGGCCTTTCTAGCCGTTGCCCGCGTTGGCGTGCGATGATAGTAAGTGCTGGCATTCGCAGATACTGAACTTAGCATTGTGACCGCTGCGATCATTAGTACGCTCCCCAGCAACCAATTAACAATCTTTTTCATGAAACCCCTCCTAGTAAAAATAGCCCCGTTATTACAATTTTTATACAAACACTATAATACTATTTATTTCGGCGGAATGGATAACAATTTTGACTAAATCGCGGCGGTGTAGGGTGAGTAATGGTTGTAGCTGAAAAATCAGCGCGTCAGAGTAATAGGTTACTTTGACGCGCTGATTTAATTTGTGTATTAATGGTTGCGAACCAGTAATTCAGTCACTAGCCGGCGTAAAGTTTGTTGTGTTTCACCAGTTGGTAGCTGATCGATTAGGTTCAGTGCGGTTTTGGTATAGTGAGTAGCCAATTGTTGTGCCTGGGTAACGCCCCCCAAAGCAATGACCTGATCGCGAATTGTCAGTAGCTGTTCATTACTGATGTGGTCGCCGGGTTGGGGTAATTGTTCGGCCAATTGTGGTTCAGCGGTCAGGGCGTAGATAAGTGGCAGTGAATAAACGCCGTCCCGTAAGTCATTAAGCACCGGCTTTTGAGTTAAGGCCTCATCACCGGCGTAGTCAAGGACGTCATCTAACATCTGGTAGGCTAACCCCATCCTTTCACCAATCTGTTGCGCTAGTTTAACGACGCTTGCGTCGGCACCCGCGAAGTGGGCACCTTGTTCACAACTGAGGCTGAACAGACGGGCCGTTTTGCCACGAGCAATTGCTAAGTAGTCATCGACCGTGGTCGTCGGATCGAAGTTATGTGCCATTTGATCCAGTTCGCCTTGGAGGATGGCTCGCATCGCCGCAGTATTGATTTTAACGTCGTCAGCTGTCTTGGCAGCAATCAGGACTTGATCGAAATAGCAGGTAAACAGCAGATCACCGGCGTAAATAGCATTACGTTGACCGTAGTCTTGGTGGATCGTTGTCACATGGCGGCGTTCTGGCGATTCATCAATTACATCATCGTGAATCAGTGTCGCCACGTGTAGTAGTTCCATAGCCGCTGCGCCAGCACGTAACCGGGCCGTGTTATGATCCGGTCCAAATTGACTAAACAAGTAAAAGAAGCCCGGGCGTAAAAACTTACCACCCGCAGCGAGTAAGTCGTGTACGCGGTCATTAATGGCGGCGTTATCAATTTTTACGTTAGTAGCTAGATACGGCTTCAGCGCTGCTAGCTCCTTTGCGACAAGACTTTCCGGTTGCCAAATGGTTTGCATCATAATCAAAATACCCCGCTTTATTTGAGAGATGGCTCCGGGACGTTTTGACGCCAACACTTGCAGCCAGTCACATTCTAAAATACAATCTATATTAAAGGTACAAATAACTTGTTTCGTTGTCAAACAAAAGGATGGTGTAAATCATTGAAACCAAAAGTGTTTCTTGAATTTGTTGAAATTAAATCATTAATTGCGAGCGTGTTACCGTTCGTTTTGGGGAGTATGTACGCCTATTATAATTATCATCAGTTACATCTTGGTTATTTATTGCTATTTTTCATTGCATCTTCACTTTTTCACATGGCGACTAATGCGAATGATAATTACCAAGACTTCCTACACGCGCCACGTAATGACGACAATCAAGAATTTTTGCAAGAGACTAATGTGGTCGGTGTTAACCAGATTTCCATTGGTCAGGCCCGGACGATTACGTTTGGTTTAGCCGGAATCTCATTGATTATCGGACTATGGTTAGTAACACAAACCGGGTTGCCGTTGTTGTGGATGGGGCTATATTCATATGCGGTCGGTTACTTTTACGCTGGCGGACCGAAGCCAATTTCACAAGGCCCGTTTGGCGAATTTTTCTCGGGCTTTACGATGGGCTTTATGATCTTCTGGATTGCCGTCTTTATTAATACGTATGACACGGCAGCCATTACTTGGCAGTCAACGCTGGCTGTTTTAATTGCGTCAGGTCTGGCCATTTTTGCAATTTCTAACATTATGTTAGCTAATAATATTTGTGATATGGACGAGGACATTGCGTTAGGCCGACACACGATTTTGTATTACCTTGGCAAACCGGTGATGCTTCAGGTATTTGCATGGAGTTACGTTGCTGGTTATGCTTGTCTGGTGATTGCGGTCTTGATGGGTGTGCTACCAAAGTTTAGTTTACTAACGTTGCTCAGTATTATTCCAGTTTGGAAAAATACGCGGGTCTTCTTGCACAAACAGGTCAAACGAGAAACTTTCACGATTTCAATTAAAAACGCAACGTTGATTTGTCTTTCATTTATCGTTTTCATGGGCTTAGGACTGATTTTTAACTAGTCCTTCAATAAACGAGTATGGCTTTGAGAAAGCGCCAACTAACCAAGTTGATACTAAGCAGTATTTTTCCCAGCGAGTCCAAGCTGGCTTTCTGATTTTATGGCTTGGGGTTTTTCAATGGTATTTCACGGGGGTAAAAAAAGCTTAGATATCGTGTGAAAAAACACACGGTATCTAAGCTTTTTTAATTTACATAAAGATGTTATTTATAACTAGTTTTCAAATGGATAGCGGAAGTCCCATTGTGCACGAGCGGCAGTCATGATATCCATAACGTCAGTCGTTTTAGCAAGACTCGTGTTGTGTAATTCGCCAGCAACCATTTTTTGCATGTCAGCAATTTCGTAATTCATGGCGTTAGTGCTATCGCCGGCTGTGATGGTTTCAGTATGGCCTTCGCTGTCGGTGAAAGTGGCACTGTCGGCACGTGGATAGGTATCAACGGTAAAGTAACCATTCTCATACGCGACGATACCGCGTTTAGGCATTTTAGCTCGGAACGTTAAGGCAACGGTGGCCAGTTCATCATTGGCGTTTCGTAACGTGATTGTCGAAGATTCATCGACGCCACTGCTGAATCGGTGCATGGTTGTTCCTGTAATGTATGGTTTAGCAGTCAAGAATTCTTCCACGAAGGCTAGGGCATAGACACCAATGTCCAGTAAAGCACCGCCGGCAAGGTCGGGATTAAAGAAGCGATTAGTTGGGTCCGGTTCTTTAAAACTACCAAAGCTAGCTTGGATCATTTTCAGATCACCAAGATGACGTTCTGCCGCAAAATCATGGAGCTTCTCGTATAATGGCATGTGATAGAGGGTCATCGCTTCCGCTAAGATAAGGTGGTTGCTAGCAGCCACTTCCTTGGCGATTGCGAGTTGGGTGCTAGACATTGTGATGGCCTTTTCACTGAGGACGTGTTTGCCAGCACGTAAGGCGGGTAAAATCGTGTCAATGTGATAATTATGGGGCGTTGCCACGTAAACGATGTCGACTTGTTCATCAGCCAGTAGCTCGTCTAAATTACCATAAGCTTTGGGAATATTGTGTTCAGCAGCAAAGGCGTTAGCTTTATCCTGCGAACGTGAGCAAACGGCGTAGATTTCTCCGTCAGGTTGATCAAAATATTTAACGAAACTGTGCGCGATGTTACCAAGGCCAACAATGGCCCAGCGATAAGTTTTCGACATTATAGGTTCCTCCTAGGATTAATCGAATGTGACCACTTACATTTTAGCAAAAAAATAAGGAATTGGCGCCCAATAATCATGTAAAATTAATTCAAAAGTCGGTAAAATAGAGTGTAATATGACCGATGCTCATTGCGATTTAGGCTTACTTAGAATTAAAACATGTTGGTTAGTTGGATTCTTATTCGTCAGCACGTGCGCGTCTTATGCCGACTTTCGGGGCCGGGTGACAATTACTGGAACGCAGCCGATGTCGATTTGAGCTAACGCCCAACCCGCGTCATCTCAAATACGAGTCTTAATCTAAACACGTTTACACTAACTCGCACTTTTTACAGTTGGCCTAAGCTGGCAGCTTTTGAACTAAGAAACCAGCATGTTTTAATCCTAATTCATGATAAATGAACAGGTGTAATCTGTAAGGTAATTACCAGAAAGGAGGCGGCTATGATGGCGGGTAAGCGGCGAAAATCGCGCCGGAAGCAACGGGCAAAGTCACAATTATTTGTGAAGAAGGGCCGCCTTCAGTGGGTCAATATCTTATTAGTGTTGGCGGCGATGGTGGGGATGGTTTGGTATATTCAGCATAATTGGGCGGTTAAGTCGCGGGTTACGGCGACAGCACCTACAACAACGCATGCGGCATTTATTAAAAAGCTAGTACCAGCTGCGCAACAGCTTGATCAGCAATACCACGTGCTGGCTAGTATCACGCTAAGTCAGGCGATTTTGGAATCGGATTGGGGACAAAGTACCAATGCGACGGAGAATAATAATTTGTTTGGGGTTAAGTCCACGTCGGGACGGCTCATGACGACGCAGGAATATTATGACGGGGCCTATCATACGGTCAAACGGCGCTTCGCCGTTTATGATAGCTGGCACGCTTCGCTGGTCGATCATGCCAAGAAATTGGCGTACGGAACGACTTGGGATTCTCAGCACTACGCTGCGGTGATTAAGGCAACTGATTATCAGACAGCTGCGCAAGCATTGCAGACGGCTGGATATGCGACTGATCCAAGTTATGCACAAAAATTAATTAATATTATTCAAAAATATGACTTACAACGGTATGATAGAAAGTAATGAAATTAATAGCAGTATTTCAATGTCGCTTATAATTCTAGGAGGGTACTATGCGAGAACTTGAAGAACGCATTTTGAAAGATGGCCGGGTACTTCCCGGTGAAGTATTGAAAGTGGACGGCTTTTTGAATCACCAAGTTGATCCCGACCTGATGTTTGCCATGGGAACGGAATTTGCCCACTTGTTTCAAGATGCGGGTGTAACGAAAATCTTGACGGTTGAATCATCAGGAATTGCGCCGGCAGTCATGGCGGGGTTAGCAATGCACGTGCCCGTTGTGTTCGCACGTAAGCACAAATCAGTCACGTTAATTGATGATTTATATACAGCCGAAGTTTATTCTTACACGAAGAAGACGTCTAACCACATCTCGATTGCCAAGAAGTTCTTACAGGCGGATGACCAAGTCTTGTTAATTGACGACTTTTTGGCCAATGGTCAGGCGGTTCAAGGGATGTTTGAAATCTGTGATAAAGCGCACGTAAAAATTGCGGGTGTCGGTATTGTGATTGAAAAAGTCTTCCAAACGGGTCATCAACTGATTGCTGATCGGGGTGTCCGTTTAGAATCACTAGCACAGATTACGTCATTTGATGGTGACCGGGTGCACTTTGCATCGGAGGACACCCAGGCTTAAGTTAAGAAAGCGGGGGATTGTGATGCACATTGACATGGGGATGCTAGTCCTTATTTTCATCATCAACTTTGCTTACATTACGTTAAACACCGTACGTTTTTTGCTTGTAATGCGGGGTTATCGGTATTTTGCAGCTTTTGCAAGTGTCATTGAGATTACGATTTATGTGCTAGGATTATCATTGGTCTTAAATCGTCTCAATAATCCGATCAATTTAGTCGTATACGCGTTAGGTTACGGTGTCGGGGTGTATGTTGGGATGGTAATTGAAGATCGATTAGCGTTAGGGTATACAATGATTTCAGTCATTTTACCTGATCCCAAGTCGTCGTTACCGGGAGTGCTCCGTGAAAATGGCTTTGGGGTCACACAACACGCTGCTTATGGTCTAGAAGGTGAGCGGCTAGAACTAGAAATTTTGGCCCCACGGAAGAACGAACGGCGGCTGTATGGCCTGATTAAAGACGCGGCGCCCAATGCGTTTGTGATCGCGTATGAACCACGCTACATCTCCGGTGGCTTTTGGCTCAAGCGAGTTAAGCGACGCAATGCTCGCCGAAAAAAGCAGTGATAAACTTGCAACTGTGCGTGTCAGCAAGTATGATTGTTACAGGATAATGAGCGTTAAAATAATTCAATAATCAGATTATAATTATTTAAAGCATAGGAAAGTAGGGACTGAAGTGGACAACTCGATTTTAAACCCAGGTGGTACGCTTGGCATTATTGGAAGTAGTACTAATGGTGTTGGATTAGTAATTGCCGCGCGTAATGCTGGCATCAATGTCGGGGTATACGGCGATAACGAAAATACTGAGACCATGGAACTGGCAGATTTTCGCGTTGTCGGGGCCCTCAATGATCAACAACAGTTACAGAACTTCGCAGAACGTTGTGATATGGTGACTTACGAGTCGGAAACCATTGATGCGTCGGTCATTAATTTTTTGGCGGCCCATACCCGGGTTCCACAAGGCGCCGATGCGCTTGAGATTACACAGGACCGCTCTTTGGAACGGGCGTTTTTCAGCCAACTTAACTTGAATGTAGCACCGTCAGCGACAATTGTCAGTTTGGATGATGTCTATCAATCGATCGGGTCAATTGGATATCCTAGTATTTTGAAGCCGATTCAAAAGGGCTTGGGTCAAAATCGGCAACTGGTCATTAAGACGCAGACGGATATTGTCAAGGCGGCTGATCTGTTGGATTGGGGCACATACTTGTTAGAGTCATTGATTCCATATGATAAGGAACTCTCCGTTTTTGGCGCTAAGAGTGGTGATACGACAGCTTTCTTCCCAACCGTTGAAAACCGGTATCGTAATCATGAGCTAGTTGCCTCGATTGTGCCAGCTCAAATTGATTCAGCTGTGAATGACGAAATGCTGCGGATCACAAAGGAAATTAGTGATAACTTGAGTTATACGGGTGTCTTTGAAGTTGCCTTCTTCTTAACGAAGAGTGGTAATTTATACGTGAAGCGGATTGTCCCTGCGATGCATCAGGCGGGTTATGTCTTCGAACGTGCTACGAATATTAGTATGGCAGAACAACACTTGCGAGCAATTGCGGGACTGCCGTTAATGCCAGTCAAGCAGTTGATGCCCGTGGTTGCTGCTTACTTTACACCGGCTCAGGAGAGTGGCATTCGCACGCAGTGGCAGATTAAGACGAACTGGTTCTTTAATTTCTATCACCGAACGTTGTTACAAGCGCACCGGGCACCAGTCGCTGGCCACGTGCTAGTCGAAGCACCAAGTGTTAAAGAAGCACTCGAACAGATCGAAGACACAAGTATTTGGCAGTTTGGGCAAACGACGCCGGCTGATAATGAACCTGAAGCTGAGTAGTGTATGATCAGAACCTAGTTTTACGGATTATTACGGTTAAACTAATCGTACTGTTCGCACCGGGTGACCAGCTATTATGGGTAACCGTCGTGAATAAATAAAGTTCGAAATCCAATTCATTTTGTGAATTGGATTTTTTTAGCGGTTGGGGAGAAGCCAGCCAAATGGCGAGATACGGTTATCTGAGGGGGAATCGTTGAGATTGGCGTGGCGGGTATTTTGGTTAGAAATTGAGGGAGTCTCAAAATTACTTAAAGTTACGCAATATTGCCGTCAATTCGTTTCCCGTGAATAGTAGAAGTTGTAAAATTAACATAGGTGTCACTGACAATGGAAAAACCGCGATTTTTGTATGAGATGCTGACCTTAAAGTACAGCAATCACGGCCAAAATTTGCTATAATGTTTGGTGACTGATTTTTAGAAAGGGTGGCGAACAGCGTGTCGAAAGAAAGCCTATTGGCAGGAATGAATGACAAGCAGCAAGAAGCCGTTTTAGACACAGAAGGACCGCTACTAATTATGGCCGGTGCGGGCTCGGGGAAGACCCGTGTATTGACGCACCGGGTAGCTTATTTAATTGAAGAGCAAGGGGTCAACCCCTGGAATGTTTTAGCGATTACGTTTACGAACAAGGCCGCACGCGAAATGCGTGAACGGGTTGGTAAGCTGTTAGGTGAATCGGCGCAGGAGGTCTGGGTCTCAACGTTCCATGCCCTGTGTGTCCGAATTTTACGACGTGACATTGAACAAATCGGGTATAACCGAGCGTTCACAATCGCCGGCACTAGCGAGCAACGGACCTTAGTCAAACGAATCTTGACGGAACAAAATATCGATTCGAAAAAATTTGATCCGCGGTCAATCTTATCCGCAATTTCAAATGCGAAAAATGACTTACAAACGCCGGAGATGTATAAAGAATCGGCTGCCAGTCCCTTTGAGAGTGTCGTGGCAGACGTTTATTTGCAATACCAACGTGAATTAGCGGCTGATCAAGCCGTTGACTTTGATGATCTGATTATGCTGACGATTCAATTATTCAAGCAGAATCCTGAAACGCTGGCGTGGTACCAAAACAAATTCCATTATATTCACGTGGATGAATATCAAGATACTAATAATGCACAGTATACGTTAGTCAACTTGTTAGCTGACAAATATAAAAATTTATGTGTAGTTGGGGATGCGGATCAATCTATCTATGGTTGGCGGGGGGCCAACATGGAAAATATTCTCGATTTCGAAAAGGATTATCCGCAAGCTGACACGGTGATGTTGGAGCAAAACTATCGTTCGACCAAGACAATTTTGTCGGCGGCTAATGCAGTTATTAACAATAATTCAACGCGGCGGCCGAAGAAATTATGGACTGAGAATGAACCGGGTGACAAGATTTCTTATTATCGTGGTCAGAGTGAAAGTGATGAAACTCACTTTGTCATTGCCAAGATTCAAGAAAGCATGCAGCAGGACAAAATGGACTACGGCGATTTTGCGATCCTTTATCGGACGAACGCACAATCCCGGGTAATGGAAGAGTCACTCGTTAAGGCGAACATCCCTTATACAATGGTCGGTGGTAATAAGTTCTATGACCGTAAAGAAATTCGGGACGTCTTATCCTACTTGACTTTGGCAGTGAACGATCAAGATTCAATGAACTTTGAACGGGTCGTTAATGAACCTAAGCGCGGCATTGGTCAAACGAGTGTTGAAAAATTGCGGTTGTTCGCGGATGAAGCGGGTTATTCCATGTTGGAAGCAGCTAGCAATGTTGACATGGCTAATGGCATTTCAGCACGAGCGAAGGGTGCTTTAGCGAAGTTTGCAGCGACGATGAATGAATTGCGCGCTATGCGGGAATACTTATCCGTGACGGATTTAACACAAGAGATTCTTGACCGAACGGGTTACATGAAGGCGTTGAAAGATGCTAAGGCAACGAAATCGTTAGAGGCACAAGCCCGTATCGAAAACATTGAAGAATTCTTGTCTGTCACCAAACAATTCGATGATAGTTATCAACCTGAAGATGAAGATAGTGACAAATTCGTGGACTTCTTAGCGGATTTAGCACTGGTTTCGGATGTGGATAACGTTGAGGAAGAACCCCAAGCCGTGACGCTGATGACGTTACATGCAGCGAAGGGGCTAGAATTTCCGGTTGTTTTCTTGATTGGGATGGAAGAAGGTATCTTCCCACTGTCCCGGGCAATGATGGATGAAGACGAGCTGGAAGAAGAACGGCGGTTAGCATACGTTGGGATTACGCGGGCTGAGAAGAAGCTGTACTTGACCAATGCATACTCACGGATGCTTTACGGTCGGCGGCAGAATAATCCGGCTTCCCGTTTCGTTGAAGAAATCGAACCAGAATTACTCAAAAATGAAAATACGTTGGATGGTGCAAGTAGCACTGGTCCTAAAGTCCCATTTGGTGCGGATCGTGAACGGCGTGCTTTTACACCTTCATATAAAAAGAATCCAGTGGGGACGCGGGCCACGGTCAAGAAGGCTAGTGGCACGGGTGCTGACAAGAATAGTTGGTCGATCGGTGATAAAGTCAAGCATCGTAAGTGGGGAACCGGAACGGTCGTGAAGGTCTCCGGTGCTGGTGAAGATGCTGAACTAGACATTGCTTTCAAATCTGAAGGAATCAAGCGGTTATTAGCCGCATTTGCACCGATCCAAAAAGTACAGGACTAGTTAGGAGGACTGGCTGATGGCGGACAAACCCAACACAATGACGGTTGAGCAGGCGGCTGATGAAGCGGCTGCTTTACGGCAAACGTTAAATGAATGGCGTCGGCAGTACTATGACGAAGATGCGCCGAACGTTGAAGATAGTGTGTATGATCAAAAGTATGAACGGTTGGTCGAACTCGAACAAACTTTTCCACAGCTCGTTACACCGGATTCACCGACGCAATTAGTTGGTGGAACGGTTAAAGCAGGCTTTGATAAAGTGACCCATGAGATTCCGATGTTGTCATTGGGCGACGTCTTTTCACAAGCTGAGTTACAAGAGTTTGTTGATCGCTTGGAACAAAACGTTGGTCATCCAGTCGATTATAATTGTGAGTTGAAAATTGATGGTTTAGCGCTGTCGTTACGTTACGAAGATGGGGTGCTCGTTCAAGGGTCCACGCGGGGTAACGGTACGGTTGGCGAAGATATTACGGCTAATATTAAGACAATCAAGTCGATTCCACAACGGTTGACCCGACCACTGACGATCGATGTACGTGGGGAATGTTATATGCCTAAGGCAGCGTTTGCTGCCTTGAATGAACGCCGAGAAGCAGCGGGAGAACCAGTCTTTGCGAATCCACGCAATGCTGCGGCCGGTACGTTACGGCAGCTAGATTCACGAGTCGTGGCGGAACGACAGCTCAGCACGTTTATGTATAACATTGCCGACTATGAACCGTTAACCGCCCGTACGCAGAGTGACATGTTAACGGAGTTCGCAGATCTTGGTTTTGCCATCAATCCTGACTTTAAGGTGGCCCATTCGATGGCCGATGTCTTTAGTTACATTGACCATTATCAAAATGAACGGCCAGAATTAGCATATGGCATTGATGGCATCGTGATCAAAGCTAACCCGTTACCGCTGCAACGCTCACTAGGAGCGACAGTCAAGGTGCCACGATGGGCGATTGCCTTTAAGTTTCCACCTGATGAGCAGCCGACCCTTTTAAAGGATGTTGAATGGACCGTTGGCCGTACAGGAGTCGTTACGCCAACTGCGGTTATGGAACCCGTTCAACTAGCTGGGACGACGGTTGCGCGGGCTTCGTTACACAATCCCGATTACGTGGCGGCCAAAGATGTCCGCATCGGTGATACGGTCTTGCTACACAAGGCTGGCGATATTATTCCGGAAATTTCATCGGTTGATTTAGCCAAACGACCCAAGGATGCGCAACCATTAGTTATTCCAACCACGTGTCCGTCTTGTGGGGCGCCGCTGGTTCATTTGGAAGACGAAGTGGCTTTACGGTGTATTAACCCGAAATGTCCAGCACAAGTCCAAGAAGGGCTGGTTCATTTTGCCTCTCGCAATGCCATGAATATCGATGGCTTGGGACCACGAATCATTGCGCAACTCTATGCAAATCGGCTGGTTAGTGACGTTGCTGGTTTGTACCGATTAACTAAGGCACAACTGTTAACATTAGATAAAATAAAAGATAAATCTGCTGAAAAGCTCTTGACAGCAATTGACCGTAGCCGTGATAATTCACTTGAACGGTTATTGTTCGGTCTTGGTATTCGGCACGTTGGTGCTAAAGTGGCGCGGTTAATCGCGCAGCATTTTGGGACGATTGAGGCGTTGATGGCAGCTAGCCAAGAAGAGATTGCGGCGATCGATTCGATGGGCGATGTGATTGCGAACGCAGTGGTTCAATATTTTGAGAGCGACGAAGTTCATACACTCATCCGCGAATTGCAAGCAGTCAACGTGAATACCACTTATCAAGGCCCTAGTGCCACCGTGGCAGAAGATAGTAACAGTTGGTTTGCAGGCAAGCGGGTCGTGTTAACTGGTAAGCTGGAAAGCTTTACAAGGCCAGATGCGACTCAATGGCTACAAGCTCACGGCGCCACGGTTACGGGAAGCGTCTCTAAAAAGACGGATCTCGTGATTGCAGGTAGCGATGCCGGAAGCAAGTTGCAAAAAGCACAGCAGCTGGACATTACTGTATGGGATGAAGCCCGGTTCAGCGAAACAATGAGGGAGGATGCACAAGCGTGAATGTTAAACGCATACGCACGATTGGCTTAGTGGCAGTAGCTGCCATTGTTCTAGCCGCCTGCGGTAATTTAAAGAATTCGTCCTTTGGGTCGACTAGTAGTAGCACCACAACGACCGGAACGAAAACAACGACCACCACTGGAACTGCTGATAGTGAGTTCTATCAAGGCGTCATCAAAAATGGCCGTTATCGGACGAGTAAGTCGCGAGGCGTGGTCGTTTCGCAAAATGATAACGTCATGAATTTGAAGAGCTTCGAAAGTGGCTTATTGGACGTGTCTAAAAAGGTCTTTCCAACGAGTAAGTATGTCTTTCAAGAAGGGCAGTATTTGAGCTCATCGACAGTTGAAAATTGGCTCGGACGGAAATCAAGCAGCAATTCGGAGGGCTTGAACCCAGAGAATAACGGTAAGAAGGATCCGAATACTCGGAATCCGATTTACTTACAACAGCTTGAAGAACAAGATTATATGGTTCAAAATGGTAGTAAGTTATCGCTTGGCGGGGTCACGATTGGCTTGGGAATGAACTCGGTCGATTATTATACTAAGGTCGAATATGGGGCAACATACGAAACGGACATCTCAACGACTGAGTTAACGGCGCAAGGTAAGAAGATGGCGAATACTGTCTTACAGCGGTTGCGGCAACGCTCAGCTTTGAAGAATGTGCCGATTGTCTTGGCACTCTATAAGCAGTCTTCGAATGATAGTTTAGTTGGGGGCGACATGATTGCCTACGCGGTTTCTAAGAACGGCTCCACTTCGATCTCAAACTGGACGTCGTTGAATTGGAAGAATTATGTCTTCCCAGCGACCTCTGAGTCAAAGAACTCAGGTGCGAATAGTAATGATGAGTCGGACTTTAGTCAGTTTAAGTCCCACGTGCAGAATTTCTTCCCGAACTTGTCTGGCGTAACGGCGAATGCTCATTACAAGGACAAATCGTTGAGTAAATTAAGTGTCAACATCACGACTAAGTTCTACAGCGAAACGGAAATTATCAGTTTCACGCAGTACTTAGCAACGGCTGCTAAACGGTACTTGCCATCTGGTGTACCGGTTGAAATTACGGTTAAGAGTGCCAATGGTGACATTCAAAGCTTCTTAGCCAGAACGGCGAAGGGTAGTTCGTATTACACCCATGTCTTTAGTGACCAGGGCGACGATTAAACAATAATATTGAGTAAGATTTGAGAAAGAAGGAAATCTGATGGCTGAAGAACGAATTAATGCCGAACAAGTGCAACACGTGGCGAGCTTAGCCAAATTGGAGTTTACACCAGACCAATTAGCGATGTTCACACCGCAACTAGAAAAAATTATCGGCATGTTCGAAGAATTAAGCACAGTTGATACCACGGGTGTACCCGTTACGTCACGGATGAGTGATCATACGAATACGCTACGTGAAGACGTGGCAGTTAAGAGTGATGAAGCACTCCGGGAAGCATTGCTGAAGAATGCTCCAGAAACGGCCAATGGCTTGATCAAAGTGCCAGCAATTATTGATGAAAGTGGGGACGGTGAATAATGACTTATTTCGACCAAGATCTAACTAGTCTGCACGCTGACTTGGTAGCCAAGAAGATCAGTGCTACGGAACTAGCGAAGGCCACTTTTGCGAATATGAATCAGGTTGACCCTAAGCTAGGGGCGTTCTTGAATTTAAATGAAGAACAGGCCTTACAACAGGCGGCTGCTTTGGATCAGGATGGCATCGACGCGAACAACGTTTTTGCTGGGATTCCGATGGCAGTCAAGGATAATATTGTGACGAAGGGCCTAACGACGACGGCGGCTTCCAAAATGTTGGAAAACTTCGTGCCGGTCTATAATGCCACGGTGGTTGACAAACTATTAGCAAGCAACGCTTTGATCGTTGGTAAGACCAACATGGATGAATTTGCCATGGGAGGGTCAACTGAAACGTCGGCGTTCCATGTCACTCGTAATCCTTGGGACATCAGTCGAGTGCCCGGTGGGTCTTCAGGTGGCTCAGCTGTCGCAGTGGCTTCTGGACAAGTGCCAGTGGCACTCGGTTCTGATACGGGTGGTTCGATTCGGCAACCATCATCATTTAACGGAATTGTCGGCATGAAACCAACGTACGGTCGGGTCTCGCGCTGGGGGCTGATTGCCTTTGGATCTTCATTAGATCAAATTGGCCCAATGACACGGACGGTCAAGGATAACGCGGCCGCTTTGAATATGATTGCAGGTAACGATGTGCATGATACTACGTCATCCAAACAAACTGTACCAGACTTTACGGCCGGTTTGACGGGTGATATCAAGGGTATGAAGATCGGGTTACCAAAAGAATACATGGGCGAGGGGATCGACCCTAAAGTTCGTGAAGTCATTCAACAAGCAGTCAAGCAGTTTGAAGACTTAGGTGCTACGGTTGAAGAAGTCTCCTTACCAAACAGTCGCTATGGTGTGGCTGCTTACTACATCATTGCATCTTCAGAAGCTTCTTCAAACTTACAACGGTTTGACGGGATTCGTTACGGTTTCCGGGCTGACGATGTTAAGAATTTGGAAGATGTCTATGTCCGTAGTCGTTCCGAGGGCTTTGGTGATGAAGTTAAGCGCCGGATTATGTTAGGGACCTTCTCCTTGTCAGCTGGTTATTACGATGCGTACTTCCACAAAGCTGGTCAAGTTCGGACGATGATTATCAATGACTTTAATAAGGTCTTTGAAGACTACGATTTGATTATGGGACCAGTTGCACCAACGCCAGCCTTTAAGTTGGGTGACGAATTATCTGATCCAATTACGATGTATATGAACGATGTCTTGACGATTCCAGTCAACTTGGCTGGGTTACCAGGAATGTCAGTACCAGCTGGGTTTGCAGACGGGTTACCAGTTGGCTTGCAATTAATTGGTAAGGCGTTTGATGAAAGCACAATGTATCGAGCGGGCTATGCCTTTGAACAAGCAACGCAAGTTTACAAGCAAACCCCGAAAGTCGGAGGTGCTAACTAATGAATTTTGTAACCACGATTGGTTTGGAAGTCCACGTTGAATTAAAAACGAACTCAAAAATCTTTAGTCCTTCACCCGTGCAATTTGGTTCCGAACCAAATGCCAACACGAACGTGATCGACTGGGGGTATCCGGGGGTATTGCCAACGCCTAACAAGGGCGTGGTCGAAGCTGGGATTAAAGCAGCAACGGCTTTACATGCTGAAATCGAACATCACACGTACTTTGACCGGAAGAACTATTTTTACCCGGATAACCCGAAGGCCTACCAAATTACGCAACATGAAAAACCAATTGCGCATGATGGTTGGATTGAAATCGAAGTTGATGGTAAAAAGAAAAAAATCGGTATCGAAGAGATGCATATTGAAGAAGATGCCGGGAAAAACACCCATGAAAACGACTATTCCTATGTCGATTTGAACCGGCAAGGGACGCCGCTAATTGAAATTGTTTCTAAGCCTGACATTGCCTCCCCAGAAGAAGCTTATGCTTACTGTGAAGCGTTGCGGCAACGGATCCAATTTACGGGCGTTTCGGACGTTAAGATGGAAGAAGGTTCAATGCGGGTCGATGTTAACATTTCAATTCGGCCGGCCGGTTCCGACAAGTATGGTGTGAAGACCGAAATGAAGAACTTGAACTCCTTCAACTACGTGCGCAAGTCGTTAGAATATGAAGAACAACGCCAACAACAAGTTCTCATGGCGGGTGGCAAGATCCAACAAGAAACGCGGCGTTTTGATGAAACAACGGGCCAAACGATCTTGATGCGGGTCAAGGAAGGTAGCGATGATTACCGTTACTTCCCAGAACCTGATATTCCAGCAGTCGATATCGATGATGACTGGATTGCATCCGTTAAGAAGACCATTCCAGAAATGCCTGGTTCGCGGCGTGAACGTTACATCAATGAATTTGGTTTAACTGCTTATGATGCGGGTGTGTTGACCCAAACTAAGGAAATGTCTGACTTCTTTGATGCAACCGTTGCTGAAGGTGCGGATCCTAAATTAGCTTCAAACTACTTGCAAGGGGACGTTAACGCGTACTTGAACGAGCATAAAGTTGATTTGTTAGCGACTGACTTAACGCCAACTAACTTAGCTGGGATGATCAAGATGATTTCAGATGAAACCATCTCAAGTAAGATTGCTAAGAAGGTCTTTAAGGCCATTATGGCGGGCTCAGAACCTGTCCAATGGGTCAACGACAAGGGCTTAGTCCAATTGTCTGATCCGGCGAAGTTACAACCAATCGTTGACGACGTATTGGATAATAATCAACAATCAATTGATGACTTTAAGAACGGGAAAGACCGGGCCGTTGGGTTCCTCGTGGGTCAAATCATGAAGAAGACACGTGGTCAAGCTAACCCGAAAGTCGTCAACCAACTATTAATGACATCATTAAAAGCACGGTAGAAGCGTTGGTCGATAAGGTGTTGAGCCTCGATTGATGCATGTCCAGCGTTGGGGTAGAGATGAGACGCTGAACGCTTGACCGTGTGAGCGGAGGAATAGGAAACATGCGTAAACGGGCACGACTTATTTATAACCCGACTTCTGGACGTGAGGCATTGGCCCACGATTTAGTTGAAATTCTTGGTATCTTTGAACAAGCTGGTTATGAGACCAGTGCGTTCGCAACGACGCCCGCCCCTAATTCGGCGGCTGATGAAGCGCGACGTTGTGCCAAGGACGGGTTTGAACTGATTGTAGCAGCTGGTGGTGATGGGACCATCAATCAAGTAGTAAACGGGTTAGCCGGGTTAAAGCGGCGACCTAAGATGGCTATTATTCCGGCGGGTACGACCAACGATTATGCCCGGGCACTGCGGATTCCGCGCAATGATCCGGTTGCGGCGGCCAAGGTAGTCCTAAAGAACCAGACGGTTAAGATGGATATCGGTCAGGCTGGTGAACAGTATTTCATTAACATTGCGGCTGGGGGCATGTTAACGGAGCTGACCTATGACGTACCATCACAATTGAAGTCGATTTTTGGGTACGCGGCATACTTAGCCAAGGGTGCTGAGTTATTACCACGAGTAAAACCAGTTGAGATGGATTTGAAATATGATGGTGGTCATTATCAGGGCAAGGCTTCGATGTTTTTCTTAGCGCTGACTAATTCAGTTGGTGGCTTTGAGCAGTTAGTGCCGGACGCGTCATTAGATGATGGTAAATTTACCATGATTATTGTGAAGACGAGCAACCTTGCCAAAATGCTTCACTTAATGACATTAGTGCTCAATGGTGGCAAGCATATCAATGATCCAAGCATTATTTATGTGAAGACGAGCAAGGTCGTCGCCAAACCGGCTGACAAGGATCGCTTAATGATCAATTTGGATGGGGAGTACGGTGGTGATGCACCGATGACGTTCCGGAATTTAAAGCAACATATCGAAATGTTTGCCGATACGGATCGGATCCCCGATGAGGCAATCACGGATACGGATCCAGAGTTGGAAGACGCTGAGCGACACTTTGTCTCAGCCGTTGATCAGTTGCCAGCTGCAACTGAGGACGACGAAAAAACAGAATAACTTGCTTAAATTACCGTTTACCGATACAATGGTGGACGGTAATTTTTTTAAAAGTGTTACCGTCACAGGGACATGATTGAGCATTGCCTGACGATTTAATCGTTTGTCGGTTTAGCAATGATTTGTCAGTGGTGCAAAGCATGAGACAGCTCAAATTCGCGCGTTTTGACACTCATGGTAAGCAATTTGAATAGCATGTTTAATCAGTAAATGTTAACGACACTGCCAAGTGTGGCAGTATTAATGACCATATCACTCGCTGCCCGGAGCAGTGGCTACCAGGCAGTAACTAAAAATTAATAAGTCACTAACAAAGAAAGCAAGAGGAAACAAATGAAAGTTAATTTACCAGTGCACAAGGGTGAAGTTTTAGACGTCACTATCATGGATTTAACCTATCAGGGTATGGGTGTTGCTAAAGTCGATAATTACCCAATCTTTATCGAAAATGCATTGCCAGAAGAAAAAATTACGGTCAAGGTCACGAAGACGACGAAGAACTTTGCGTTTGGTGATGTGGAAAAGATTAACCAAGTGAGTCCTCATCGGGTTAATCCTAAAGGGCGCGTTTATCGTCAAACCGGGATTGCACCACTACAACACTTGGAATACAGTGAACAATTGAAGTTTAAACAGCACCAGGTGGCCGAATTATTTGCAAAGGTCCACATGGATGATGTCGAAGTTTTACCAACGATTGGTATGGCCAACCCGACGCAGTATCGGAACAAGGCCCAAGTACCCGTACGACAAGTCCAAGGACAACTAACGACTGGTTTTTACAAGAAGAACAGTCATCAATTGATGCCAATTGAAGATTATTATATTCAAGATCCTGCAATTGATAAGGCTATCGTGGTAGTTCGCGATATTTTACGGAAATATCACGAGGCAGCCTACGATGAATTCCATCATAGTGGGACGATTCGGACGATCATGGTACGGCGTGGGTATTACAGTCATGAGATGATGGTTGTTATTGTGACGCGAACGAAACACTTACCAATGGCTGACGTGGTCACACAAGAGATTCAAGCAGCGTTACCTGAAGTTGTCAGTGTGATTCAAAACGTTAATTCTAAGAAGACTAACGTGATCTTAGGGCCAGTTAACAACGTGTTAGCTGGTAAGGCCACTATCGATGATCAGTTACTGGGCCTGACATTCGCCATTTCAGCCCAGTCCTTCTATCAAGTGAACCCACAACAGACCGAAAAGCTTTATCAGTTAGCCATTGATCAAGCTGGTTTGACGGGTAATGAGACGGTGATCGATGCTTATTCCGGTATCGGAACGATTTCGTTAACGATGGCCCAACATGCCAAGCAAGTGTATGGTGTTGAAATCGTGCCAGCAGCCATCGATAACGCACGGCAGAATGCGGATAAGAATGGTATTACGAACGCGACCTTTGTTTTGGATAGCGCTGAAAAAGCCATGGCTAAATGGCAAGCAGATGGCGTTAAGCCGGACGTGATCGTCGTTGATCCGCCACGTAAGGGCTTGGACGCCGACTTTATCAAGAGTGCCGGTGAAATGGCGCCTAAACGGGTGGTTTACATTAGTTGTAACCCATCAACCTTAGTTCGAGACGCCCAACGGTTTGCAGAATACGGCTACCATATTAGTGCCCCGGTCCAACCCGTGGACCAGTTCCCACAAACACCACATATTGAATCGGTAACGGTGTTAGAACGCGAACAATAAGCATTTTAAAACTGGATTATTAATGAAATTATGAAAAGTGTGTTGGGTGCCTGATTATTTGTCGGGTAACCAACACACTTTTTTACTCAGCTTGAGGGCTAACTTTGAATTAGAAGCACAAAATAACCGTTTTTAAGCGCTGATATTGATTTGAATTCGTCCGATTTTAATAGACAGATCATTTAGAATCGGCTAATAAAACAGTTTATTGATAATTATAATTATTGCTTTAAATAATTTAATAAATAATGCGCTGTAATTGCTGTAAACTAGTTCACTGGAGCTGTTTGAGTCAAATTTAGCGTATTAAATTAAATAATTGTATTTATTGGTCAAAAAACACCCACAAAAACCATCAATTGTATTACTTTTGATAAAAGTATGTATTTCATCTCGGTTTTTGACCAGTTTGGGTTATAATGATAAACGAAATAAACCGATAAATGGGGGAGCATGATGGTAAAGAGAAGAACACTGACACAGGCAAAAGTATTAGCAACAGCTAATCAGTTAATTGAAAGCAAGGGAATTAACGGATTAACAATTCGGGATTTAGCGTTAGTTTTGGATGTGCGGCCGCAATCGATTTATAATTATGTTGATAGCTTGAGTGATTTATTAGATCAGGTTGGCCTCCAATTTGTTCAAAATGTTGCGGATCGTTTAACTGAAACAATCTCAGACGTTGACGGTGATGAGGCTTTGATGGCATTTGCTCAAGAATTCCGGGCGGCCTGCAACCAGCATCGGGGGTTGGCACCGTTATTACTTGACTTAAATGATAACCTAAGAATCCCACGGTCTCGTAAAGCAATTGTGCAGTTATACCAGGATATGTTTAAACCATTACAACTGGATGATTCGGCGCGGGTGGAGAATACCTTGTACCGTTCCACGTTGTTCGGATTCATTATCCAAGAGATTGGCGGCTTCTTTAAGATGCAGGGGACTGAACTTGATGAACGGTTCACGAAGGTTATGCAGTTAGCGATTGACCAGACACACTTACCTGCTGATAAGACGAAAAAATAATTTAAGATTCAGTGCGGCTATCTTAGCAGATAGCCGTTTTTTTATAGGTTAAATTCGCCAATATTTAGCAGTAAATGGGGCGTAATACAATAATCTTTGTTAAGGCTGAAATCAAAATCAATAATGATTTATTGAAGTAGTTTTATGATCAATCGTAATGAAAATCTTAATTCTGCATGGTAAACGCTAAATTAGGGCGTTATTTTGGCCCCAGGCTTAAAAAATCGTTTACAATAAGGTTAAAGTTAATTTTAAGGGGGCCCACCATGTCGGAACGTTATTTATCAGCAATTGAACACGGGTTAACGACTAAGCAAGTTGACCAGCGCCTGACAGCGGGTCTAAAGAATGAGCCGTTACCGCCCTTAACGCGGTCTGTTAAACAGATTTTTCGTGATAATTTGCTAACACTTTTTAACTGTATCAATGTTTTGTTAGCCGGATTAGTCTTTTTGACGGGAAGCTATAAGAACATGCTGTTCTTATTCGTGGTCATCGTCAACACGGCCATCGGTATTTTTCAGGAGATTCGTGCCAAGCGTCAGGTCGATAAGCTGGCATTATTATCGGCCACTAAGGTTCAAGTCCGCCGTGACGGTCAAACGGTGGCGATTGGTCAGGACGAAATCGTTCAGGATGATTTACTATTAGTGACCCGTGGCGAGCAGATTCCTGTGGATGGGCTCGTGCGGGCGACCGCTGGATTAGAGGTCGATGAGTCCCAGATTACTGGTGAGGCTGATCCGGTTATTAAGGGGCCGGGTGATGAGCTGGTTTCTGGGAGTGTCATCCTTGGTGGTCACGGAATCGTGCAGGCAACGCAGGTTGGTCACGGCAGTTTTATCAAGCAGATGGCGCGAGCAGCTAAGCAAAAACGGCGGACGCCAAGTCAATTGTTAACGATTATCAATCGAATTATCAAAATTTTGACTTTTACGATTATTCCACTAGGTGCTGGACTGTTCATTTCCACTATGATGCGGGGTGAAAGTCAGAACCGGGCAATCCTCGGGACGGTGGCCGCGATGGTCGGGATGATTCCGGAAGGACTGGTGCTGTTAACGTCAGTCGCTTTAGCTGCTGGGGCGTTCACTTTAGGCCGGCACCAGGTATTGGTGCGGGAGCTACCCGCCATTGAAGCACTGGCCCGGGTCGATACGTTGTGCCTCGACAAGACTGGAACGATTACTAGTGGCAAGTTAGTTTTTGAACGCGTTGAGCCGTGGAACCAGCATGATTTGACAGCAGTGGAGCACCGGTTAGCTGCGTTAGTCACTGCTATTGATGATGATAATGAAACGGCCCGGGCCATCAAGACTGCTTTTGGTCAGCCACCAGTGCAAGCGACAGAAGTTCTTCCCTTTTCTTCAAGTCGTAAGTGGAGTGGGGCTGCGTTTGATGGTCACGCTTACGTTATGGGCGCACCGGAATTTATTTTTACCACGGTACCCGGCGAGTTACAGTCTCGCATCAAAACGCTCGCGCAACAAGGTTACCGGGTATTAGTGTTAGCCGAAGTGGCCGCCTTAACGACGCCCAAACCGACTCGACCGATGACTTTGGGATTAATTCTGATTACGGATGAGTTGCGGCCACACGCTAAGACGACGTTTGGTTTTTTTGCTAATCAAGACGTCGCCCTAAAAGTTATTTCTGGTGATAATCCGGTGACGGTCGCCAGTATTGCACAACGGGCTGAGATCAAGGACGCTGATCGGCTGGTTGATATGAGTCAAGTGGGGACTACCCCCGACTATGATCAGCTAGTGACAAATTATACGGTGTTCGGTCGAGTGACGCCGCAACAAAAAGAGCAACTAATTAAAGCCTATCAGCGCAACGGCCATACCGTAGCGATGACTGGTGACGGCGTTAATGATTTGTTGGCGCTGAAACAGGCGGATTGTAGTATCGCGATGGCGAGTGGGAGTGAAGCCACGAAGAGTTTGGCTGATTTTGTCTTAATCGATTCGAACTTTGATGCGATGGTGCAAGTGCTGAACGAGGGTCGCCGCGTTATCAATAATATTGAACGGGTCGCCGCACTCTACTTGATTAAGACGATGTATTCGGTCGCTCTGACGTTGATTTTTATCTTCATGAGCCACAGCTACCCGTTTGAGCCCATCCAATTAACACCGATTTCATCGTTGATGGTTGGTATTCCAACCTTTTTCTTGGCGTTACAGCCTGATTATACGCGAATTACCGGGCGCTTTATGAAACAGGTGATGGAGATTGCCGTTCCCGCGGCGATCTGCGTGGTCGGCTATATCATGGTCATCATGGTGTTAGGTAATAAGTTCCAGCTGAATTTCGAAACGACCGCGACGTTGAGTGTGTTGATGACCGGGATCTTTAGTTTAAATGCGTTATTGATTGCAGCCCGGCCGTTGAACCGGTTCAAAATTGGGTTAGTCGTGTTAATGGCAACACTGTTCGTCCTAGTCTTTTTGTTTGCCGGCCGAATTTTCTCATTGGTTAACCTATTAGATTGGTCGTTAGCTGTGATTTACCTACCACTGATGATCAGTGCGTATCCGGTGTTCATTGTTCTGCAAAATGGCTTAGGAAAACGCGTTCTCAGCAAGATCAATTGGCGATAATCGATCAAATTTAGGTGACGGGGCCACGCTGCAATTACGGCGTGGCCTTTTTTGGTGTAATCAGATTGCTGTCTCAGCGTAAGCCACACCGTTGTTGACCAGTCAGATTAAATTAACAATCCGATATAAGTATGGTTGATACCAGCATAGCATGTAAATTTATAACAGATTTTAATAGGCAGCAGCGTCTAAAACGGCTTATAATGAAGTTCAGTAGATTACCGGAATGGGGGCGGTATTGTGTGGCTTGATGAACAACGGTTAATTCAACGGTTAGTGCCGCGCTTGTTGCGTTTTCGGCAAACTAACTTCTATCGGATTATTCAACGGACCTTGATGTTGACGTTCCCATTCATTTTGATTGGGACGTTCAGTCAAATCATTCAACTGACCGTGTTGACGAAAACGGGGTTTATTGCCAGTATCTTTCACCTGTCAAAATGGGTCCCATACTATCGTTACTTACACTATCCGTTTGATAGTTTAACAACCTTGACGCTCAACGGTGTGGCCGTAGTAGCAGCATTTGGTGCGGCAAAATACCATGCCAAACTCAATCAGCGCGATGACCAACTAGCGGGATTGACCGCCGCGATTGCGCTATTGATCGTGGCTTATCAGTATACGAATCAAAATCAAATTGGTGTTTTTAACACTTTATTGATCGGGACTAACGGTCTAACGGGCGCATTGATTGTGGGTGGTTTGACCGGCCTGCTCTTCAAATGGTTCAGCAAGCCGGTTCCGGCACAAAGTAGTCCGCATACGGCCGATATCTTGACACGGACTTTCAGTTCACTACTTCCAATGGCCTTAATACTAGTATTGGCCGTGCTAGTGAGCCTCGCTTTGAACTGGCTGATGATTATTACGTACTCTGCTGAAAGTTGGTCGGCATTTCAAAAGTACGCAACGACTAGTCACAGTCTGTGGCTGACCTTTGGCATGGCAGTTGTGACGCTGTTGTTAGA
Source organism: Lactiplantibacillus sp. C232 (assembly GCF_023806725.1). Lineage (NCBI taxonomy): Bacteria > Bacillati > Bacillota > Bacilli > Lactobacillales > Lactobacillaceae > Lactiplantibacillus > Lactiplantibacillus sp. C232. Next base: position 40,873 of record NZ_JAMSKZ010000008.1, read on the forward strand.
AATTCTTGGACTAGCTGGTCCGTACCAAGAACGCTTGGTGACTAACAGTGCGACAATGACGGCCAATTTGAATTATGCACTCACACATCACTCGGCGTATCACGTGCCGTATCCGTATACGGCCAACACGTTGTATCACGCATTTGGGACGTTTGGCGGAACGGGGATGTTGCTGGCCTTAGTGATTGCCATTTATATCGGTAGCAACAATCATAACTACCACGTAGTCGCGCGGTGGAGTCTATTACCTGCGCTCTTTAATAGTAATGGACCGCTACTGACAGGCTTACCAGTTCTATATAATCCAATCTATCTAATACCATTTGTGCTTGCGCCTGTCGTAAATATGGGACTGGCGGCGCTGGCAATTGGGTTTCATTGGATTCCACCCGTGGTTTATCCGGTTCCCGTGGGTACGCCGGGACCGTTGATTGCCTTTATCGGCACTAACGGTAACGTGGTGGCACTTTTACTTGGTATCGTTGATTTGGCACTATCAGTGGTGATCTATTTGCCGTTCATGCGGTTGGCGGAAACCATTGTGCAGGCGGCGCAAGCACAAGTGGGGGGTGCTAAGCATGTATAATCGACCTAATTGGCAGCGACGGCGGCGAAGTCTGTTAGTGCTTGTATTAGGCTTACTATTTCTGGGCTTTTTGATTCAGCCCTCATACCAGTGGACGAAAACCAACGTGGCTGCGATGGCAGGACGCCATGATTCGCAGATGTCACCAATTATTATGATTCCCGGCAGTAGTGCGACTCAGAATCGGTTTGACACCTTAGTCAAGCAACTTAATAAGGCTGATCATCGTCGGCATAGTTTAATTAAGCTGACCGTGATGACGGATGATACGATTAAAATGACGGGGTCGTTGCGTGCCCGTGATAACGAGCCAATCATCGTCGTTGGCTTTCAAAATAATCGTGACGGCTATGATAATATTAAGCATCAGGCCCGTTGGTTCTCACTGGCCTTTAAGAAGTTGGCTGCCAAGTATCAATTCAATAATTTCAAAGCAATTGGTCACTCGAATGGTGGTCTGATTTATACGTACTACTTTGAACACTATTTTAATCGCGACGATATTAAGGTCAAACGAATTATGACCATTGGCTCACCTTACAATTTCTCAGAAGCTAATTTGAATCATAAGACACAAATGTTAGCTGACTTTATTAAGTACCGCGATCGATTGCCTAAGTCAGCGACAATGTATTCGGTCGCAGGTACCGAAAACTATGATTCAGACGGTCTTGTTCCAGCGCGGAGTGTCGAGGCTGGCAAGTATATCTATCAAGGGCAAGTCAAGCATTTTACAGAGATTACGGTTACTGGTACGAATGCCCAGCACTCCGATTTACCTCAAAATGCGCAAATTGTCACGTTGATTAGAACTTACATGTTGGATAAGCCGAAACAGACTCGTAAGGGCTTAGTATCGACGGGGACTGTCGAATGAGCGGCAACGAGGTTCAGTCGTTGTGGACTGGACAGTGTTCAAGAGTTTGTGACGGTGGCACCTGTGAGGAAGTTTAGGGTGTTATTAAGAATTGTGGTAAAATTTGGTCATGGAGGTGGCCGAAATGTCCACACAATCACCAGTACATCGCAATCGGGTCCTGACTTTAATTCGGTCTTATTATCCGAATTTAAGTGTGACGGACCGCAAGATTGCTGACTATATTATTGCCGACCCAATTAAAACGGCGGCTCAGTCGATTTCAGACTTGGCTGCCGCGGTTGGCGTTTCAACGGCCACGGTTTCACGGTTTGTCAAACGGATTAGTTTTAGTAGCTTCCGTGACTTCTCACGTGAACTAACGGCGGCCGAACCGATTGAACAAACTAATGCGGAAGCTTTTCAAGATGTCGAAAAACAAACGACTTTCAAAGGAATTGCGGAATCAACATTCAATAGTATTCGTAGTTCGCTAGATCAGACAAGTCAGGTAATGACGGAAGCAGATCTCAAGCGGGCGGTGGAATTATTGCTGAATGCTCGCTCGATTGGCTTTTATGGTCTCGGGGGCTCCGCAGTCGCTGCCTTAGATGGGTATCATAAGTTTGTGCGCACCGGTATTCCGTGTGCCCATAATAGTGACTATGATATGCAACTGATGCAAGCGGCTCAGATGAATGCCAGCGACGTGGCAGTGGTTATCTCACATACCGGGCGTAATCAGCAAACACTACAAGTGCTGGCTACCCTGACTTCACAAAGTGTGCCAGTGATCGCGTTAACTAGCTTCGGTAACTCGCCCCTGGCTAAGGACAGTACCGTTGCCTTTATTTCAGTTGCAGAAGAAATTAACTATCGTTCGGAAGGGCTGACTTCGTTGATTGCCCAGATGAGTATTATCGATAGTCTCTTCTTGATGACTGCTGTTCATGGCAATATCGAAATGGCAGAAAGTCTTGGCCGGGTTCGCGAGGCCATTAGTCAAACACGAACGGAGCTTTAATGCTGTAGGCAAAGGATTGATGAGATGACAAAGCGGCAACATTATCGACCAGTATACGCAAAAACGCGGTGGGCGCGGTGGCGTTATCGACTGGGCTGGTTATTAGTTCTATTAATAATCATTGGCAGCGTTTGGGGCGGCTTGGCTTGGTTACGTTGGCGTAGTGACGCTGTCGTGAGTGGGTTTGATGTCCGTGGGGTTGCTGTGTCACAAAATGACGGTTATTTAGATTTTGCGGCCTTGCAAAATGATGGGCTCAAGTTTGTCTATTTACACGCTACTCAAGGAGCTAGTTATACGGATGATAACTTTGCAAGCAATTATGAACGAATCGTTGGCACAAGTTTAGGTGTTGGCGTAATCCATACGTTTAGTTTTTCATCGACTGCTGCGGCCCAAGCGGCCTATTTCGAGAAAACGGTCGGGGATAGCATCGGCAATTTACCAATTGCGATTCAAGTGCAATACTACGGTGACTACACGGACCAGACGATTGCGGTTCGAAAAAGTCGTGCCAAGCTTAAGGCATTAGTGACCACGTTGAACCAGGATTATAATCGCTCCTGCGTCGTATGGTCAACGCCCGCAGTTGCCAAGCAGATCGTTAAGCCCGCACTAAAAGACACTGACTTATGGCTGGACACGGCGAAGACCCACCAACAGGGACAACGAGTGATGTTTATGCATTATTCCGATCGCGCCGTTTACCGCCAGAACGGGACTCGTCAAGAGTTCGCTGGAATTCTATTCAACGGTAGTGTGACAGCGTACAATAAAGTTGTGGCGCAGGGCTTAAATTAAGGCCTAATCCTTGAATAACTTATTTCACAAATTAAATTAACAGCTTATTAGCTGCTAGGCTGACTAAAAATAAGTCGCAAGTTCAAGACTCTTCTTGAACTTGCGACTTATTTTGATGGCGACCTATTAAAATCCTTAGGACGTCACTAGCGTCATTAGGTATTTGGCGATAAGATGACATAACTGCGATCATCGGCTTCGTCAAAGAGGGTTACAGGTCGTTGCTCATTAGCCCGCACCTCAAGGTGAAATCCATATTGATCAAGTAAGACGAGCGCACTCGATGAGATGGATTCGACGGTGGCTGGTACCGAGCGCCCGTCGATGCGAATCATCATGTTGGGATCAATCTCCAACGTGTGGTCCCGGTGATGAGCCTCATCACGATAGGTCCAAGTTCCCGCGTAGAAAACCGCTAAGTCACCGTCAGCGATCGTACTAGGGTGCCGTTTGTGGAGTAGTGTACTAGAAAGTCCTGCAAGTAATGATAAACCAAATAATATTGCGCCACGCCGCTTCACTGGATCAACCTTCTTTCTGAATAAATCTATAATTAAAATATACCACTAAAACGGCGTTAACGTCACGTAATAAGTGGATTCTTATTAAAGCCTTTATGTCACTGTTACCTGCGGGTAATGAACGTAATATTTTATCAATTTCGGAAGGGCGGTAACTAATTTTTTTGAATTAATTTGTGTTCTGATTGGAAATTACTGGGTGAGTGTGTTAATCTATATAATGTGATTGGCATTTATGTGAAGTTTTAAAGTATCATTTAATTGTGTTACCGTAAATTCTTTATAGGTGTTAATAACATGTGTTAGTTACTTTTTATTTTTATATCCTAGGAGGATTTAGTTCATGAAAAATGGTACTGTAAAATGGTTCAATGCTGATAAGGGTTATGGCTTTATTACTGGTGAAGATGGCAACGATGTATTCGTTCACTTCTCAGCTATCCAAACTGACGGTTTCAAGACCTTAGAAGAAGGCCAAAAAGTTACCTTTGATGAAGAATCAAGCGATCGTGGCCCACAAGCTGCTAACGTTGTTCCTCAATAAGCTTAGCTTTTAAAAGGGCTGCCCGTGTGGCGGCTCTTTTTTTATGCGCAAAATAGCGGGTGACTTTTGATCCTTATGGCCCAACTTAACGGCGAAAACTGGTAAAATAGAATTATAAACTAAACGCACGAGTAAGCGCCACCAATCACGACTGGTTGACTAGCGCCGTTGAGAGGAGTCAAATCGATGTTAAAATTAGGAATTATCGGAACGAATTGGATTACACAACAATTTATTGATGCTCCCGCTGCCTCTGGTGAATGGCAATTGACGAGTGTTTATTCCCGCCATGCTGAGACCGCGAAGGCTTTTGCCGCCAAGAATCATGCCGATGAGACTTTTACGGATTTAGATGCATTTTTCAGTCGGGGTAGTTTTGATACGGTCTACATTGCATCACCAAACAGTCTGCATTTTGCCCAGGCTAAACAAGCAATCGCCTATGGTAAGCACGTCATCGTCGAGAAGCCAGCCGTGGCGAACCAACAAGAATTTGAACAGTTAGATGCCGTTTTAAAGGCTCACCCTGATGTCCTATTATTTGAAGCAGCACGCCAGATTCACGAAGTTAATTTCCAACGCGTCAAGGATCAGATTAAAAAGTTATCCTTAGTTCAGGGTGCGACGTTGACTTACATGAAGTACTCGTCACGGTATGACGCCGTCTTGGCTGGTGAAGAACCGAATATCTTCTCGTTGAACTTTGCCGGTGGGGCGCTTCAGGATTTAGGTGTGTACCTGGCCTACGATGCGGTCGGCTGGTTCGGCATGCCGGAAGAGGTGGCTTACTACCCAACCTTGATTCGAACGGGCGTTGACGGTAAGGGTGTGGCTATTTTACGCTACGCTGACTTTACGGTGACCTTGAACGTTGGTAAGACTAGTAATTCGTTCTTGCCATCTGAAATCAACGGTCTGCGCGACGCTATTGTGATGGATAATCCTGCTGAACTTGGACAAATCACTTATCAAGATAAGGATGGTCAGGATCATGCGATTGGGGCGCAACCCGATACCAATCCAATGCTGGCCGAGGCGCGCGACTTCGCAACCGTTATCAATGACCCAAGCAATCACCAGACGGAATACTTAGCTTGGCGGCAACTTAGTCGAAATGTTAATAAACTATTATTTAATTTGCGGCAGTCAGGGCACCTATATTTTACGGGTGAAGCCCCTGATACCGATAAATAGAAATGAGGCACTATGTTAGACGTATTTAAAACTAAATTTGCGGCGGCGGGGTTCACCGAGTTGTCGCCGATTCAAACGGCAGTGGCCGAGCCACTTGCAGCTGGTCAATCGGTGTTAGGACTCGCACCAACGGGGTCTGGTAAGACCCTAGCGTTTACGTGGCCAATGCTCGAAGCGTTGCGGGTCGGAGAAGGTACGCAGGCACTGATCTTAGCGCCATCACAAGAACTCGCAATGCAAACAACCAACGTGGTGCGCGAGTGGGGCCAGTTGATCGATGCCAAAGTCCTCGCGATTACGGGGGGGGCTAACGTTAAGCGGCAGATGGAAAAGCTCAAAAAGCATCCTGAAGTAATTGTTGGGACGCCGGGGCGGATTACTAACCTGATTGCGGATGGTAAGATCAAGCTTGGGCATTTGAAGATGATGATCGTCGACGAAGCCGATGAATTACTGACAGATGAAACCTTGGATCAGATTCGTGAAATTCTCGACGCTACATTTGCTGAAACGTTACAATTAGGCTTCTTCTCAGCAACCGAAACTAAAATTTTAGATGAGTTGCCACGCTGGTTTGGTCAGCATGTTGAAAAAATCGATGTGCGGGCCATTGATCAGACCCAGGGGGTGGTTCGGCACCGGACGATGCAAGTGGGTAATCGGCACCGGGTGGACTTACTGAAACGGATTAGTCGTGTTGACCATATGCGGGCCCTCGTTTTCTTCAATAAGATGCAGGAACTCCAACATGTCGCCTTAGAATTACGACACCAGCACGTGAGTTACGTTGCCTTGACCAGTAATCAACGTCAGGTTGAACGTGAAAAAGCGTTGCGGTTATTCCGGCAAGGCAAAGTCGGGCTGTTGTTGACCACTGATTTGGCGGCTCGGGGTCTAGACGTGCCTGAATTGCCAGCTGTGATCAACTATCAGCTACCTAAAGATGTCACGACTTATATTCACCGGAGTGGTCGGACAGGCCGCATGGGTGCTGATGGACTAGTCTTGACGTTCGGTGACGACCATGATGTCCGCGACTTTAAGAAGCTGATGGCGACGACTGACTATGAAATCAAGCCGGGTTACTTGGTCGATTATCATATTGTTGATACGAAACCAGATAAAGTTGTTCCACCGTTAACGTTCGACCATCCAGAAACGGCTGGCAACGCGGCTAACGGTCGGCACCGGGTCGTGAGTGCTGGTCACCCAGATGAGGTTAAGCGAGTGGAGACGAGCCGGAAGCGGCCCGCTGCGGCAACACCTAAAAAGAAGAAAGGTCACAATAAGCATTCTAAGAAAAAAGGGATGCGCAAGAAAAATCGTGATCGCTTTAGCAATCAGTAATTGCCAAAATGCACAATCCGTGAGATGATATTTTACGGATTGTTAATGGCCTCATAGCACAACTGGATAGGGCACCCGCCTCCTAAGCGGTTGATCCCGGTTCGAGTCCGGGTGGGGTCAGTTGAATATTAGAAAGCACCGTTTCAGGGCAGCGTTTTAGTGACGTTACCTTGAAACGGTGCTTTGGGTTTAAGTAGCCACAAATGATATGAAATCGAAATGAATACTGTATTAGTCTAAACGCCCGCTACCAGTCCAAATGACTAGTAGCGGGCGTTGCGATTAACGAATGACGATGACGTTGCAAGGGGCGTGATCCACGACGTAGCTGGTCGTTGAACCAACGGCTACGCGATGGGGCGAGTTGGTACCAGTGGCGCCGAGCACGATCAAGTCAATTTCGGGATGTTGCTTGGCATAGTCCTCAATGGTGTGTTTTGGAATCCCGTAGCTGATTTCAGTTTTTAAATTCGGTGCGGACGTGGTGGCGACGAATTGTTGTCGCTGCCGCATGGCATCCTTTGCGTGAGCGGCTTCCGCGTCTAGTAATTCAGATAGAACCGGGTCGAGTGCGGGGGTGTGGTAGGCGCTGTCATCCACCACGTAGAGCGCAGTCAGGTTTGCTTGGTGCCGCTGGGCAATGTTGACCGCTTCAGTAAAAGCGGCTTGTGCAGCATCGGAACTGTCAACGGGTACTAAAATATTTGTGTAACGGCTTGGCATTATAACCACCTCCAGTTATCTTTACGATAATTATAATGGATTAGTGTTGGGCAATAAAATTAAACGCACCTAGTGGGCAGGGTCGATGAACTAGCGTATATTATAGACAGTAAATTTCTTTTGGGGGTTAGGTATGTTAAAGCATGTACAGAACAGCCTATTGACCTTTGAACGGGTCGTTGAGCGGCAACGTTATTGGCGCGCCTTACGTGATACGTTAACGCTGCTTTTTCCATTCGCATTAGTTGGGGCGTACGTTAGTTTTATGAACCAGGCAATCTTTCAGCGCAATGGTTTTTTGAATCATATTTATTATCTCAGTCATTGGCTGCCGGGTTTTAAATATTTGGCAGCTTACACGACGATGCTTAATCTGAGTATCAACGGCATTCTTGCCGTGATTGCGGCTTTTTCAGCCGCTAATTTTGTCGCGCGGAGTGCTCAGCGTGATAATTTGTTAGCGGGATTGACGGCGGCAATTAGTTTTATCATGCTTAATATCAATTATAATTTTTTTAGTACCCAGGGTCAGCCTGCTGGCAGTCGGTTTTTAGAAGATAATTTGGGAACTCAGGGCATCTTCCTCGCACTATTGGTGGGCCTGTTGACTGGTTGGTTGTTCAGTCATTTGACACGGTATCCACACATCCACCAGGAGATCGAGACCCAGACGCACTTGCTAGCGCGGGCACACGCGAACTGGTTACCGATAGTCGCTGCTTTGCTGGTGTTCAGTGCCATCGGGTATGGTATTAGTTTTGTCAGTAAAGGGGGATTAAACGGCCTGTTTTACGCGGTCTTCACCTTACCATTCAGTAATCCGGGGGCGTCGCTACTAGCGATAATTGGCGTGGCATCACTCAGCAATTTATACTGGTTAATTGGGATTATCGGTCCGGTTGACTTTAGTGGTAACAGTACTACGAGTACGGTTCAAAATTTGGAATATGCGTTGCAACACGGTTCGGCGTGGGGCGCGCCAAATCCAGTAACGCTCCATACGTTATTTGATGCGTTTGCGAACGTAGGTGGTCCCGGAATGACGTTAGCGTTATTGATTGCAATTTTGTGGCGTTCACGTAACCGTAATTATCGAACGGTGGCCAAGACCAGTGCCTTGCCAGTACTGTTTAATATCAACCAACCGTTGCTCGTCGGCTTACCGATTGCTTATAGTCCGATTTTAGCGATTCCGTTTCTATTAGCGCCACTGGCTAGCATGGTCATCACGTGGTGCGCGTTGAAGCTTCAATGGATGCCGCCGGTCGTTTATCCGGTTGGTAGAACGATGCCGGGCTTCTTGACCGGTTGGCTGGGAACTGGTGGCGACTGGCGGGCCTTCATCGTTAGTCTGATCAATATAGCGGTAGCCACAGCAATCTACTTGCCATTTGTCCTATTGGCAAACCAGGTTGAGGAGGAGGCGAAGGCGGATGCTTAAACGATATTGGTGGCGGTGGCTTCTTGGAATCGGTTTGTTAGTCGGGATCTGTTGGCCGGCCTACACGTGGAGTAAAGCGAATATCAAGACGCTGAAAAACACTGGTCGGACGCGGATGGCACCAGTTATTATGGTCCCCGGATCGAGTGCGTCACAGAACCGGTTTGATAGTTTGATTACCGAGTTGGGGAAGGAAACGCCGAAAAAACACAGTGTATTGAAGCTGACAGTTCAGACGGATGGGACAATTAAGTATAGTGGTTCGATTGCTGCTAATGATAATGAGCCGTTCATCGTGATTGGCTTCGCGAATAATCGTGATGGTAAAGCTAATATTGATAAGCAAGCTGTCTGGTTGAATACGGCATTCAAGGCGTTGGTCAAAACGTATCACTTTAATCACTTTTATGCGCTAGGTCATTCCAATGGTGGCCTCATTTGGACCCTCTTTTTAGAGCGCTATCTAAAGGAAAGTCCGAAGGTTCATATTGACCGGTTAATGACGATTGCCTCGCCGTACAATATGGAATCGACAAGTACGACCGCCAAGACGAGCATGTTCAAGGAACTTTACCGTTATCGGACTGGTTTGCCGGAATCGTTAACCGTTTACTCGATTGCGGGGACGGAAAACTATACCAGTGATGGGACGGTGCCGTATAACAGCGTTAACTACGGTAAGTACATCTTTCAAGATCAGGTCAAGCATTTTACGGAGATTACTGTAACGGGGGCGAATACGGCGCACTCTGATCTACCACAGAATAAGCAAATCGTCAGCCTGATTCGACAGTACTTACTGGCTGAAACGATGCCTGACAAGGTTCGTCAAAAAAACGCACAACGGGTACAAAATTAGTTACGTTGTGTGGCAGTGATACTGCTGTTAAGACAACACTGGTGAGCGATCTGGTTAAGAAAGTTATACATGCAGTGAATAGAACGACAAAAACGATTAGCGTCCCGGTTACGAGACGCTAATCGTTTTTTAGTTAGATTTGCAATAAATTAATGATGATGCCTGGCGTTGTGTGAGCGGGCTGACCGTTTCGAGTAGTGGTGCTTCGACGGCTTCGCCCGGTGCTTGACTCGCATTGTGACACGGGTTCCCCGAACTCGCAAGGCTTGTGCATTGGTTGCCGGCAGGGTCAGTAAACCGCCACAGACGGCCAGGATGACGAGCACTGGTAATCCTCGGTGGATCGACATGATAGAACGCCCCCCTTAACTAAAATCCTTATTTAGTGTATAAGTAATTCGAGTCAGCGTCAACCTAAGGTCCGTTACTGACTTTACAAAACGTTAACGGCATATTAACGGATTATTCACAAAAAGCCGGCAAATTTGATTGTATTTTGCCAAGTTTTCCTTTATGGTGGGAGTAATATATAAAAGGGAGTTTGGCTAAATGAATATTGAAATCTTAAACTCAGCAATCCAAGACTTACATTTCCAAATCGTTTATGATCGTTCTGAAGACGATGACAATCCTGGTCAGGGGCAATTCAGCTATACGACCGCCAATCCAGATGTTAAGAAGACGTTTGGCGATGACGTTGTGCAGGCTCAATTACAAGTGACCTATAAAGAAGAAATGTTCGACTTATCCGCGACCGTTTTTGCGATTGTACGCCTAAGTGGTGAGATGGTGGGAATTATTGAACGTCAATCTGACAACAAATCAATTGAAGACGACGAACAAGAAATGTTGAACAATTTGAATGGTGCCATCATTCCAGCGTTGTCTGCCAAAGTCCGGGCCTATGCAGCATTATTGTCAACTGAAGCTAGCAACTTTGCCATCATGCCAGCTGACTTTGATGATAGCCAGCCCAATGATGCTGAATAAGCGTAATCCAAGAGCTTGTCAAACTGGCAAGCTTTTTTTGATGACTTAAGGAATGAGTTCTAGCGTTGTGTAACCGTTAACAAAGGTGCTATAATAATGATGGTCAGAGTTGACTAGGCAACTGCGGTTGCAATGACGAGGTCAGAAGGTCTGATTGGTGACTTCAGCAATTATTACTTTGATCCAGGCTTATCGGAATGGTTCAAAGCGGGGGTGACCGCAAGTCGGTCAGCACACATAGGGGCAGTGAATATTGACACATAGTTTGAGCCAAGCTGGTAAGTATCGTGGTGGCCAAGTTACGCTGTAATTTGGCCGCTATTTTTATCTTATTTTCAGCCGAACACTGCGACAAAAAATGAAAACTGTCGTGATGAAATCACTGTAAATTGTCACATGAAAGCGTATACTGACGGTGAGAGGGGTGAGTGTTATGTTTAAACCAATGGCATCTGTTTTTACGAACCATCAAATTGCGGGTCATTATCGGGCCATTGAGCGGGCGCAAAAGTGCGTGGTTCCATTTCATTTTGAGATTCAGGGACAGGAGTATCCAAAGCCAAAACCAGAACGTAACTGGTTACGGCGCTTATCGGGGACGTCGAGCGAGAAGTACGCAATGGTCGAACTGACCCCGACAAAGGTCGTTTTGTGGTCACCAGAAGGACGCAATCTGGGTGAAATGCCACTGAGTGCGGTGCGGCGAATTCAGATCGGTGCGATTCGGTGTCACGTAACGGAAGGACTCGACCCACGCCACGCATTTCGGGCGACGATCTTTGTGCTGACTGATAGCGGTAATTATTATTTTGCTAATTCTGATATGGAAGTTTTACCGGCGATTTGTAAGTTCGCCCATGAACATCAAGTGCCGGTAGAAGACCCACTGCGGTTGATTCCGCTTTTGAAGGTCGGCTGGCGGGTCGCGGCCGTGACGTTACATGAAACCTATGCGCAACTGGTTGCCCACACGGGTTATCCGGCTGATAAGGTTTAACTTGATTTTATGATTAATAATAATGAAAAACGGACGTCGATAATGACAATCCGTTTTTTTGATGCGATTAAATGTAGTTGGCTTAAACTAAGCCTTGCGCTAACATGGCGTCAGCAACTTTTGTGAAGCCAGCAATGTTAGCACCACTCAGGTAATCACCGCTAACGTGGTATTCGTCGGCAGCGGCAACGGAGTGTGCAAAGATATCTTGCATGATTTGCTTGAGGCGATTATCGACTTCTTCAAAAGTCCAGCTCAAACGCATACTATTTTGGCTCATTTCAAGGGCGGAAACGGCAACGCCACCAGCATTGGCAGCTTTGGCCGGACCATATAGCAAGCTGGCAGCTTGGTATGCCGCAATGGCTTCTGGACTGCTTGGCATGTTAGCTCCTTCGGCAACGACCTTGGCACCATTGGCAATCAAGTTTTTAGCTTGATCACCGCTGATTTCGTTTTGGGTCGCGCAAGGTAGTGCGATATCATAGGCTACTTGGGCATCCCAGACGGAACCTTCGTAATAGCTGGCACTGGCCACACGGTCGGCGTAGTCCTTGATGCGACCGCGTTCAACTTCTTTGATCTGCTTAACGATCTTGAAGTCGATACCGTTTTCGTCAATAACGTAACCGTTTGAGTCGGAGCAGGTAATCACCTTGCCGCCGAGTTCTTCAACTTTTTGAATCGCGTAGATGGCGACATTACCAGCGCCAGAGATGGCAACGCGTTGACCAGGGAAGGAAAGCTGGTTGGCCTTGAGCATTTCGTTGGTATAGTAGGCGAGACCATAACCGGTAGCTTCAGTCCGGGCTAACGAACCGCCATAGTTCAATCCTTTACCGGTGAGTACGCCGCGGTCAGCGCCCCGGAGTCGCTTGTATTGGCCGTATAAAAAGCCGATTTCGCGGCCACCAACACCGATATCACCAGCAGGAACGTCAGTATCGAGACCAATGTACTTGCTCAGTTCGGTCATGAAACTCTGACAGAAGCGCATAATTTCGTTGTCTGATTTGCCCTTAGGGTCGAAATCAGCGCCCCCTTTACCACCGCCAATTGGTAGGCCGGTCAGGGCATTTTTGAAGATCTGTTCAAAGCCCAAGAATTTGACGATACTCAGATTAACGGATGGGTGTAACCGTAAGCCGCCCTTGTAAGGACCGATTGCTGAGTTAAATTGTACTCGGAACCCACGGTTGACTCGTGCATGACCAGCATCGTCGAGCCAAGGAACCCGGAATTGAATAATCCGTTCTGGTTCGGTCAAACGTTCCAAAACATTGGCTTCGATATATTCTGGATGTTGTTCGAGGACTGGCGTGATCGTTTTGAAGACGTCGTTGATGGCCTCTAAAAATTCGGTTTGGTTCGGATCACGGTGTTCAATGACTTGGTAAACATGTTGGACATAATCGGTTGCTTGACTCAATATGATCATCCTTCCTTGAATAAGTTAACTATAATCTTCATTTTAATGGTCACGTTCGGAAATTGCACGAGTTAAATTAACTAAATTTTGATGAATTTTTAGTGATTGTGGTAAAACCGTGCTGTTGATAGCGCTTGCGATTTGGTTCGGCGGACTAACAATAATTCGCATTTTAATGCAAAGTCAGAAGTGAGGGCGTATGCTTGGGGCAATTAAATAGTAGTCAAGTCAGATTTGACGGGCGACTCATCAGGAACAGGGGGGATCATGATGAACAAACGGCGTTGGTTATTAAGTTTATTGCCAATCTTACTGGGGTTGATTGGCGTGGGTGTGTGGGGATCACAGCAATTAGGTCAAGGAGCACAGCAAGTGACACCAAAGACAATTAAAGTACAGCAGGCAGCGTCAAAAATCAAATCCGCGACGAAAAAGCAAACGACGACTAAGCCTAAAGTGAAGCCCGGCCAGCTTACTGAGGCCCAGGCAATCAAGCAAATCGATCAGTTGATCAAAAGTCATCATATTATGGGGACACTATTACTGACCACGAACGGTCCGGCGGGGGTCCGGGTTCGAACGTATGGTTATGCGGATGATGCCAATCAAGTCCGCAATACTGCGACGGAGGCTTATCCATTAGCGTCATTACAAAAAGCTGTGACTGGCGTGATGGTTCAAAAACTGATCAATCAAGGTAAGCTGAGTCTGACAACGAAGCTGAGTCACTTTTACCCGGAAATTCCGTACGCCAACCAGATTACGATACGTGAACTATTAGACCATCGTTCCGGTATTCGGATGACTGAGATAACACCAAAGACGATTTTACCAACGGAGACGGCGCGGCTGAACTTTACACTGCAACATTTACGGTCGACGAATAATCATGCTTATGCCTATTCCAACGCGAACTTTACCTTATTGGCAGGGGTTATTCGCAAAGTGACGCATAAATCCTATCAGGCGGCTTTGACTAATGACATCATTCGGCCATTGGGATTAAAACATACCTATGAATATAACGATATTCCGGGCAATGTGATCAACCCGACTTCGTATCGCTTGGCTAATGGGTTTGGTCAGAGTGGCATCATTTCTAAGCCGTTACAATCTAGTGAATTAGGCTGTGGTAGTCTATATATGAGTGTGGGGGATTATTATAAATTTATGTATGGGCTTCAAAGCGGCCAGCTAGTTGGCGAAGCCGGTTTAAAGTCACTTGCGGATAATTTTCAAATTAAATATTCGGCAGGCGTTTATTACCAGGCAGGCCAGTTGATTCGAGTGGGTGGCAATGACAATAATTTTCATAGCTACTATATGGGGTCGCGAAATGCCAAAGTCGCCTTAGTCTTATTTGAAAATCAGGGTGTTTTTGGTGGTGACAACCAGGTAGCGTATAAGATTCGTGATATTTTATTGAAGACGGTACCTTTTTAGAAACGGTACGGGCTGAACATCATCTTAATTGCGGGAGAACGTGTGCCTGCAATCAAGGTGGTGTTTTTGCTTACCCGTCCGTTTGGCTGAATCCTTGAAAATAACTAAACTTTTACTCGAAATGATGGCGCCACGACGTAACTAACGCTATGATGAGATTAGAAACTAAATGATGCAGGTGAAAGTTAATGACAAAACCAATTAAGGTAATGACGATTTTCGGCACGCGGCCAGAAGCAATTAAGATGGCGCCCATCGTGTTGCAGTTGCAGCAACAGCCACAATTTGAACCGGTAACGGTGGTGACGGCTCAACACCGCGAGATGTTAGACCAGGTGCTCACGATTTTTCACATTACGCCGGACTATGATTTGAATATCATGAAGCCTAATCAGACGTTAGCTGGTATCACCAGCCGGGTACTGACGAAGCTAGATGCAATTATGGATACAGTCAAGCCTGATATCGTGCTGGTGCATGGCGATACAACCACGACGTTTGCAGCTAGTGTGAGTGCTTTCTATCATCAAATCCCAGTCGGACACGTGGAAGCGGGGTTGCGGACATGGCAGAAGTACTCGCCATATCCTGAAGAGATGAATCGGCAGCTGACCGACGTGCTGGCCGACATGTACTTTGCACCGACCGAATTAAGTCGGCAGAATCTATTAAAGGAAAACCATCCGGATACGGCCATCACGGTAACGGGCAATACGGCCATCGATGCCTTAAAACAGACGGTTTCGATGGACTATCAACACGCTGCGCTTGATTTGATTCAGCCTGGGCACCGGATGATCTTACTCACGATGCATCGGCGTGAGAATCAGGGCGCCCCGATGGAAGCGGTCTTTGTCGCCATCAAACGAGTGGTTGCTCAGCATCCCGATGTCGAAGTGGTCTACCCAGTACACTTGAGTCCGGCAGTGCAGACAGTCGCCAAACGTATCCTCGGCCATACCGATCGCATTCACCTCATTGACCCGCTCGACGTGCTTGATTTTCACAACATGGCGGCGCGCAGTTACTTCATTATGACGGATTCGGGTGGGGTGCAGGAAGAGGCCCCGTCACTGAATAAACCGGTGCTCGTATTGCGTGATACTACTGAACGACCGGAAGGGGTCACCGCGGGGACGTTACGATTAGTCGGCACTGATGGTCAGCAGGTTGCGGCAGCAATGACCAGCCTGTTAGATGATTCCGCAGCGTACCAACGGATGGCAGACGCTAAAAATCCTTATGGCGATGGTCATGCTGCGGAATACATCTTACAAGCGATTATGAAAAAAATTGGTACACATTAATTTATTTACATTTTTGTATAAACAGTGTAATATTAAGCACTGACATAGTGATAAAAATTTTCATTTCTTCCGTAAAGATGTGAAAGAGCCGGATATGGATGCCGCGGGGGTATCAATACCGGTTATTTTTTTGCGTTAAAATTTGGATGGGCCCAGTACTACTGAGCGTCTAGGCAGCTACTTGATTTTGTCAAAGTGGCTGACGGCTGGGAGATAAGCGGATTTTACTCGTCAGCGGCCAGGTATTGCCATCAATTGATCTGATTGGACCGACTAGTCTATTCGCCGAAAGCACTAATCCTAGTATAAAAGGTGTTTCCCGCGGCATTCCATTGTATAATTGTAAATACTATAAGTGAGCGTTGAGGATAAATGAATGAATTTAAAAGCCCGTTACCCTAAAATTACGAAAAGCCTGGAAATTATTATTCGGCGGTATGGACAAGCCAATGTCAGCAATAATGCGATTGTGCTGGCCTACTACGCGTTAATGTCGATTGCCCCGATAATCTTGATTGCCGGAAACCTCATAGCCCGGTTTGATTTGAAGTCTGGACAGATTTTAGCGTACGCTCAGGAAGTTATTCCTAGTAATGTCTACCAGACGTTTAAGCCGATTTTAGTTTCATTTCTGTCTAGTGGCAGCAGCAGTAGTTTGTCAATTGGGATTTTGGTGACAGTCTGGTCGGCGTCTAAAATCATTGCGGCAATTCGCAGGAGTCTAAATGAGGCGTACGGGGTCACGGATGCCCAAAATGCCGTATGGACGCGAATTATTGCCTTTTTCTTAACGTTGGGACTATTACTCCTCATCGTAGGGCTGGCGATTTTCTTCACGTTGAGTCAGTTGATTCTAGACGTAATCTTGAATTTGACGAATCTCACGCGTGCCATCATTCCGAATTGGATCAATCAGTTGTTGGAAAACAAAAACTTGATTACCTTTGTTGGGATGTTCGTCGTCGCCATGTTGTTGTATTACTTTGTACCGAACGCCAAGGTAAAATTGCGTTACATTTGGACGGGGGCGTTAGTCACGACGATTGGTTGGATCGTGATCTCGCAAGGGTTCCGGGTGTACATCGAATTATTTGCTAAACGGATTACGACTTACCAAACGATTGGGAGTTTAATTGTACTGATGTTCTGGTTGAATTTTTCCGGGATTCTCTTGATGTTTGGTGGTGTCGTCAATGCGTCGGTGCAGGAATGGTTTGAGCATAAGATTGAGCCAAAGTCTCCACGGATGATTCGCCGCATTCGTCGACAATTCTTCAAACGCAAAAAAACAACTAAAAAAGAATAATCAGAACCTTTTAATTGAATCCGAACGTTTAATCCTGTAAAATCAAAACTTTTTGCGATTTACATATTAAACGATTCGGATTTTGTGTATAATGGTGTTCGTGTGAAAAAAGTGCCGGTGCTTTCTGAAAGTAAGTGGCGTCTATTTCAAAATAAACAGGCGTAACAACGCCACAGGAGGAGAAAGATAGTGATTCATCAGCTTTTGGCAGAGTTCATGGGAACCGCCTTGATGATTATTTTTGGTGTCGGTGTACATTGTAGTGAGGTTTTAAAGGGGACCAAGTATCGCGGTTCCGGCCATATCTTCGCAATTACAACATGGGGGTTTGGGATTACAATTGCTCTCTTCATTTTCGGCAATGTCTGCATTAACCCGGCCATGGTATTAGCCCAATGTATTTTAGGGAACCTTTCATGGTCATTGTTTATCCCGTATTCAGTTGCAGAAGTTTTGGGTGGGGTTGTTGGTGCCGTGATCGTCTGGATCATGTATGCGGACCATTTTGCCGCTTCTGCTGATGAGATTTCCCCAATTACGATTCGGAACTTATTCTCAACCGCACCCGCTGTGCGGAACTTACCACGGAACTTCTTCGTCGAATTCTTCGATACATTTATTTTTATTTCTGGGATTTTAGCTATTTCTGAAGTGAAGACGCCGGGGATCGTGCCGATTGGTGTTGGGCTCTTAGTCTGGGCCATTGGGATGGGGCTAGGTGGCCCAACTGGATTCGCCATGAACCTTGCACGGGACATGGGCCCACGGATCGCCCACGCCATCTTACCAATTAAGAACAAGGCTGACAGCGACTGGCAATACGGGATCATTGTTCCTGGGATTGCACCTTTCGTTGGGGCTGCTTGTGCGGCGTTGTTTATGCATGGGTTCTTTGGGATTGGGTAGATAATACTATAATTATTTTGGACGGCTATTGTAAAAATAGTCGTCTTTTTTATCGATGTTTATACAACAATATAACGATTGCCCTTTTACATTAAAATTTTTTTGATATAATGGCATGATGAGACTTTATATTCTTGGAGGAAATTAAATTGAGTAAGTATGATTATTTGGTTGTTGGTGCCGGACTTTTCGGTGCAGTCTTTGCCCATGAAGCAGCATTGCGCGGTAAACACGTCAAGGTGATTGAAAAGCGGGATCACATTGCCGGAAATATCTATACCAAAGAAGTAGATGGAATTCAAGTTCACCAATATGGTGCTCATATCTTCCATACTTCTGATAAACAGATTTGGGAGTATGTTAATCAATTTGCCGAATTTAATCGTTATACAAACAGTCCAGTCGCAAATTATAAAGGACATATGTATAACTTACCCTTCAATATGAATACGTTTAGTGAACTGTGGGGAGTTCGGACACCTGCAGAGGCACAAGCAAAAATTCAGGAACAAAAAGACGCTGCTCAGTTAAGCGGCGAACCTAAGAACCTTGAAGAACAAGCAATATCGTTGATTGGTACTGATATTTATGAAAAATTGATTAAGGGCTACACCGAAAAACAATGGGGCCAAAAGGCGACCGACTTACCAGCATTTATCATTCGTCGACTACCAGTCCGCTACACATACGATAACAACTACTTCAATGATACTTATCAAGGGATTCCAATCGGTGGTTACACGCAAATCGTCGAAAAAATGTTGGATCACCCAGAAATCGATGTTGAGACTGGGGTAGACTTCTTTGCCCACAAAGATCAGTATTTGGCTGACTATCCAAAAATTGTGTTTACTGGAATGATTGACCAATACTTCGATTATCAATTGGGTGAACTCGAATATCGCTCCCTTCGTTTTGAAACTGAAGAACGTGATGTCGACAACTATCAAGGCAATGCCGTAATCAACTATACGGATGCAGAAACGCCTTATACTCGGATCATTGAACACAAGCATTTTGAATTTGGTAAAGGTGATAAAGGTAAGACAATCATCACCCGGGAATATCCAGCTAATTGGAAACGTGGAGACGAACCATATTACCCAGTTAATAATACTCGCAATAACACGTTGTATAAGCAATATGCTGAACTTGCAAAGCAAGAAGGCAACGTGATTTTTGGTGGGCGCTTAGGGCAGTATCGTTATTACGATATGCACCAAGTGATTCATGCGGCGTTGGTGACGGTGAATGGTGAATTTGCTTAAAGTATTATCGATACGGACTAGTACTTTGGTACTAGTTGTACATAATATTTTTGACAGCAGATTGTTCGAAAATATTGGCTAGGATGAATGTCGGAAAATATTATTTTTATGAGGAAATGAAAAATGAAAACGGTGATTAAGTGGGATCTTCCATTAATTAAAGATATTATAATAAAATATCTTTTAAAAGTAGTAATTGCATCTATTGTTGTGGCAGCTGTGGGGGTGCTAGCTGTGACTTTTCTTAAAAGTCCAGAATATAGTTCCAATGTTCAACTTTCCCAAAATGATAACAACGCATCTCAAATCAGCACGTATTCTCAGTACGTAAAAACCAAAAACTTTAGACGTATGTTAGATCAGAAAGTTTCAGCACAAAAGAAATGGAAGAATAAGGATTATTCGATTCAAGTGGAGTCTGGAGATAACTCTGTATTCTTTACTATTGTTGCGACCTCTTCAAATGCTGAATTTTCACAGTTTTTAGCTAATGAGACACTAGAAATCTTTATTAAAAATGCCGGAAAAT
This sequence comes from Lactiplantibacillus sp. C232, assembly GCF_023806725.1. NCBI lineage: Bacteria > Bacillati > Bacillota > Bacilli > Lactobacillales > Lactobacillaceae > Lactiplantibacillus > Lactiplantibacillus sp. C232. The sequence goes on from NZ_JAMSKZ010000008.1 coordinate 60,944, forward strand.
ACATTTCTGGTGTGAATGTTAGTGTTCTTTCAAAAGCAAGTAATGCTAGTCAGCCCAATCGTGTGAATTATGTGAAAATAGCTGGTTTAATCTTCATCCCAGCTTTCTTGTTATTTGGTCTAATTTCAGTTTGGCGATTCATTCGTTCAGGAAGAGTTGAAGATGCAAAGTTTCCAGAAAAGGTGTATCAAGTCCCATATCTAGGCGAACTAGAAATTAAAGGTAAGTAACTTATGAATTGGAGGAGTTAAGAATGCTAGATATGCGGATTTCACTTAAAAAAATCAAAATGAAAATTAGTAAGCAATCAGCTGAAAAATCATTTGCCGTGATGAATGTGAACAATAGCCTCTCTCAAAGTACTTTTATTGCTAATTATGCGTTAATGTGTGCTCGAAATGGGCAAAGGGTGCTAATTATTGATACTGATTATCAAAGAAATGATTTTCTGAAAGCCTTTCATTTTCAACAGGATAAAGGGCTGTTTGAGCTGTTGCAACATGAGAGTGAAGATTATAAATCATACATTCATAGTCTTGATACCAATAAAAATTTGAGCATATTACCTGCAGGGCAAATAATGGATGCTGGTGCGTCAAACGAGACAGTAGATGTTCTGAGCACTGACCTATTCTCAACACTGTATGCAACGTTGCTAGATAAGTTTGATTTAATTTTAGTAAATCTAGCGGCTAACGCTTCTGTAGAAGAGGCAGCTCCGGTACTAGAACAAGTGGATGGCACTATCTTAGTTATCGATTTGAACAGCACCAAAAAAAGGGACTTGCATACTGTTATTCATGGTATGGTTGCACACGATTATAATATAGTTGGATATATTGATGTTAAGAGGTAGGACAGTGAAAAGAAAAATTACAATCTCATTGGGAATGGTTGTGTTGTTTTTCTCATTGATTTTTTTCTACACGAAATATTCTACAATGTTGAATGCAAGTCATAAAACGACTATGGTCAAAAGCAGTCAAGTATTGCCCCGGGCAACAAACTTTGCACAGTATAATACGCTTCGCAGTGCAGAATTAAACAAACTGAATCGTAAGATATTGGGCCAGAACTATATTGGCGCTTATATAGTCTCGAACCGTGACAACATTGTTAATTCCATGGGATCTGGGTATGCCAGCGCAGCTGAGAAACAAGCATTTAATTATAATTCAACGGTAAGAGTCGGTAACTTAGAATCCGTAATTAATGCCATGTTATTGATGGATACGTTGAAAAAATCAAAAATTTCAATGGATACAAAACTTAATAAGTATGTGCCAGAATTGGATGGAAAAATAACAGTCACTGCCAACCGGTTACTAAATAATGAGCTTAATATCAGTGTTAACAGTAATTCATTGACTGGTCTAGATGAGAAAAGTGCCCTTAACAAGTTTTTCGAGATCCTTAAGACAAATAAGGTTCAAAGTGATTCTCAGCAAGTGAAGGCAAATCAAATCTTATTGGCGATTGTTCTGATGAGAATCAACCGAAGTTCGTACAAGGCTCTACTGACGCAATTCTTCCAAAAAAATGATCTAGATGGTAGTCGAATAATTGATAGTCAATCATTTTCCGAAAGAACGGATGCGGTGAGTTATCATTTGTCGAAAACGACAGACGGAGCACCTCAGTACGATAAGCCCTATAAGGAAATTGATACTAAGTATACTTTTGGGACTGATCAAATTCGTATGTCGATGATTGATATTTTGAATACTATTCGTGTAATGAGTTCAGATAATCTTAGTGCTAGTTACCAAAAAACACTTTATCAATATGGACAAAAACTAGAGGTTTTGAGGAAGTCAAATAATCATATGTACTATACGATAAATAGTCATGGTTTTAGAACGTATGTTATGGCTGGATCGGGATCAAAACGAATCGTAATTAGTAGTGAAAACTATCCCAACACGGGTGTATCTAAGTTGCATCTTGCAAAGAGTATTTATAGCAGTTTATTTGATGATTAATATGCATAAGGGGGAGAGTTGCGCGTGCAAAGTAGTGTAAGTCAAGAAAGTAGTTTGTTTGAAAAGACTGTTGAGTACTTCATAATGTTTTTAATTATAGTGAGTACGAACACCGTATACACTTTGAATAAGTTTGCATCAGCGAGAGTTCTGGCCTTTGGTGTTGGTATCATCATGTTTTTTGTAGCAGTCCAGGTTATAGCGTTACATTTGAATTCGAATCGAACTAAATTAATTACCATTCTATTTGTGTACTATATGTACATCATGTTTTATTGTTTTATGACTGACTTTTATGGGAAAACACAATTTATTTCTATTTTTTTGGTTTTTTTCCCAGCAAGTGTATGCTACTGGTACGCGCGATTCTTGGATGGAAAATTAAATGTTTCCGTTCATCGATTTGTAAATATCGTTCAATTGCTTTCGATTCTATCTTTAGCCTGTTGGGTACTGTTTTCTAATTTGCATCTGATAAAGGGAAATACCATGTACTCGGGCTGGTCAGGTACTAATATTACAAATTATTTTTGGATCCATTTTGATACACAAACACAGTCAATTTTTTCAGGTGTAATTACACGGAATACAGGTATATTTCTTGAAGCTCCTATGTATGCGTACACCCTACTTTGCGCTTTATATGCGGAACTCTTTATTTCAGACGAGCATCGTATGCCTGTCATTATTATTTTACTTATTACGTTAGTGACTACTTTTTCGACAACTGGAATTATTTTTGGTGTGTTAGCAGTTGCATACTATATCATTCGACGCCATGTTACCCATATTTCTCCAGTCGGGATAGTAATGGTTACCATAGTTGCAGGTGTATCATTATGGGTCATCAAGAGTGCCCTTAGTTCAAAGACAGGCTCAACATCCGCAACACTGAGAAATGATGACTTGCATGCGGGAATGATTGCTTGGATGAAGCATCCTTTCTTCGGGAATGGATTTAATAATATGCACGTGATCCACAGTTCGATGGCTGCATGGCGGCTGAAAGATGGAAGTGTCGGTGCCTTGGGATTCACTTCTGGAGTATTGAAAATCTTGAGTGATGGTGGAATTTATCTTTTTGTAGCATATTTTTTACCATTATTTTCATTTTTCTCAACTGCTTTAACGCAATCGAAGACAAAGGAAAAACTTGTGGGACTCATATTATTGTTAGCAACAATGGTTATCACTTTTGTACCATATAGTCCGTTGACGATGTATTTAATTTCATTTTTCTATGTTTATTACTTTCTTGATAATAAACAATCTGAACAAAGCCTGCGCATTTCGGTGAAGGAGTAAGAATAGTTATGAATATAAGAATTTTTGTAGCAGCCCATAAAACGTATAAGATGCCGACGGATACCATATATCAGCCTATCTTTGTTGGGACCTTGTTACATAATCAAGTACCGGAGGAATATATTTCTGATGGTACAGGTCAGAATATCTCAAAGTTGAATCCCAACTTTAATGAGCTAACAGCGATTTACTGGGCGTGGAAGAACGATCAATCTGACGTCAAAGGACTGGTACACTATCGCCGATATTTATCAAAGCATCCCAGTAAGGATTTTTCAACAATCCTAAGTCGTGCAGATATAGAAGAAATCCTTCAACACGATGATATTATTTTACCAAGCAAACGACATTATGTAATTGAGTCGAATGCACAGCACTATAAGAATGCACATTATGCTGAACCTTTGGATGTTCTTGTAGAGATTATCCGGAAACAATACCCAGAATATATAGCAGCGTGTGATCAGGTATTAAAGCGGCGTTCAGCACATATGTTCAACATGTTTATCATGAGAAGTAGCTATTTTGACGAGTATTGCGAGTGGCTTTTTGATGTGTTGTTTAAGTTAAAAGATAGCATTGATATCACAGATTATGATGCTCGTGAAGCACGCGTATTCGGATATTTGTCCGAACTGATGCTTGACATGTGGATTGAGAAAAATGGTTATTCTTATCGTGAAGTTCCAGTTCAATATTTAGAAGCAAAGAAAACCTTTCAAAAGGGGCTTAATTTGATTGCTAGAAAACTTTTTCCAAATCGCGAGAAAAAAACTCATTTTTGAGTTTTTGATGTTGATTAGAAACTATGTAAAGGAAAGCTCTTAAAATGAAACAAGTATATATATTTACACCCTTTATGACCGGATATGGGGGAACTGAGACAGTTCTGACAAATTTATTTCATGAATATAATCGTTCGCCAGAAAGGGACTATCACATGAAATTAATTTGTATTGGTGGTTACGAAGATGATTCATGGACAGGCTCTATCAAAGATATTCAAGTAATTAATCTTGGCAAAAATCGTACGATACGAGCTTTAGTATATCTTTTTTGCTTACCATTTATTATGTTGAGAATATTAAAAGGTAATCCGGATGTTGTGATTTCAACTAACCCGATAATGTGGTCGTTAGCATATTGGATTAAGGCCATATTTCACAAAAAATATAAAGTGATTTCTTGGTATCACTATTCACTGGAAGCAAAGTCGTTGCCAAAAATTTTATTGAAAAGTGCAGACACATATCTAGCCATTAGTTCGGGTATATCGCATCAAATTCAGAAGTACGGTGTACATGCTGAGAAAGTCAAAACGATTTTCAATCCTATTTTTAAAAATAAGATTGTCGTTAGTCGCACTGAGGTTGGCGAGACTCCTGAGTTGATCTATGTTGGTCGCATCATGTTGGACGGGCAAAAGAATATGAGACAAATTATTGATGCTTTAGCAAATGTTAAAGGAAAATGGCATCTAAGCATATATGGTGATGGAGATATTGAAGCAGTATCCAATTACATCGATTCTAAGGGTATTTCTGATAATATATCATTTATGGGTTTTAAGAAAAATATGTGGTCAACTTTGGATAAAATGGATTGTCTCTTACTGTCGTCCAAGTATGAAGGCCTACCTATGGTTCTGAACGAAGCCATTTCAGTTGGGATTCCAGTTATTTCTACTAATTGTGAAACCGGACCAGAGGACATCGTTAACTCTGAAAATGGCATATTGGTCAAAACAAATAGTACACTGGATTACCAACAGGCGATTCAAAAAGTTGTGGATCGAAAGGTGGACTTTCAGGATAGCATAAAGATCAAGAAGTCAATCAGTAAATTTTATAGTGAGAATTATTTTAATGTGTTTATGAAGTCGATTGGAGAATAAATTGAAGGCATTACGTACGATAATTAAAAAAGTGTTGTTTAAAACAGTTTATCCAATATTTAGGTTATGCCCAATAAGACGTAACTATGTTTTGTTTAATTGTAATAATGGCAAAGTTTTTGATGGTAATCCGAAAGCAATATTTGAAGAATTGCGGAACAAACAAAATGCAAACCAGTACAAGTTTATTGTAACTGCGTCTAATGGGGTAGTCATACCAGAGAATGTTCATCGGGTGCGATATATGTCTCTGGCGTATATCTTTTATTTAGCCGTGTCGAAATACTGGGTCATTAACATCAATGCATTTTCGGGCGTTAATCCTCGAAAGGACCAGGTATTCTTGCAGACGTGGCATGGTACTCCACTCAAAAAAATTGGTGCTGATATCCAGGATACTTCGCGATCTACGGAAAAAGAAGAGTGGCGCAAGGATGCACTTAATTGGACGTATTTTTTGAGTAATGGTTCTAGGAGCAATCCATTTTATAAATCTGCTTTCGGTCTAAGCGATAACCAGATATTGACTTATGGGTTGCCACGAAATGATCGATTGGGAGATAATAAGCAATTATATGACAGCTTTCGAAAAGAGCGAGGAATCTCAAAAAATCAGAAAGTTATTCTGTATGCACCAACATTTCGTGATGATGGCAGTCAGATTCAATTCAATTATGAGGAATTTTCAAAAAAGCTTGGTTCAAAGTTTTATCTTCTAGTCAATTTTCATCGTCTTTATGTTGAAAAAGGGTTAGGAAACTTTCCAAATGTTGAATTCAATGAACATCTCTCAATTACTGATTGTATGGAAGTGTCAGACCTATTGATTACAGATTATTCATCAGTCTTTTTTGACTATTCGATATTAAATCGGCCTATGATTTTCTATCCTTACGATTACAACAGATATATGAACGAGGAAAGAGGGACATATATGGAGTATAGTAGCACCGTTCCTGGTCCAATCTGTTATTCGTTTGATAGCTTAGTTCGTCAACTTATGTCTGAAGATAATAGTAAACACGATAATAGTCAATTTGCTAGAGAATTTAATGCGAATTATGAGCGAAGAGATGCAAGTGAGAAGATTGTTTCGAAAGTATTTGGTTTATGAAAACGAGGGAGTTCTGCATGAAAAAGGTTGCGGCAATTTTAGTTACGTATAATCGAGTAGATTTATTAAAAAAATGTCTTTCCCAGCTGTTGATTCAGCCGGCTGCGTTAACACAAATTCTGGTGATTGACAATCATAGTTCAGATGACACTCAGTCCTTTATGAGTAAGTTGGTGAAAGAGCATCATCAAGTTATCTATTCACGTCTAGATAGCAATCTAGGTGGGGCTGGTGGATTTTCAGAAGGAATAAAACAAGCAATGTCTTTGGATGTTGATTATTTTTGGATAATGGACGATGATACAATCCCTAATCCTGATACGTTGACCAATTTATTAGATGCAGATAAACAATTACAGTCAAAGTGGTCGTTTCTTTCAAGCAACGTTAGATGGGTTGATAACAAGGCAGCAAGGATGAATCAGTTAACAACGCAGAAATACTGGTCTGATGAGATTGGAAATGGATTGATTGCGGTAAAAACTGGGACGTTTGTTTCAATCTTAATTAAGAAGGATGACGTCGTAAGAGTTGGGCTTCCAATTTCTGAGTTCTTTATCTGGAGTGATGATACGGAATACACGATTCGTTTGAGTGATAAGTTCACGGGGTACTTTGTAATCAACAGTACTGTGACTCACGAGACGAAGGTAAATTTAAGTGTGGATTTAGTTCATGAACGGGATAAGAATAAAATCAGCCGTTATTACTATAGTCTTCGAAATGGATTTTATATTGCACGTCGTGAAAAAAAAGTGGGCAGATATTTTGTACGTGCTGTCCTACTCTCTCTCTCTGTTATTGTATCCAATAGTGAATATAAGTGGCTCAAGTTAAAAGCATTGTACAGAGGGCTCTTTGCAGGCTTTGTGTTTAATCCTAAAATTAAATTTTATTCGTAATCATTGTCGTAGAAGGGGTGTAGAGTCTTGGTGGCCATGAGTATGGTTAAGCCATAGATATGTAAGTATATGAAAATTGTTAAGAATTATTTATATAATGTTGGATACAATGTCTTGATTTTATTGACCCCACTGCTGACAGTACCGTATATTTCTCGAGTTTTAGGCCCGACTGGTGTTGGTATAAATGCGACGACTAACTCAGTGATCACTTATTTCTTACTAGCCGGAACTGTTGGAATTACGATTTATGGGAATCGAGAAATTGCCTTTATTCGGGAAAATAAATCTCGTATGTCTCAGACCTTTTGGGAAATTGAATTTCTACAAATAACAACGATAACTTTGGCATACGTTGCATTTGTTATATTCTTATATTTTCAAAATTCGTTGAAAATATATTTTTTCTATCAGTCCTTTTATATCATAGCAGGTGCATTTGATATATCCTGGTTCTTTATGGGATTAGAAGATTTCAAAAAAACTGTTCTGAGAAATATGCTGATTAAACTGATTTCATTAATTGCGATATTTACTCTGGTAAAAAGTTCAAGGGACACAGGAATCTATATCCTGATCCTCTCAGTATCGCAATTATTGGGGAATATGACACTTTGGCCTTATCTACCGAAGATTGTTAATGCACCAAAGATTCGTAATCTAAATATATTTCAACACTTGAAACCATCATTGGCGTTATTTGTCCCACAGGTAGCAATCACTGTCTACTTAGCGGTAAATAAAACAATGCTTTGGCAATTGGATTCAGTTACGTCATCGGGATATTATGATTATTCTGATAAGTTAATTAAACTTGTTCTGGCAATTGTGACATCTACAGGGACTGTCATGCTGCCACATATTGCCAATTTATATGCAAAGAAAAAGATTCGACAGGTGAAGGAATATTTATATACGTCATTTGATTTTGTGCTCTCTATCTCAATTCCAATGGCATTCGGTATTGCGGCATTAGCTACCGCTCTTGCACCATGGTTTTTTGGAGAAAAATTTACAATGGTGAACAAGTTATTGATCATTGAGGCGCCAGTAATTGTGTTAATTGGACTAAGTAACGTCATCGGACAGCAATTCTTACTACCAACGAAGCAAACAAAGACGTATACGATTTCTGTAGTGTTGGGCGCAGTTACTAATGTGGTAATTAACATACCGCTAATTTTAAAATTGGGGGTTGCAGGTGCAATGACTGCTACATTGCTTTCTGAGTTGGTAGTAACCAGTTTTCAACTCTACAAAGTACGTCAAAAATTGAAGTTTAAGCGGTTATTTCGCAATTTTGGCATTTATTTTGTAGCGGGAATTTGTATGTTTATTCCTACATACGTTCTGAATATTACAATGAGGATTACAACGTTGAGTTTGATTGGCCAGATTGTGGTAGGATTTTCTATCTACTGTGGTTTGCTTTGTATTTTACAACCAAGTATTTTTGAAAACTTGGCTAAACTAAGGAAAAAATGATATAAAGGAGAATTTCCAAATGAAAAGAGTAATCACTTACGGTACGTTTGATTTATTGCATAAGGGACACATTCGTTTATTGAAACGCGCCAAGGCGTTGGGGGATCATTTGACAGTGTGTGTTTCAACGGATGAGTTTAATGCCGAAAAAGGGAAAAAAGCGTATACACCATATGAAGATCGTAAGTATATTCTCCAAGCAATTAAATATGTGGATGAAGTTATACCAGAAACAAACTGGGATCAAAAAATCAATGATGTAATTGAAAATAACATTGATGTTTTTGTAATGGGTGATGACTGGAAAGGAAAATTTGATTTTCTGAAAGATTATTGCGAAGTGATTTATTTGCCACGAACTGAGGGGATTTCTTCAACTAAAATCAAGCAAGATCTTGGTATGAAGACCAAATAGCAAGTGTAAAATGACGTTAATGAAGGACGTCATTTTTTAGTATGTTGATCTAACTGTACCTGGTAGTATACCCACTTCTAATATTGATGTTATTATACTGGTATGTGGAAGAAATGGGGGGATATTTTGAATAATAGTAGGGGTCAAGCTCGTGTTTTCCTGAGTATTATTGAATTACTTGCAACGTTGTTAACAATTTTAGTTGTAAGCGAATATAGCGCCAATGCTAATACATTCGTTAATGTTCAGCAAGAAGGAATGAAAGTATCAAATCAATCAAATAACTTGCAGTTGCAAAAGATTATTGATTCACATACCAAGGATTTTACTACAGTGTATATTCCTAAGGGAGTTTACCAGTTTAGTAAAGGGGCAATTTTATTGCATTCCAATATTCGCTTTGAATTTGCACAAGGAGCTATTTTTGAGATAAGTGGTGCTCAAATGTGTAGTTTTTCATATCCTAGTCCTAGGAAGGGATATGATGGCGGTATCAGTAATGTGACTTGGTCGAATGCTACTTTTAAAGGAATTGATACGAATGGGCAAGGTGCCTTTGTTCAAAGCATGAATCATGCAAAACAAGTCACGTTTCAAAATTGTACTTTTTTTAACAGTGAAGATCCCCGTGGGCATGATTTAGATCTTGATGGGAGTCATAATATTTACGTCCAAAATTGTACTTTTATTGGATTTAATCCAAAGGCTACATTTGAATATAAGGAAGCAATACAGATTGATTACTCGGATAAGTTGGCAATGTCAAATGTTTTACAAGATGATAAATATGACGATTTGCCCTCGTATAACGTGTTTATTTCAGGCAGTAAATTTTTGCCACTTTTAAAAAGTAATCAGATTGAGTACTATGCTCCAAACCCAATAGGAGAGCATGCAACTTTTCAGAACGGTAAAACTGGTGTAATTCATGATGTGTATTTTTCAAATAATGATGTCATGGATGCGCGTCCAAGGTCCGATAAGAATTCTGGAGTCATCAACTTTACTGGAATTTCAAATTTGAGTATTAGGAACAATCATTTTTATAACATTCATACTACTGGTCCGTTTAATTATATTCGAATATTTAATCCATTGAAATCATATGTTGTGCAACATATTGATATTTCTCGAAATGAATTTGTAAATATTAATCCGACTGGACAATATGTACTAATCAGTTCAGCGTTTCCAGGTAATGTAACTAAAGACGTAACAATCAATGGTAATCTAGTAATCAGTGCTGCAAAATTCACACCGTTTATCAATAATAATGGCAATGGTCAGCTTGCACATGCTAATAATCAAATTATTAATGTGGTATCTGAGTAGATCTCACTACTCAATACTTTTAGTATATGCAGAAATTTTCAAAAAATCTTATTCGGTCATTTCCGTCACGCATTAAGAAAGGTGTTATTAATATGAATCATCTACTAATCACAGGCGGTGCTGGATTCATCGGTGCGAATTTTGCTAGATATGTTTATGAGTCGCATCCAGAAGTACAAATAGTCGTACTGGACAAGCTAACTTACGCCGGCAATCGTGCTAACCTAACCGACATACTGGGTGACCGCGTTAAACTAGTCGTTGGTGACATCTGTGATGCGCCGTTAGTAGATAGATTAGTCTCCAAAGCTGATGCAATCGTGCACTTTGCTGCAGAAAGCCATAATGATAAGGCATTAGTTAATCCGTGGCCCTTTATTCAGACCAACATTGTCGGTACGTACACGCTAATACAGGCAGCAACTAAGTATCATAAGCGATTCCATCATGTGTCTACCGATGAAGTCTACGGGGACTTGCCATTATCTGAACATGGCAGTGGCGATGAAGGTAAATTTACCCCAACCAGCCCTTATCAGCCTTCAAGTCCATACTCAGCGTCTAAAGCTAGCAGTGATATGTTGGTGAGAGCTTGGACCCGTTCATTTGGCCTACAGGCAACGATTTCAAATTGTTCCAATAACTATGGCCCATACCAGCATATTGAAAAGTTTATTCCACGCCAGATTACCAATATTTTGAGTGGGCGCCGTCCTAAATTATATGGAACTGGTAATAATGTTCGTGACTGGATTCATACCAATGATCATTCAGCTGCAATTTGGGACATTTTGACTAAAGGTCGAATTGGTGAAGCGTATCTCATTGGTGCTAATGGGGAAATGAGCAATAAGGCAGTTCTCGAAATGATTTTACAGTTGATGGGGCAGCCACAAGACGCTTATGATGTTGTCAGAGACCGACCAGGACATGATCTACGGTATGCAATTGATGCATCCAAACTACGAACTGAACTTGGTTGGCGGCCACAGTACACCAACTTTGAAGCTGGCCTCCAGGATACGATTGAGTGGTATACGTCCCATCGTAGCTGGTGGGAGACTAGCAAAGCGCAAGTTGAGCAGACTTACGCACGACATAATCAATAATGAACAAAGCCATAGTCAAATGACTGGTCAACCCCGCAACCCGCGGGACTAACCAGTCTTTTGACTATTCTCTTTTTCCCCTGACGCCCCTTCAATTCCCAACGAGAACCCGGCCATCTGCCTCATAATCACGTCCTGACTAAGTCCGATATACCGCTTTGTAATGGCTTCACTGGAGTGATTAAAGATCATCATCAGCGTTCCGATATCGTGTGTTTGCTGGTAATAGTGGTAGCCAAACGTTTTACGTAGTGTATGTGTCCCGATGTCAGTCCGGTTCATCTTGCGAGCGATGGTTTGAAACAACTTATAGACAGCATTCACACTCAGAGGGTGATGTTGGCGATTGGTAAACAGGTATTCAGAATCAGGTAAATCTTCTATATAGTGATTGATTTGTGGACGCAGACGTGTGAGTAAAATCAGACGTCTTTTTTTCGTCTTCTTTTCTGTAATTTGGACGACATCTTGGTAGCGAACTTGTACCACTTTCAGGTTAAGAATATCGCTCATTCGTAGTCCGGTGTTTAAGCCAATCAAAATCAAAAGGGCGTTTCGTTCGCCATGCGTGCCATTGCGGGCATAGTTGACGAAGGCCGTAATTTCCTGTTGGGAACGCAGTGGCTCGACATTGTAGTAAATAATCATCACACTCTTTCGTGGAACGTACTAATTCTGTTTATTACATAGTAATTATAAACCATATTAATTAATAAATATAATCAATAATCTAGTACATCACCGGATTGCGCGTGAAAACGGCACTATTTTGAAAAAAATAATGCCGTTTAAACGCAATCTGTAAATAAATATAACATCTCGTTTATATTTGTCAATGTAATCTGTTGTTTTATTGTATAAAAACATCGATAAAAGTCGTGATTGATACAAGTTTATCGTAAATTTATCAAATTCAGGTTAAACCCTTGTCGTAAAAGGAATCATTCTTTTCAAAATAGTGACGTTACATAAAATGTTAGCAAAGTCTATTAAGTTTTGGAGAGTGAATGATGGATCAAGCAGTAAGTTTTGACTTCTTTATCCGGTTAGTCCGCAAATATTGGCGGGCAATCATTGGTTTTACGGTGGCTGGATTGATCGTCGCAGCGGGGTTGACGTTCTTTGTTATTACACCGAAGTATCAATCGAGTGTTCAGATTCTGGTCAATCGTAAGAATACGAACGCTGCAACCGAGTATGCGGGTCAGCAAGCCGATGTTCAGATGATTACCACTTATAAAGAATTAATTGCGGGTCAGGTCGTATTGAAGCCAGCTAAGCAACAGTTGAGTAAGCGGTTTGGCATTGAACGGTCACTGAATACATTGAAGAGTGAAGTTAGTGTCACCAGTACGACTAATTCACAGGTCTTCTCAATTGCGGTGACTGACGCCGATGCTAAGGCGAGTGCCACGATTGCTAATCAGATTGCACGGAGTTTCAAGAATCAGGTCAAGAAGATCATCAAAGTCAACAACGTCACGATTGTTGCACCTGCAGAGACACCTAAGAGTGCGGTTTCACCCAAGAAACCACTTAATCTGCTGATTGGGTTAGTTGCTGGTTTGCTACTCGGTATCGTCTACGCAGCAGTACGGATGTTGACCGACCGGCGCGTGCATGACGTTGACTTTTTGACGGATGATTTAGGACTGACCAGTTTGGGCTTAGTCAATCATCAGCATCAACATTCAATGAAGAAGCAGGTCTTAAATCTCAATGGTGGTTATCGCCCGCACAATGACCGGACGAATTCACAAGCGATGAAGCGTGTATAGGAGGGTGCTCAATGTTTAAACGTAAAGAACAGAATACGACGACCACGGCACCCATTAATCTGACGGCGATTAATGAACCGATGTCAGTCATTACCGAACAGATCAAGACGATTCGAACGAATATCAACTTCGCCGCGTCTGACCGAAAGTTAAGGACCTTGATGGTGACCTCAGCTATGTTGGGCGAAGGCAAATCGACCGTTAGTGGCAACCTCGCCGTTGAATATGCCAAGGAAGGCATGCAAGTCCTACTGGTTGATGCCGATTTACGGCGGCCAACCATTCACAAGACATTTGGCTTGAAGAACCAAAAGGGCTTGAGTTCGTGGCTAGGCAACCAGTTAGAGGATGTTAATGATGCGATTCATCCCGTAATTGGCAATCTATTCGTGATGACGAGTGGTCCTAAGCCACCGAACCCTGCAGAACTATTGGGGAGTAACAAGATGACCGAGTTCTTGACTTCGGCGACCCGTAAGTTGGATTTAGTCATAGTGGACGCACCACCAATCTTACCAGTGACCGATTCACAGTTGTTGGCTAACAAGGTTGATGGGACCGTCTTGGTCGTTCGTCAAGGCGTCGCGCAAAAAGCAGCCGTGCGGGATGCGGTACGTTCTTTGAAGAAGTCGCATGCCAATATTCTGGGGAGTGTCCTGAATGATGTTCGGGATAGTTCGCATCACGGCTATTACGGCTATGACAATGGTTACGGGTACTACAGTAATGAAGATAAATAATTTAGTTGACTTACATTGTCATATTTTGCCAGGAATCGACGATGGTTCGCCATCCTTGGACGCATCACTTGAACTGGCGGAACAAGCGGTGGCGGACGGCATTCGTTACATTCTCGCGACACCGCATCACATGGATCGACATTATTTAAATCATGCCGTCAATGTGAAGCAGGCTGTCGCGGACTTTCAAAATGAATTGAATTTGCGTGATATCCAATTGACCGTCTTTCCAGGTCAAGAGGTTCACCTCAATGGGCAACTGATGGATCATCTGGACGACTTGTTGGGTATAGATACCGGTAGAAACTATTTATTACTTGAACTACCTCATGAGATGGTCCCGAGTTATTTGGATGAATTGATTTTCCAATTAAGCTGTGAAGGTATCACACCAGTCATCGCCCATCCGGAACGTAATGCACAGATTATTGCGGAACCCCAACGTTTATATGAGTTAGTTGAACAAGGGGTGTTGGCTCAAGTCACAGCCACGAGCTTAGTTGGGACCTTCGGGGAGCAGGTCCAACGAACGGCCAAGGAATTTGTGAAGTGCGGGTTAGTTCAAGTGGTTGCTTCGGATGCACACACGTTGAAAAACCGCGGCTTTGCAATGACGAAGGCTTTTCAAGTCTTAAATGAATTGAATTCTGAATATCCTGAACGGTTTGCAGCCAACGCTCGGGATTTGTTGAATGGCGATCAGATTGAACTGGGTGAAATCAAGATGCCACGTAAACAGCGGAAGCACTGGTTGTTTTAGTAGAAGGAGCGAGTTGAATGAAGGCATTAGTAACTGGAGGAGCAGGATTTATTGGGTCCCATTTGGTCGATCACTTGGTCGCCGAAGGGTTGGACGTTGTCGTCGTCGATAACTTGTCCATGGGGGACTTACATAATATTAAGCACCAGGATGAAGTCACCGTGTATGTTGAAGATGTGCGCAACGAAAAGTTCATGCAGCAGTTGTTACAGGAAGAACAACCCGATTACATTTACTTTTTAGCCGCAGTTGCCAGCGTGGCAGATTCGATTGAACGTCCGGCAGAGACGCATTCTGTCAATCAAACGGCGGTCTTCAATATGTTGGAGTATATTCGCAAGACTGCGCTGCCAATCAAGCAGTTCCTGTTTACTTCCTCAGCGGCGGTTTATGGAAATCTGCCAGAATTACCTAAAAAAGAAGATTCGCGCGTGGATCCATTATCACCTTATGCGATTGATAAGTATGCGACGGAACGTTTTGTCCTAGCATACGGCGAACTATACGACTTACCAACAGTCTGTGTCCGCTTTTTCAACGTCTATGGTCCAGGTCAGAACCCAAGCTCACCATATTCAGGGGTGCTGTCAATTTTGACGGACTGCTTGAAGAATGACAAGGCGTTTACGTTATACGGTGATGGCAGTCAGACACGGGACTTTGTCTATGTCGAAGATGTGATCCAGGCGTTATGGCTAATTACCAAGAGCGACACGAGTCATGAAGTGTTTAATATCGCCAATGGTAACGAAGCGAGTCTGACGAGCATTATTGAGACGTATGAAACGGTTACTGGTCAGAAATTACAGGTCAAGATGGCACCAGGACGTGAAGGGGAAGTTAAACGTTCGGTGGCTAACATTGGTAAGTTAGTGAAGTTGGGATACACCACTAAATGGTCATTAGAAGCAGGGTTAAGCAAATATTGGGAAGGGGCACAACAACGTGAAGCAAGTCGAAATTAATGAAACGGTCAAAGTAGGTCATATTCAACCACAGACGAATTATCAATTTTTAACAATGATTGGTCGACCAGTTACTGGTTGGAAATTGGTTGTGAAGCGGGTCTTTGATTTAATCGTTGGCTTAGTTGGCACCGTGTTAAGCTCCCCAATCGTCCTAATATTTGCGATTTTGGTCAAGCTAACGTCTAAGGGCCCCGCATTTTACAAGCAAGAGCGGGTCGGCTTAATGGGCAAGAGCTTTAACGTGATTAAGCTGCGGTCGATGTATCAGAATGCCGAAGCCCGGACTGGGGCCGTTTGGGCACAAAAAAATGATCCCCGGATTACACCAGTGGGGCGTTTTATGCGTAAGACGCGCGTCGACGAGCTACCACAATTCTGGAACGTCCTAAAAGGGGATATGAGTCTGGTCGGACCACGGCCTGAACGTCCGGTGTTGACGGAAGAATTTAGCCAACAATTTGCTGACTTTCCGAAGCGCTTACGAATCATTCCGGGGATTACTGGATATGCCCAGATTAACGGCGGCTATGATATTACACCAGATGCTAAATGCAAGTTGGATAACTATTATATTGAACATTTTTCGGTCTGGTTTGACATTAAGATGTTGCTGGGGACCGTTAAAATCGTGTTTACTGGGGACGGTGCACGATAAATGAAGATTGTTTACGTCATCACGCAAGCCACTTGGGGTGGCGCCCAAGCTCACTTATATAGCTTGATAGAACGGCAAGTCAAAATTGGCAATACTGTTACACTCATCTCAGGAATTGAAGGTCGTCTGAGCGAGCAGATAAAAAAGAACTTGCCACAAGTAAAATTAGTAATCATTTCTAATTTGGTTCGTCAAGTTTCCTTGATAAATGATTTTAAAGCTATCAGAGCCTTGCGGAAATTGCTGAAAGGGCTAAAGCCTGACATTTTACATCTTCACTCATCTAAGGCAGGAATGGTTGGAAGATTGGCTGCCTTAGGACTATCAATGAAAGTTGTCTTTACTGTTCACGGATGGGGGTTCACGCCGGGAGTCAGCAAGAAACAACAGCTTTTAATTAAGCTGGTGGAAAAGACGCTTCGACCGTTGACCACTTATTATATTTGTGTATCGAGATTTGATTATCAGTTAGGCGTTGAAAATGGAATTATTAATGAAAGCCACCCTGGGGTTGTAATTTACAATGGTGTGCGAGAAGTGAGATGCACTGTTCATAATGAGCGTAGTGAGAAGCCATTTGTGTTGACAATGGCCGCACGTTTTAACAGCCAGAAGCGCCAAGATTTATTAATTCAAGCGTTAGCCTATATTCCTGATGATTTACCTTTGATCTGTAATTTCTTAGGAAACGGACCATTACTACCTAATTGTCAACAATTGACTCAGAAGTTACAAGTTGATGACAAGGTAAACTTTGTTGGCTCAGTTGATAATGTCCAGAAATATTATCAACAGTCTGATGGTGCCATTTTGATTTCGGATTATGAAGGGTTGCCAATCAGTCTGGTTGAAGCACTGGCGCAACACTTGCCTATTATTGCTTCTAATGTCGGTGGAAATGAAGAGTTAATTCATAATAATGGCTTTTTAGTCGAAAATGATCCACACAAGATAGCCGATAAAATTGTTCAATTGTATCGAGCACGTGATAAAAAACGTATGGAGGACAATTCTTACAAGTTATTTCAACGGTATTTTATGGTTGAAGATATGCTGGCTCAAACGCAGGCTTGTTACGCGCGTTGTTTAGCGTAGATACGAGGAGGATGTTAATGATAAGAGTTGCACATATTTTATTTTCTTCTGAGTTGGGCGGCGCTGAGCAAGTTGCAATTAATATAAGTCGTAATTTAAGCGATTGTTATCATTTTACGTACTTCTCGCCGTCAGGACCTATTCAGAATAGCGTAATGGCAGAAAGAATCGAGTATCAGAGCTTTGATCCTAAGCAGATTATTAAGCTGAAGTGGGAAATCGAAGCGACTAAGCCTGATATTATACATGCCCATGACTTTAAGGCGAGTTTCTTAGCTAATTTTCTTTTTCGTCATATACCAATTGTGACGCATATTCATCAGTCGCCTTTATGGCAAACTACTTGTAATTTAAAGAGTATTGCTTTTAAACATGTTGCTGATAAAAGCGCACGAGTGATATATGTATCGAAATGGGCAAAAGAATCATATATCTTTCAAGATAAATTAACTAATACTACTGTGATACCAAATGGCGTAGATATCGAACGGATAAAAGAATTGGCGTATTTGAGTATTCCAACAGCTTTCGATTTGTTATTCGTTGGTCGGCTAGAAGAGGTAAAAAATCCAGAACGATTTGTGGAGATTTCTAAAAGATTATTAGTTATGTTTCCAAATCTGAAAATTGGAATTGTTGGTGACGGTAGTCTTAAAGAGCGTCTCCAAAGTTTGATTCGCGAATTACCCCAGATTAGTTTACTGGGATTTCAGAGTAATCCATATCAATATATGGCACGTGCCAAGGTTGTATTATCGACTTCAAAGTCAGACGCGTTTGGTTTGACCATGGTTGAGGCAGCACTACTTGGTGCGATTCCAATTGCGCCATCTATAGGTGGAATCGCGCAAACAACTGATGAGCTAAACGGAATCGTCTATGCAAGTGATGATGCATTACTAGCGTCATTGCGTGATATATTCTCAGACGAGCTAATTTATAAGCAATTTAAATCTGAAATATCAAAAATAGATTTTACTAAATATGGTCAGACGCGATTCGTTAATCAGATTCGGCAAGTTTATGAAGGAGTTTTGAACGATGACTGAGGCAAGTAGCCATGCAGGTGGTAATTTTTTTAAGCCACTGTTATTTTTTGCCGGGTTTTATTTAATCTACCAACCTAATTTCTGGACCAACAGTTACGTGCCAATGATAATTACGCTAGGGATCGCAATTATTTGTGTTTTGGCACTATCCCCGTACGAGGTTTTACTGACGATTGATGGATTAAAAATTTTTGAAATTGGTGTGTTGTTGTCCATCATTTACTTTGCATTTAGGGCATTACTTGCTGGCAATGACCCTCGTATTTTTCAAAATATCGCTATTATCCTAAATGTTCTCGCATTGGTGTTATGGCTGGAAGTACTGAGAAAGTATTTTCGGATGACAACTAACCAGGTACTAACCTGGATTTTATGGATGGTTGTGATTCAATGCTTCTTTGCGTTGATAATGTTAGTTAGCTCAGGATTGAGAGCAGCTATTTTAGCAAGAACAGCTACGAGTATTATTGATAATCAGTTTATTTATGGTGAACGGTTATACGGGATTAGCAGTGATTACACCTTCTTTACCCCCATTTATCACAGTATTGTTGGGTTGATTGCGATTTATTTAGGAATGAATGTTAGTAAAAAATATTATTGGTTCATACCATTTTGCGTGTTCATCATCGTGCTAAATGGCCGGACTGGGTTAGTGACCTTAGTCCTGGGCTTTCTTTTAATGTTGGCAAAACAAATGATCACAAGTATGAAGGGCTTACTTCAAGGAATCGTGATCATCGTAATTAGTATTGGTTTTGTCTTCTTGGGATTGTCTTTCTTACAATCAATTCAACCAGATACATACACCTGGATCGTGAGCGGCTTTGAAGATACGCTAGCGCTCGTATTTGAAGGCGATAAGCAAGGAAATTACGAGCAGCTGACAGGCTCTTTTTTAATGTTTCCAACCGGAGCTTGGAATTGGTTGTTTGGCTATGGGGTGCGTGTTTATGCAGGAAATAAAAGTAATATTTGGTTTGGCACATCTGATATTGGTTATATCAACGACTTGTTTATGGGTGGCCTAGTTTACATGGGCATTCTTTATAGCACGATTATTGCCCAACTAATTGCATGTCATAAGAAGTCGAAAAACACGGTTCGAGGGTCTTTGCTGTTTCTAGCGTTTTTAATTGTCCTGATGATTGCTAATTATAAGGGTGAGGCTGCTCGAAGCGGGATGGTCTTGACATCAATTGTGTTTTTGAGTTACCTATTTTCGACTGAACCACATAGTGAGGAGACAACATGGAAATCAGCGTAGTGATGAGTGTTTACAATGAGCGACCTGAGCAGGTCCGTCAATCGGTTGAGGCCATCTTAGGACAAACTTATTTGCCGACTGAGTTCATCATCGTGCTCGATAATCCTAATCAAAACGATTTGAAAGCACTACTGCAGACCTATGATCAGCAGAACGATATTATCAAGCTAGTGTTCAACTGGGAAAATATCGGCTTGGCGGCGAGTCTTAATAAGGCCATCAAGTTGGCTAATGGTGAATTAATTGCCCGAATGGATGCGGATGATATTTCAGAGCCCAAACGTCTTGAACTCGAGTTGAGAGAACTTAAACGAAGGAGCCTTGATTTGGTCTCCGGAAATATTGTCTATATTGATGAAAGCGGCAGTGTGACTGGGAAAAAATCAGCAATCCCGGAAGACGAACGGCTAATTGCAAAACTGTTACCATATGGGTCAACCATTATTCACCCAACTGTGTTGATGCGTAAGTCCGCCATTGATCAAGTTGGTGGGTATCGATTGTTACCAACGGCTGAAGATTATGATCTTTGGCTGCGAATGATTGCCAGCGGGTTAAAGATTGGGTCAATCAATGTTCAAGTTTTGAAGTATCGCTTGCGTGATAATAGTATGACGAGTAATGCTTGGAAAACCTATGTTGTTTCGCGATACATTCAGAAATTATATGCGCAACGGGTGCATACAGGAGATGATGCTTTTAAATCCGACGACCCGGATTTATTTGCCAAAATAAATAATGAGGGTATGCGTCAAAAGTTCAATCGTGGTCAACAATATTTTACGTTGGCGATGCAAAACACACGACAGAAAAAAGTTGGCAAAGGTCTTCATCAGCTTGTAAAGGCCATGGTAACATCCAAAGATAATTTTTATTTTGTCATGAACTATTTACGGTTCAGACTAGTTTGGGCAGTGAATAGGGGACGATATCACCATGTATAAATTAATTAAAAGCGTTATCCGGACTGTGATGAGTAGTGTTTGGCTGAATTATCAATATTTCTTTCAGCGTAAGCAGGTCACACTCAGTAAGACGAAGCGAAATCTTATTTTGTTTGGCATACCTAATCACCCCAATCTTGGGGATCAAGCCATTGTCATTGCAGAGCAGAAATTTATTAAAGAAAACTTTCGGAATGTAAATCTGATTATGATTGCAGAGACAGATACGGCGAGTTTTTTACGATCTGTTAAGTCCGCTATCACAGACGATGATTTAATCATGTATCATGGTGGCGGTAATATCGGGTCACTATATCCGTTATCGGAGCGTAATCGACGCTTTCTTCTTAAAAAAATGAGGCAACACCGGACTGTTGTTTTTCCACAATCAATCTTTTTTGAAGATAATTTGGTAGGCAAATATGAACAATGGTTGAGTCGTAACGCCTATAATCAGCATCCAAAGCTAGTATTGACGGTTCGCGAAAACTATTCATTGGCGCGTGCACAGGACATTTTCTCTAAAACACAATGCATTTTGGTGCCTGATATTGTTTTTTCGTTGGTAGGGACGTTGCAGAAAAAAGCGACTGATGAATCACATCAGCAAGTTCTCTTGGCGTTGCGGGGTGATGAGGAAAGTTGTCTGACGGCATCCTTTAAGGCCGAGTTGTCTGAAATGCTAGGTAGACATTTCAAAACGGTTAGTACAACGGACACGATGGCCCAAGGGGTTGATACGATTGATGATACGAACCGGATGTCGCTATTGAATGAAAAGTGGGCCACCTTTTCCAAGGCTGACTTAGTTGTGACAGATCGGTTACATGGGATGTTGTTCTCAATCCTGACCGGGCGTCCTTGTCTAGTATTTGCAAATAATAATCACAAAATTGAGTCCACAATTTCGACATGGCTTCAGGATGTGCATTCGGTCAAGTTGGTAACTCCTGACTCGGTAACTTCAGTTGAGAATCAGTTAAAAAAGATGAAGCGTCCATCTCAAGATGAGTTGCTCGAGATAAAACAAAACTATGTGCCACTCAAAAAGGCCATTCTGGAATAAGATGGCCAGTTAGAACAGTCAGAGATTTAGTTGGAGATGATGGAGGCTTTTAAAGTTTGGTGAATGCAAAAGCAAAAAAATTAATCAATAATATCGGCATCTTTGCAATTGGTAATCTTGGTAGTAAGCTGATCAGTTTCATTTTAATTCCAATTTTCACTCGGTATATGGGAACTGCTCAGTTCGGCCAGGTCGATTTAATTACGACGACCATCAATATGTTATTGCCGGTCGTAGCACTCAGTGTTGCAGATGCCGTATTTAGATTTGTGATGGATAAAAATAGTGATCAAGTCGCTGTGTTCACTAATGGTTTATCGTTCACCGTTTTGATGATTATAATTGCGAACTTAGTCTATCCTGTATTGGTTATCCTAAATGTCAATTATGCCAAATATATTTTAATTTATCTTTGCGTCGGATTGATTCAAAGTCTGATGCAAAACTTCGTTCGTGGGATTGGTTATGTTAAATTATTTGCGTTAAACGGTCTGATCAGTTCGTTTGTTTTAGCGGGTGTCGGACTGGTTCGGATCGTGTTGCAACATGGCGGTGTTGACGGCTATTTAGATGCTTTGATTCTGTCTAACGGTGCGTCGATTGTTTTCCTAGGGGTGTTTTCCAAAATTTGGAAATTCTATGCCCTCAGTGCATTAAATCGAACATTTTTGATAACCATGTTAAGATACAGTATTCCATTGATTCCTAATGCATTCTTGTGGTTTTTCACCAATGATGCCAGCCGTTTTTTTATCGTTGGCATCTTAGGATTAACAGCTAACGGGCTTTACGCAGTCGCAACTAAAATTCCGACGATTATCAACGTGTTTTACACCATTTTTTCACAAGCCTGGCAAATTTCAGCGGTGGAAGAGTATGAAGAAAATCGGCAGGGACGTTTTTTTTCAGATGTCTTTAATGCCAATGCTGGCTTGTCGTTTGTCCTCATTGGTGGGATCATAGTTTTTCTTAAACCCATCATGCACGTATTTGTTGCCGCAAGTTATTTTTCGGCGTGGGAAATCGTACCAACATTGTTGCTAGCGTCGTTATTTTCGAACCTATCAGGGTTTCTTGGTACGATCTACTTAGCGACTAAGCAGACGATTGGTATTATGAAAACGACGGTATTGGGGATGCTGGCTAACGTGGTCTTGAATCTGATTTTGATTCCATTATTTGGGCTTCAAGGAGCCGGAATTGGTGCGGCCGCTGGCTTTGCGTTTGTTGCACTCGTCAGACTAAGAGACGTCAAAAAGTTCGTCGTACTCAAAGTCGCTTGGGTACCACTTATTACTTCGCTACTGTTATTAATCGGGATGACAATTATACAATTGTCACTGCCCAATATATTAATGATGTATTTGGTTTTAGTAATGTCAGAATTGATTTTAATTGCCATTAATATGCATTTTTTATTGCGAGTTAAAAGGAAATGATTCATGGAAAGTGTAGACATGAGGGGGTTAAATAATGTCATCAGATAATGAGGATAAAACGATGTTTGCAATGCGCATCAACAAAAGTGAAAAGAATGAGTTAAGAAAGTTATATGCTGACATGGGACTAGACTTATCGACAGCTGTAAACCTGTTCTTCAAACAGAGCTTGTTAGAAAATGGGTTGCCATTCCGTCCCACACGGACAGCAGATAGTAATGCTGAAAGAAAGTAGATGCGGCGGAGATCAGGCGACATCTTGATGATTAATAACTTGTCCCGAATTATTTAAATGAAATGTCTGAGATTGTTTATCACTGAAGCGATAAGCAATCTCAGACATTTTTTGTATATACGTTTGAACTACCTAAAAATGAGACGGTCACCTTTAAAGTCGACAATCAGGGCCAGGTCACGGCAACTAGAGTGTTAGGGGCTGAACAAACGGTCACGACTTTTGATAAAAGCGGTCAAATCAAGACGGCGACTACGGTGACGAACGCGAATGGTACTAAGAGTCAACAGACCAACACGGTCAATGGGTTGAAGTCGATGGTTACTGACGAACGCTATGACTTAAGCTTATTGAATGGCTTGAAGGTCACGGCGCAAAAAGAAATCAATCCTAACCAGTCAGCAACTACTTCATCCAATCCAGCTAACAATGCGAGTCAGTCTAGTGATAAGCGTAATACGGATGTGACAACGGTTGATCAAGCGGAAACTAATAGCGGCGCTACGAGTGATCAATCAACCGCCACAACGAGTTCATCTAGTAAGGCTGATTCAAGTAGTACGAGCAGTCAAAGCAACACTGACGCTACCAGTCAGTCGAGCACTAGTACCAGTGAGACTTCAAAAGCGGATAGTAGTGTGCTGTCCGGTAATAGTCAAGCGACGGACAGTAAAACTGACGATGAGGCAACCAACGCAGGTGAAACGTCGACTGGAACAGCTAGTGACAGTGGGTTGGGTTTCAAGTCACCGTTCACTGAGGACCAAAACACCAGTAGTGCACTGGGGAGCGCACAAACTTCAAGTAGTCTCAATAATGATACGAGTGCTGCGGTGCAAGCGTTGATTGCGGAACCTAATTCGACACCGGTTGTTTTGAGTGCGGATGCTTCTTTTGAAGATGGGGTCCCAGTCAATGATCCGGTATTCAGTAATGATGAAGGTGTCTCGCCCAACAATAATCCTAGCAGTGCGGCGACGCCTCTCGCGCAAGCCACGAATACGCGGGCACGTCTGACTCAAAATGGCAAGCTCTTATACGAAGGCACTTTGCAGGCTGACCAAGGCGAACAAAATCTCTACGTGTCACCAGATACAGCCGTCGAAATTGATGGTGGTGCTGATGGTGACGGCTTTTACCTAGATACCTATGATGGTGACAAGGGGATGGCGTATACACTTGGTTCGGGCTACGCATGGGCGGCCGAAAACAATGATGTGACGGCACCTGCCGGTAGTGCGACGACTAGCTCGGAAAGTGCTGCTAGTGACACGAGTGCTAATAGTAGTGACAGTAGCCGTACAGATTCAAGTAGTGCTGACCATTCAGCTAGTTCGGCAAGTGCGAATAAGACGAGCCAGTCGAGCCATTCAAGTCAGTCAGGTGAATCGAGTCAATCGAGTCAATCAAAGCCAGCTGCTGGTTCCAGTGAAAGCAGTAATTCAGAAAGCTCGTCATAATCAAGTACGACCAGTCATTCTGATGACTCGGATAAACCGGCATCAGATCGTTCAAGTCATACTCAGCCGGCAAGTGCGTCTGATAGTAGCCAAAAAGTGGATTCTGGCACGGGCACGAGTCAATCGTCAACACCAGGAAAAGCTAACACGAATCAAGCTTCATCAACACCAACTACCAAGGCTAATCGCGCAACTATCGCGGCTTCCGCAAGTTCTGCATCGCCACGGGAATCGCAGGCTACGACGCCAAGTTCGTCAGCTTCGAGTGTTGACTCAGCTAGTGTGGCAGCGGCAAGCCGTGCTAAGCAACAATCGACGTTTAAGAAGCAACATCCAATCTTGAACCAGATCTTGCCTAAGACGAATTCAGCGGTCGCAACCTGGTTGGTCTGGCTAGGCGTGGGCTTATTATTGCTCACCGTTACGATTACGATGGTTATTAAGAAACGAGGGCGTGACTAACATGAAAAAATTACGTCAGATCCTCCAAAAGATTTTAATCGGTTTGATGGTATTTGTCCTCGTCTTTACGGTCTTTTCAGGTTCGGTCGACACGGTATCTGCACATCGCCGTGGCGTGACCCATACTCGGAAGCATAAAGTACGGCATCGTGCCAGTGGACATGCCAAAAAATCACATCGTGCGCATCGGAAAGCCAAGCGGAGAGTTGTGCATCGCAAAGCACCACATCGCCGCAAAGTCGCAGTAAGGCACAAGAAGAAGGCGGCGCCAAAGCGGCATAAAAAGTCGCACAAGAAGAGAGCCGCTAAGAAGCATAAGAAGTCGCACAAGAAGAAGGCCGCTAAGAAGCATAAGAAGTCACACAAGAAGAAGGCTGCTAAGAAGCATAAGAAGTCACACAAGAAGAAGGCTGCTAAGAAGCATAAGAAGTCGCACAAGAAGAAATCTTCTAAGAAGCATGGCAAGTCGCACAAGAAGAAGTCTTCTAAGAAACATGGTAAATCCAAGAAGAAGTCATCTAAAAAGCATAAGTCCAAGGGTAGCGCTGTAATTGCCACACTTAGTCGTAAGACAGGAATCAGTAAAGGCATCATTTCGTTGGTGACGGATATGATTGGGTATAATGATATTTATACCATGATCACGGGGAAAGATGCCGCTACTGGTAAGAAGCGTTCACGGTTAGTAGGAGCAGCTTGGACAGCCTTGAACTTTGTGCCGGTCTCGAAGGTCGCTAAGCTAGCAAAGGCGACAAAGCTTTTGGCAACTGCTGAGAAGGCCGGGAAAGTTGCGAAGAATGGTGGTCGGGTCAAGCGTGCCGGTCGGGCAACTAAGCAGGCGATGAAGCGAGCGGCTGAGAAATTGGCCAAACGTAAGCCGGCTAGGAAGACCACCAAGAAGGCACCTACGAAGTCTCACAAAACTACAAAGACCAAGCATGGGACAAAAGCTAAGCATCAAAAGTCTAAGCACAAAAAGACTTCTCATGCGACAAAGCACAAGACGACCAAGAAACAACAGAAACGCTACAATAAGAAAAAGGCTGCGGGCAAGGCAAGAAAAGCTTCGTATGCACGGAAAAAGGGTGGTAATAAAAAGAAGCCTGGTAAGCGTAAAGGCTCAAAAGCAAAGACAGCGAAACGAAAAGTTAAGAATAAGACAGAAAAAAACAATAGAGCTAATAACGGCAGTGGGGTTAAATCTTCTGGTGAAGATTTATTTAACTATACAGATAAAGTAGATAAGCATATGGATGATCCTAATAGAGCAGTGCCAGCTCAAACTTTGAGAGAAGCAATCAAGGGTGGTACGCCTGTTCCTGACCCCAGAGGATCAAGAGCAATCATGTATTATAGTCAGATTTATATTAATGGCAAGAAATATAATTTTGAAGTGCTTTATGATAAGGCAACAAACACTATTTATCATTTTAAATATGCCAGAGATGCGTTGGGACCATTACCAGCGGTTCCAAAGCGGTGATACTGGGTGGTGTCAAGGACAATATGGAAAGTCTACCAAACTGTAAGGGGGGTGTACCTACCTTCTATACTAGATTTTAGTGTCCCCTGATTGATTTACCAGTCGATTGTCGATTTCTGAGCCAAATAAGTCATATAATCACTGATATTTTTGGTTGTTTAGGAGTAATATGATTTTATATGGGACAAATGTTCATTTTAGGGAAAGTTGAATTAGCACGAGCCATTTATTTGGCATTAGTATTTTCTGTTGGATAGTTGGAATTGTCAAGGAGAAAGCTATTATGACAAAAAAAGAGCAACTGTATTATTTGTTAAATGGTTTGAGTCATGGAGAAATAGAGATTAACAATTTTACAATTCAGTTTATGAAAATTTTTGACTTGGAAATCGATTATGATGAATTGTCGGAAAAAGAATACACCGTTTTTAGGAATTTATCTGATATGTCAGGTAGGTTTTCTGATAGTGAAGAAGATTTGAAATTGCCTAACGTGTACTATAACGAAAAGCAGATTAGAGATGAAGTATCTTTTGCCTTAAAAGAATTATCGTGAACTTTTCAGAATCTTTGTACCAATTGTAACGCCTGCGAGATTTTCTCAATAGTGGATTGGTTAATATCGGTAGAATCATTCACGGATTTTCTTATGGAATAAGCTACCCAATTTAACTATGATTGATTTGTTTGGAGGAGCGCCTAGCTAATAGATAAAGTGAATTAGTTTAGCAGGAATAGCTGGTATTTATCCGATTGGGTGATTACCGCGGTAATCACGGTGGGCTTGGGCTGTTGGGGTTATGCGTTAGGAAAACGCAATAAGTTGAATTTACTTGGTAGTGTCATACCAGTTGGTTATTTTATCCTACGGTTAGTCTTTGCGCTGGTACTGGGTGCAGGAGTTCGAGAAGTGATAGCCAGGTTTAGTCGGTAATTTGGTATTTACCTTTATCTATGTCTTGTTGTTCGTTTCTGTACGGCAACGGTTCAATAAGGAAAAATTACTAAAAGATGAAACTTTGCTTCGCGTTGCACGGCGTAAGGATAATTTTAAGCGCATGGATATCTTTGGTAATGATTGGTATGCAGAGACCACTAAAGACCATAAGCAAATCTGGGTTAAAGTTCATGATGGTGGTATTAATAGTCGGCCTGTTCCTGTTAGGAAAGACGGAATGCATAAAGCTTCTTGGTATCCAAAGAATGGAGTGAAATTACCTTGATAAAAAGATTAAATGAGCGGGAGAGCTACTTCTCAATGTCTGAATTTTTGGAATCCTACTATTGGGCCAGCAAGGATGGCAGCCTTGGAAGTCTATTGGGAAGTGTTACACTCTGGCGTAATAATAATGATGAATTATTTGATCAAGCAATTGCGGACGACTGGCATGCGTTTTTTAGCGATGTGAGCGACGAGGACCACACCGTGCTTGAAAGCTTTCAAGCGGTTAAGCAGTTTGTGAACGAATATTTGCCAGATTTTGCTGAAACGACATCAGTATCACGAAATTTGACGTATCATATTCGAATGATTTGTGAGATGTCAGAAGCGCAACGGAGTCAGGAACCCGTGTGGCAAAATTGGGTGGCGGCGGTTAATTGGATTACGAATCCCAATATTGTGCAGGTTAATGAATCACCTTTTCTCAAAAAGGGGCAGTCCTTGCCTAATCCGAAGAAGAAAGGCTTTCGGAAAAATCAATTCCCGGTCGCCCAGGTCTTACCCGCACCGCGGCCAGAAATTCCATTAGCATCTAATCTTGAAAAACTTGATTTGACCCAATCGTATCACGCATATATGAACTTCTTGACTCATTATCAGGTCACCGATAGTAGTCGCGAATTGGGAGACTTTTTACAAAAATATAGCGTAATCAGCGAGGACAACCAAGAATATCGCTATTGGAGGTACGATTTTACGAAAGGCACTCGTAAAGAAAAAGTAAAGCTGTTAGACGTTTTAAAGCTCTTTTTGATGATATGGGATTACGCTGAAATTGAAATACGAGACAATGCCTTGCACGCGCAACCGCTTCGTAAGTTAAGCTACGAAATCTGGAAGGCGGTTTATATGCCACACAGCCAACGTGTTCAGACGGAGGTTTGGCAGAACTGGTTAGCTGCAGTGCACGAAGCAATGCAGTAAGTGATTGTGTCACATAAGTATTGGAGGAAAGTTAGTGCTAATTATTGTGGTTATTGGATTATTGTTGCTGGTGGTGACTGTAGGCTTGGGGGTCTGGAGTTATCGGTTGGGCAAAAGGAATCGATCTAATTTAGTTGGTATAGTTATTCCAGTAGCGTACTTTGTTGTTCGAGCGATTCTGGCGATGATGATGCAAAGTACGACGCGGGGACTAGTATCATCGTTAGTCGGTAGCCTACTGTTCAGTTTGATTTACTATGGACTATTCGCTTGGGGAAAGCACCGAGCTACTCGGTAGTATGAATTAGTCAGATACGATGACCGATATTCGACGAGAAATAATTGCCGAATATCGGTCATTTTTATAGCCATGTGGCGTTTTGATAAAGGAGGATTCAAATGCTTGTATTTATTCTAATTGGAACGATTACGGCGGTAATCACAATTGGCTTAGGATATTGGAACCATGTTTTAGGTAAACGCAAAAGGTCGAGTCTAGTTGGCAGTGTCATACCAGCTGGTTACTTTGTTGTCCGTTTAATTTTTGCACTTTTACTTTGTGAGGGCGCTAAAGAGTTAGTGACTAGTATCGCCGGTAATGTGGTGATTACCGTTGTCTATGTCTTACTGTTTATTTGGGGAAAGCAACGATCGACTAACCAGAAACAAGCAGAATAAGTTAGTTGAGCGTTTAGGATACTGAGAAGCTTATGCAGAACGTTATGATGAGCTCATTGATGGTGGTATTCATTCCGCTATGAAAGGCACAATGCATAAAGTCCCTCGGTATATCAAGAATGGAGTGAAATTACTTTGGAAAAAAGATTAAATGAGCGGGAGAGCTACTTTTCAATGTCTGAATTTTTGGATTCATACTATTGGGCCAGCAAGGATGATAGTCTAGGAAGTCTATTGGGGAGTGTCACATTATGGAGTGACGATGGTGAATTATTTGATCAAGCAATTGCGGACGACTGGCACACGTTTTTTAGCGATGTGAGCGACGAGGACCACACGGTGTCTGAAAGTTTTCAAGCGGTTAAGCAGTTTGTGAACGAATATTTAGAGGATATCGCGGCTACGACATCAGTAGCACGAAATTTGACGTATAACATTCGAATGATTTGTGAGATGTCAGAAGCGCAACGGAGTCAGGAACCCGTGTGGCAGAACTGGGTGGCGGCGGTTAACTGGATCACGAATCCTAATGTTGTCCCTCGTAAAGAATCGCCATTCCTTAAAGCGGGGCAATCCTTGTCTAATCCGAAGAGAAAGGGCTTTCGGAAAAATCAATTTCCAGTCGCCAAGGTTTTGCCAGCACAGCGGCCAGAAATTCCGTTAGCATCTAATCTGGAGAAAATTGATTTGGACCAATCTTTTCACGCATTAATGAACTTCTTAAATCATTATCAAGTCACCGATGACAATAGTGAATTGAAAGACTATTTGCAAAAGAATAGTGTGATCAGCGAAGATAACCAAGAGTATCTCTATTGGAAGGGTAAGTTTTCGTGGGTTTCACATAAAGAAAAGCTGTTAGATATTTTGAAGGCCTTTTTAATGGTCCGGGATTACTTTGAAATGGCTTTTCCGGATAATGCTGTGCACGCGCAACCGCTGCGTAAGTTAAGCTATGAAATCTGGAAGGCGGTTTATTTGCCACATAACCAACGTGTTCAGACGGAGGTTTGGCAGAACTGGATAGCCGCGGTACACGAACCAATACAGTAAGTCAGCATGGCATTGCAAGACAATCATTAACGATATGTCTATGTAGATTTATAAAAAGAGGCGTGAAATCAGTACTGGACAGTTTCGATGGTGAAAATCAGAATGCCCTGCATGGGTCGTGTACAGAATGGGTGGGATTACATTGGAAAAAAGATTAAGTGAGCGGGAAAGTTATTTCTCAATGTCTGAGTTTTTGGACTCCTACTATTGGGCTAGCGAAGTGATAGCCTTGGAAATCTGTTGGGGAGTGTTACACTTTGGCGTAATGATAATGATGAATTATTTGATCAAGCAATTGCAGAAGACTGGCACGCATTTTTTAGCGATGTGAGCAACGAGGACCACACCCTGCTTGAAAGCTTTCAAGCGGTTAAGCAGTTTGTGAATGAATACTTACCGGATATCGCTGAAACGACATCAGTATCACGAAATTTGACGTATCGTATTCGAATGATTTGTGAGATGTCAGAAGCGCAACGGGATCAGGAACCCGTGTGGCAGAACTGGGTGGCGACAGTTAATTGGATTACGAATCCGAATGTGGTGCCGGTTAATGAATCACCTTTTCTCAAAAAGGGGCAATCCCTGCCTAATCCGAAGAAGAAGGGCTTTCGGAAAAATCAATTTCCAGTTGCTCAAGTCTTGCCAGCGCCGCGCCCCGAAATTCCACTGGCATCTAATCTGGAGAAACTTGATTTGACCCAATCGTATCACGTATTTATGAACTTTTTAACTCATTATCAGGCCACTGACAGTAGTCGTGAATTGGGAGACTTTTTACAAAAGAGTAGCGCGGATGGCGAAGACAATCAAGAATATCTCTATTGGGAGGATACGTTTTCGAGATTCTCTCGTAAAGAAAAATTGGCAGATGTTTTGAAAACTTTGTTAATGATGTGGGAATACGTTGAAATTGAATTCCCAGACAATGCCTTGCATGCGCAACCACTGCGCAAGTTAAGCTATGAAATCTGGAAGACGGTTTATATGCCACACAGCCAACGTGTTCAGACGAAGCTTTGGCAGAACTGGTCAGCTGCAGTACACCAAGCTTTGGAGTAAGTGATCGTACCATTGCAAGACAATCATTAATGATATGCCTATGTAAATTTAGCGGAAGAAGTACAAGTTAACATCTGAAGATGTCCTTGCAATTATTAGGGGCTTTGATGGGAACTTGTATTGGCTAGAAAAGGGAAATGATCGTGCTGGACTGAAACATATTTTAAAGCACCATGAGGACAATTTTGCTGATAGAGGTGTGGCAAAGGCAGATATTCCTAAGTTGTTAGATAAAGCTTTAAAGTCAAAGGCAATAAAACGTGGTGTGGGTAAAAAGGGCCCATATGCAAACTATAAAGTTGCCGGATTTAAAATTGAAGTGCAACATATAAAAAACTAGACCAAAAGGCCATGAAGACCTATTCTTAAATCAACCACGAACTAAGAAAGGAATGTCTTCATGACCCAAAACCAGAATACCACGTCTAGAACTTACCAACAACTCCAACCATGCGAACGAGGCGAAATTATGGCCCTTCACAATGAAAATTGGCCCGCTAGTCAGATTGCCCAAAAGCTTCATCGCGACCGGAGTACTATCACGCGTGAACTCAATCGTGGCGCCACACGTCAAATCGGCGCTAATCACAAGCCTTACCACGTTTACTACGCCGAGACGGCCCAAATACTTCACGGCGACCGCCGTGCTGCTTGTCATGCGGTTAGCTGGACAGATAAGGCGCCCGAGTTCTTCGATTACTTAACCAGCGAGCTCCATAAAAAGCCTCGGGAACAGAGCGTCGACACCTGCGTTCATAAGTACAAAATGGCTTGGCCAGATCGTCCTTGCCCGTCAACGCCGACTGTCTATCGCTACATCGATGCCGGGCTACTAGATGTGACGAATAGCGACCTGCCGATGAAGCTTCGCCGCCATGTGAGATCAGGTCAAAAAACTCATCAACGTAAGAATAAACGGGCCCTAGGTAAATCCATTGAAGACCGTCCAGCTGCCGCTAATGACCGGACTGAAATCGGTCACTGGGAAGGTGACCTGGTCAAGGGTAAACGGGTTGCCAGTGAACCAGCCCTGTTGACTTTGACGGAGCGTGTTAGCCGTTATGAAATCATCCTCAAGATTGCGAATTATCACGCCGACACTTGTCGCCAAGCGGTTCAAGACGCGATTGATGATTACGGTCCAGAGCACTTTAAAACGCTAACGTTCGACAACGGTTCTGAGTTCGCCGACTTGTCCAAGGTACAAGGGGACAACGGTCTATTTCGCACACCCATATTCACCTTGGGAACGAGGGACTAATGAGAATCAAAACCAGTTGATCAGGGAGTTCATCCCTAAGGGCAAGTCAATGAAATCCCTAACACTCCCGGTAATCCAAGCTATCCAAGATGCACTCAACCAACGACCACGTAAGATCTTAGGTTATAAATCAGCGATGGATATCTTGCCAGACTTTGATTAACTAGACCAATGTTTAAGGATAGGTCAGGTATGTTGCACTTGATTTGACAATTCGGGAAACTATAAAGTTAATAGAAAAGAATATCGAGTTGTATACGGAGATAACGGTTTTATTGTATCGTTTTATCCAGTGGGAGAATAATCAACATGAAGGAGTGGATATGGTGTATAAGTTATTATCAATAGATGATTTTGTTGCCACAAGGAATTTAATGCTACAGAACACTGAGACGAATTCACTCGAAAAAGTTTTTGACGATTCAGGATTGGTAAATGAGGGTGAAACCTTCTATTTTATGGAGATTGGTAAGGAATATGAGTGTAAAATTGCCTTAGTTGGTGACATGAATCATACACATATTGGTGAATGGAGAAAGTTTGACGTTTTGAAGCTTGATGAAAAGATAGGTGACAAGCTATTTTTGAAAATCGGGTCTAAGCGAGATATTTATTATATTAGTCAACAGAGTGTACCAGATTATGACTCAACGATGCGAACCATAATGCTAGAATATATACGGAAAGATTTGATACAAGTCAATAATCTCAATAGTGGAAACTTGTATCCTTGACTATTAAAGCGGTATTTAATAGTTTTATAAAGTCATAAATTAAAGCAAAACAATGATTTTATCTATGTAAATTTATAAAAAGAGGCTCGCATCAATACTGGACAGTTTCGAGGATGAAAAACGGAATATCCGGTGGGTCGTGTACAGAATGGGTGGGATTACTTTGGAGAAAAGAGTGGATGAGCAGGAGAGCTACTTCTCAATGTCTGAGTTTTTGGATTCATACTACTGGACTAGCAAAGATGATAGTCTAGGAAGTCTATTGGGAAGTGTCACATTATGGAGTGACGATGGTGAACTATTTGATCAAGCAATTGCCGATGACTGGCATGCATTTTTTATCGACGTGAGTGACGAGGACCACACTGTGTTAGAAAGTTTTCAAGCGGTTAAGCAATTCGTGAATGAATATTTACCAGATGTTGCGGAAATAACGTCTGTATCTCGAAATTTGACGTGTCGCATTCGAATGATTTGTGAGATGCCAGAAGTGAAACGGAATCAGGAACCCGTGTGGCAAAATTGGGTTGCCGCGGTTAATTGGATTACGAATCCAAATGTGGTGCCGGTGAATGAATCGCCTTTTCTCAAAAAGGGACAGTCCTTGCCTAATCCGAAGAAGAAAGGCTTTCGGAAAAATCAATTTCCAGTCGCCCAGGTCTTGCCAGCTCCGCGCCCCAAAATTCCAATGGAAGACAACCCTGAGATGTTGACTGTTGAACAATCATTTCAGGCACAGCTCGCTTTTATGCGGCATTATTATCAAGTCACTAATGGCAGCGAGCTAGGAAACTATTTACAACAATATTCGAAGGTTAATGATGCCAATGAAAGGTACAAAGCATGGGGTAGAAAATTTTCTGCGAATGCTGAAACCGATACTAAGGCTAGTAGCCTAACTGTACTGTTGATGGCAAAAGAATACTATGAAGTCTTTTGCACAGACAATGCCTTGCATGCGCAACCACTGCGTAAGTTGACCAGTGAAATCTGGAAGACAGTTTATTTGCCGCACAACCAACGTGTTCAGACGGAGGTTTGGCAGAACTGGTTAACTGCAGTACACCAAGCATTGGAGTAAACGTTTATGCCACTGCAAGACAATCATTTTGGAGGATACATTAGGGCTAATTATTCCAGTATTGTGTCTTGTTATTCGGACAATCCTGGCGAGGATGATGCTCAAGAGGATTCATTGAAGTGTTGAAAATCTGATATAAGTAATCGAATACCAAATAAGCCCAGAGAGCGCGCGTCCTTATTGATTGAAATCAAGGGACATCTATCGAAGAACTCGTTCAACGGGCATGTGTTGCGTTAATAACAAATAGGGGGCGATGTCATGTTTAAACTTTCAACGGAAGATTTGAAAATTCATATCGTAGAACGGGCTTCCAGATTGGGAGATCTTAGTCGTATTAACGAGTACAATTTCGTTGAAAATAATCATGGGAGTGCAGATGGCTTTTACATTTATTCGGACGGTCAGAGATATCATTTTGTGTATAGTGAGCGCGGAACGGAAAATACGCATAATGTGACAGATAACCTGTTTGAAATAACATATTGGGTTATTAGTTCTATTACTGATACGTTAGCGATTGCGTACATGAGAGCGCACATTTCATCAAATCAAACACAAAGAAAAGTTATTTTTGATCAAAAATTAAGATTATTAAGTATGGTAGGTGAAAATTATAAGAAAGCTGGAGAAATAGAAATTAGTGAAGGATTGAAAACAGCGCCATTATAAGAATCCAGAACTGCCAAATCGAGCCAATACTTTCAACCTAGTGATTCAGTTACGCCAAGTCTGCTAGCACGTTATTACCCATCAGTAATAGAACCCGACTTTGACAATCGCTTGAAGACTAGTGATGGTCGGAGCTGCCAATTAAATCGGGCGGCTTAGTGAAAATAGTGTGACATAATAATCGAAAACTAAATGGGATTAGGAATGTGAACGTGTCAATGGTAGGCGCAGACCTAGATGCTTTACGTCTAACTACGATGCGACGCTTCCCAAATTAAAGTGAGGTAAACGTCGTGACAAATAACGTGATTTCATATATCAACCGCATGGAGGTTAAAAAGCTCAAAATACAGCTGAAAACAGTGGATTGTTATACGGTGGAAGTTCCAGGAACGAAAATACAAACAAAGCGATGTTTTCTCGACTTCATGGGTGAAAAGTTCGCCATGCCTGACTATCAGGGGTGGGATGCTTACGCAGATTGGATGACAGATTTGAGTTGGATCCCTAATCAACAAATTTGTGTGATTATTGATGATTATGGTTCTTTTTTAAGAAAAGATCTGAGAGCCAGGAAGGATTCGATGGAAATCTTTAAGGATGACATTTTGCCATTTTGGGAGAAGGACGTGTTGAAGTTCGTGGTTGGTGGGAAAACCAGGGCCTTTAACGTGTACCTTGTTAATTAAGACGGCCAAAGTGATCGTTCGTAAGCGCGAATAAAAATTGGTCAATATACAGTTATATCCCAACAGAATCATGAAAATTAATTAAAATAGCAACTGACCAAGTAATGATTTGTCAAACGCAATTCAATCCGTACCAACTAATCAGCCACGTGCCAATGTGCCGTGGCTTTTTTGCGTTCATCGGCTCAAAAGCGCATTAATATCATTTCACAGATTATTTAATACAGAATATTAATTCACCAAACTTAAAAATTTAAGTGCTTGTCTTGGTGTTTCGCTTCTAGCTATAATGCACACTAGAGCAGTGTGAGGTATCACTGTGATTTTGGGAACGGCAGGGGACTGATTTAGTTCGCGACTGCTAGTATAGAACGCACTTTGGGGGAAGCTTATGGCTAAAATAGCATGTGTGATTGTCACTTACAATCGAAAACAACTTTTGGGGGAAGCGTTGGAGAGTGCCCTGAACCAAGAAGCGGCACCGGAGACCATCTTCGTGATTGATAATGCGTCGACGGACGGGACTGAGGGCTATATTAATCAGCGCTTTGACTTCGATAATCAACGGCTACACTATGTCCGCTGTGCACAAAACTTGGGTGGCTCAGCAGGATTTGCGACTGGAATGCGGCTGGCGTTGCAGACCGACTGTGATTGGATCTCGATTTCAGATGACGACGCGCTGTTTGAGCCGGGGTATTTCAAGGCCATGCGGGCGGGTATCGCTGACCATCCACAGCAACAAGTCTTTTCCGGCTCAGTCCTACTACCGGACGGCACGCACGACATGATGCATCGCGAGTTGATTACGAATCCGGCGACATTGACGGTCAAACCAGTCAGTGAA
This sequence comes from Lactiplantibacillus sp. C232, assembly GCF_023806725.1. Classification (NCBI taxonomy): domain Bacteria; kingdom Bacillati; phylum Bacillota; class Bacilli; order Lactobacillales; family Lactobacillaceae; genus Lactiplantibacillus; species Lactiplantibacillus sp. C232. The sequence continues at coordinate 98,106 of NZ_JAMSKZ010000008.1, forward strand.
GCCACTTACGTGCAGGATTTTATGTATGACATTTTCTCATTTGTCGGGGTCTTAATGAGCCGGCAAGTGGTCGAAGACATTGGCTTGCCTGAGCAAGATTATTTTATTCGGTTTGATGATTTTGAATACGCGGTCCGCGCGTTGAAGTACGGTCGGTTCATGAATCTTAGTGCAGCCAAAGTCTTACACAAAACGACTTACATGCGCGCCTCGATTGCACCGTGGAAAGAGTATTACGTGATGCGCAACCGCATCGCGTTATTGCTGAAGCATCGCGGTGCTAATCGCGTGACGCGCTGGTATTGTCGCCGCTTTTTGGCACGTAAATTACTGGCGATTCTACTCTTCCGGAATCGCTGGGGCCAGGCATGGCCGCTGATCAAAGCCTACGTGACCGGCTATCGAGATGGTTGGCACGCACGATTGGGGCGCCAACTCGCTTTTTTACCATCGTGATGACGGCACAATTAGAAGACAGACCAAAGCTGGTCAACGAAACGATTTAGGAGTGGACGAACATGCAATATGGGGCAGTTGTGGTAACTTTTAACCGCAAAAAATTATTACTTGAATCAATTACGGCACTGATGAATCAGACGGTGCCGCCGACCAAGATCATCATCATTGATAATCATTCGACCGATGGGACGCGTGCGGCGCTGGAACATCAGGGTATCTTGACGAATTCGCAGGTCGACTATCGCTATTTGGAACAAAATATCGGCGGTGCCGGTGGGTTTGCGCGGGGCATGCAGATTGCTCAGGCCGACCCGAACCTTGACTGGGTCTCACTATCCGATGACGATGCCATTTTTGAAGCGGACTATTTTGAAAAATTAATCGCGTATCATTCGACCCATCCGAATCGCCAAATCCTGACGGGGAGCGTATACGTGGAAGATGGTCGCCTGCAAGTGGATCAACGCAATCGCTTCACAAGTTGGAGTACTTTTCGGACGCAGGCAGTGCCTGAAGCGGCTTACACGGGTAACTTTGAGTTTGACCAATACACGTTCTGTGGCGTCTTCATGAGCCTGGCGATCGTTAAGCAAGTCGGTGTGGCCGATGCGGGCTTCTTCATTTGGTGGGATGACTGTGAATACGCGGTCCGGACGGCCAAGTTGTCCAAACCAGTCAACGTGAGTGCGGCCAAGTTGATTCACAAGACCTATTTACCGTCGCTGGACCTAAAGACTAGCTTTATTCCAGATTGGCGGCTCTACTACGGCCTACGCAACCGGTTCATTACCATCAAACGCTGGCGGGCCAATCCAGTGGTTAGTCTGGCCTGGCTGAGCTATTTCTATGCTCGCTTGCTATTCAAGCTATGCGGGCCATTTTATCGGGGTTATCATAAAATGGTCATCAAGGCCTATACGCAAGCGTTGCGGGACGCGGCGATTGAAAAAGAAGGCTTGAACCTTAATTTTATGCCGGGGCAGAAATTTTAAACGTCACCCGTTGACCGTCCAAGTTAGTCTGACTAATTAGGACGGCTTTTTGGACCCCGCAAAATTTAATTTTCGAATTTATTTCCTAATCTCAGATGATAAATATTGTGGTTGGCGGTCTGACCGGAACGGATTATTAGTCGGTAACATCTAAATCAGATGACGGACTAGACGTGGCTCGGCACAAACGCGTTTAAACGGGTAATCATAATATTATTTGTTATTTAGATAGTAAACTTAATTTAGCAAGCCCCAATATTTGATTAAAACCCATTATATCCGTATGTTGAGCGATTGTTTATCACGTAATGTTTGTTATAATTCACCAAGAACAAGTTAATTTTGGGGGAATTCACATGAACGAACAATACGATTATTTGGTAGTTGGTGCGGGACTATTTGGTGCCGTCTTTGCTCATGAAGCAGCCTTACGCGGTAAACGGGTCAAAGTGATTGAAAAGCGCGACCACATTGCTGGTAATATCTACACTAAGGAAGTGGCGGGGATTCAAGTCCACCAATACGGGGCTCATATCTTCCACACTTCGGATCGTGAAATTTGGGATTACGTTAATCAATTTGCGGAATTTAACCGTTATACGAATAGCCCAGTCGCTAATTACAAGGGTCACATGTACAACCTGCCGTTCAACATGAATACGTTCAGTGAACTCTGGGGCGTTCGGACACCGGCAGAAGCAGCCGCTAAGATTGCGGAACAACGCGCGGCGGCGAATCTCGGTGATCACCAACCACGCAACTTGGAGGAACAAGCAATTGCGTTGATTGGGACCGATATTTACGAAAAGCTGATCAAGGGTTATACGGAAAAGCAGTGGGGACAAAAGGCTACGGATTTACCAGCGTTCATTATTCGGCGGTTACCGGTACGCTACACTTACGATAACAATTACTTTAACGATACTTATCAAGGTATTCCCATCGGTGGTTATACGCAGATTGTTGAGAAGATGTTAGCTCATCCTGAAATTACCGTGGAAACGAACACCGACTTCTTTGCGCATAAGGCTGAGTATCTTGCCCAATACCCGAAAGTCGTCTTTACCGGGATGATTGACCAATTCTTTGAATATCAGTTAGGGGAATTAGCCTACCGTTCACTACGTTTTGAGACTGAAACCGTGCCCGTGGATAATTATCAAGGTAATGCCGTAGTCAATTACACTGATGCTGAGACGCCGTATACCCGTGTTATCGAACACAAACACTTTGAGTTCGGTAAGGGCGATGCGGATCAAACTGTAATTACACGTGAATTTCCAGCGAACTGGCAGCGGGGTGACGAGCCGTATTATCCGGTCAATAATCAAACCAACAATACGCTCTACAAACAGTATGCGAAGCTCGCCGCGGCTGAACCCCAAGTCATCTTTGGTGGTCGACTAGGCCAGTATCGCTACTATGACATGCACCAAGTGATTCACGCGGCCTTAGTGACAGTCGCGTCGGAATTTGCAACGACCAAATAAAAGAATGTGTGATGATTGAAGATGAGAAAACGGCTAGCAATTGTGTGGGGGAGCCTAGCATTGCTCGCACTATTATTGGGATATGCTTGCTACGCCCTGAGTATTCAGCGCGGTCAAGACACGGTCACGCGGATTTATCAAACTGATCAAAATGGGACGCCGATTATTTCACCCGGACCAATTACCTTAGTAGGTAAGGTCAATCACCGCAATTTATTTCAATCTGGCATTAATGGCTATGTCTTAACGACTCGCGATCCATTGTCGACTTTGTTGCCGCGCCGTAATCAAACAGTGCATCTAAAGTATCGTTCTGCACAGACGACGGCGGAGCTACGCAAGACGCTACGTCAAGCACGGTATTTACAAGCCGGTACTCAGAATACCGCCACGCCGGTCTTTCAAAATCGACAGCAGCGAGGTGATGCGACAACGTACGGTCGTATCAGTACCAGCCAAGACGGCCGGATATGGACGAAACTACCCATTAGTTATCCGCATGTGCAATTGTCACGGCCGAGTGTCTGGTACGCGAATGGCCGCTTGACGTTGATAGATGGGCAAGACCGTTACTGGACGACTAATTTTAAAGATTGGCAACATCAACGGTTGAACTTTAACGGGGCTGATTTTAAGCAAGGTCGGGTTCAGGCCGTCTTTCCAGGTACGACTCGTTCAGCGGTTGTTATGGTTCGCGGCATTGATCGCCAAAGCAGTCGCGCCAAACTCTATTATGGACAGCTCACGAAGACTGGACGGATCAAAGCTTGGCACGCGTTACAACTAGGAAAGCTCCCAGCGCGCCAAGTCGCTGGAATGAGCTTGATTGATCAACACTTATACCTGTTTCGTCAGCGCGGTACGCAGTTGGCCATTTATCGTGCCAATCGGTTGACGCGTCCGGTCAGGTTGGTTGGTCGCGTTAAGCTAAATCATGCGCAGTCACAACGAGTGACCGCGGTGAATTTGATACCGACCACCAAGCATCGCTACCGGTTAATATTTGACTTGACGACAGCTGAAAAAGTTCAGAAACAGCCACGTTATCGGTTACTTGATCGGCGATTTAAAGCAGTGGGGCAGCAGCATCTATTGGTCACTGATTATCTCTGGAGCCAATTTCAAATTAGTCTACGTGGGAGTGAGTGAGGCACATGAAGGTACAGCCAAAGGAACGCTTTAGTCTAGCGTGGCGGTGGTTGCCGCTCGAATTGCTGATCATTATGCTAAGCGTCGGCCTTGGATGGGCGGGCAATCGATGGCTACCTAAGCCGGTGTATCAAGCATCTGTTGATATTCAGATTGCGCAAACGCCGCGTTCAGGGCTGTCAACAGCCCGTCTAAAACGTCAGCGACGCCAGGATATCAAAGCTATCACGCAGTTCAACGTGATGCCACACCAGAGTGCAGTGCTGACTCGAGCCAGCACTTATGCCTATGCGCATTATGGCATTTGGCAACCGATTCAGGAACTGAGTGAGTCGGTCCAAGCGGCACCAGTTGCGCGGCGACCGGTCTTGCGAGTGACAGCAACGAGTAGTTCACGGCAAGTGGCCCAGCAGAATGTTCAGGCGTTCAATGTGGCGATTAAAGCTAATCTGACGGGCTTAAAAAATTATCGAGTGAAGACAGTTAAACGTACCGTAACGCGTGAGACGAACGTGATTCGCGGGGCGCTTTGGAAGTTAATATTAGTTGTTGGGGGCGGCTTGGCGTTGCTGAGTCCGTACCTCGTGAAATATGGTCAGGGTTGGGGGCGGCACGATGATGAGACGTAGGGGAGCAAGTATGCAGCAGCACCGTAATGTGCTCTATCTGATTATCTTCGGAATCTACTTAGCCTCAGTCACACTACAGACGACGACCTTTAACGAGATGATACCGCATCGAGTGGGCGTTTTGATTGAATTAGCGACTTTGGCCGCATTACTGGGCCTCGTGGTTTGCTTAGATACCTTGACCCCCGGCCAAATTATTGGAGAAGTCAGTTTACTTGTACTGGTGACTGTCGTGACACTCACATCGGGTGCGCATTATTTGATGCCGACAATCATGTTGGTGATTGCAGCCCGGGAAGTTTCGTTTCGGCAGATCATTCAAGTTTATCTGGGCGTCGTGGGGACGATTCTCTTGTTAGCGCTAGTTGCTGCGGAAGTCGGACTGATTAAAAATATTACGTTTGCAACTGCCGATGGGTTACGTCAGTCGTTTGGTGTCGTGTATACCACTGATTTTGCGGCCCATATTTTCTATCTGTGTGCGGCGTATTTGTATTTATTGGCCCGTCGTTTTCGATTAGTAGCGCTATTACCCGTGTTGTTTGGCCTGGCAATGATTTACCAGTTTACGAAAACGATGACGGATGTGATTGCTTTACTCGTTTTGATCAGCTTGTACTTGGTCTATATCTATCGCCGTCAGCTTCGGTGGCTTCGGCCGATGATTCGGTATAGCTTTTTGATGTTACCACTTGCTAGTGGGCTAATTATTGGGTTGTCGAATATTTTTAATTATCAAGACCGGTTGCTGGTAGCGCTCAATAATACCTTGTCCACGCGACTCGCGCTAGGGAATAACGCGTTATTAGCATATGGCGTTAAATTATTCGGCCAAGCCCCGATTCCAATTAATGGTTGGGGCGGCGATCGGTTTGAAACGTTTACCAATGGTGTTGGTGATGCAACGTATTTCTTCATTGACTCGTCATTCTTAAATATGTTGATTTCATACGGATTACTATTAACGCTGATTATAATTATCGGTATGACCTGGTTTTTGTATCAACGTACGCGGCAACACGATTATTTGTTGCCGGTAATCTTTGTGGCCATTGCCATCAGTAGTATGTTTGATCAGCACTTCTTAGAAGTAACGTATAACGTCTTTATTCTGATGTTATTCGCTGATTTACCAAATTATCAAACGGCAGTCGGCCCCGCATTTGACCAACCTGTCGTTATTCGAAGGGGGGCGTCGTGCCGATGAATCATCAACAGGCTTATCGGGTCCAGCGGTTGATCCTGATCATCGCCCTGATGTTAATTCTATTCGGTGATACCGGGATGAACGCGGTATTTAGTTTTAGCCACCAACCACAAAGTATCTGGTTCTATCCGCAGCTCGTCATTGCATTAATAACGGCAGCGGGCCCCAACTTATTGTTGATGGCCCTGGGCGCCTATCAATTGCGGCGCACGGCATTGACCGTGCCACAGTTGATTCGCCGAGTCTTATGGATAATAGGCGGAATTACCTTATTCTCACTGGCCTTCTATCTTGAAGACTTGGTGACCCAAGGCAGTTTAAATAGTTTTAACATTGCCGGCTTTTTAACCGCGTTAGCCCAAGCGCCCGTGGGCTTTTATGACATTTTGTATGAGCTGTTGGGCTTCTTTGTCACCTTGCCGTTGTTAAGGGTGATTGCACACCATGCGAGTGTTGCGATTCAGCAATACCTATTTTGGGCGGAGCTCGTATTTATTGGCATGGTACCAATCTTGGCCTATTTCACTGGTTTGACGACGATCAGTGTTAATTCGCCGCTCGCGATTACGGCCGGTTGCTTTTTTGCATTGATGGGGTATTGGTTGAGCCAAACGGAGGTGTTACACCGGATTACGCGAGAACATCTCTTAGTGGCGTGGCTGCTGACATGTGGGTGCTATGCCGTGATGGTGTCGGTCACGATGTATCAAGTGAATCTGGAAAAGAATTTTGACCTTATCAGCAGCCAGCCATTTGCCCAAACCTTTCAGGCAATTCCATGTTTGACGCTGTGGGTGACGATTGCCACCTGGATGATGAACCGGCCACGGTCCAAAGCAGTACGCCGGCATAACTTTGTTCAAACGGGTTATGGTGATATGCTGGTGGCCGGTCTACTGATTACACCATTTATGGTCATTAATCGGTTGCTGACACCAATTATTGGTGCGTGGTGGTCTGGTTGGCTCTGGAGTATCGCGGTGCTGATCGTTAGCGTTGAACTAGTATGGTTATTACGACATGTCCGCTGGTTGCAACGGTTATTACCAGATTTATTTGGTGGCTCCCAGTTAATAGGAGGCTCTGTTAATGCGCAAAAGAATTGAGTGGATCGATATTGCAAAGGGAATCGCAATTTTAGCGGTCGTGATTGGTCATACCTTGGGCCCCTATAACGGGCAATTCTTCGGTAGTTTGATCTTCGCCTTTCACATGCCGATTTTCTTCATGTTGAGCGGTTATTTGTATCGCTCACGCCCGGCACGACAAGAATGTCAGCGTGGCATCATTAACCTATTACTACCGTATCTCGCAACGGCAGTTGTGCTCTTAGTCGTAAGTGCGATAGCCCGATTATTACCGAATCCGCTCCTTAATGCGTATTTTCCAAGCTGGCGACAAGGACTAATTGCCACGGCATACGGGGCCGGTTCGGCAGTGTTCAATCCGTGGCACTGGCAAGTTCAACCGATTGGGGCCGTGTGGTTCTTGCTCAGTATGTTTATTGTGCTGCAACTGTTCAATGGTGTGATGCTACTAACGGCCCGACGTCATCAGCGCTGGCGTCAGGCCATTGTACGGGGCGGGGTGTTCGCTATTTTCGCAATCTTAGGTGGTTGGCTCGGTCATGCCGCTTATTTACCGTGGGCCGTTAACGCCGCGTTGTTAGCACAGCTCTTTTTATATGCTGGTTACCTCGTTAAACAAACAGCCCTGCTAAGTCGGATATCATCAGCTTGGTATTTATTATTCACGTTCATGTGGTTAGTGAGTGCTTTTCAGGGTTATTTTGCGTTGACAGTTCCAACATCGCCTAATCTGTTGATTAGCGTCATGGGGGGTGTTGCTGGCAGTTTGTGTATCATTCGCGTCAGTGACTGGCTTAGTCATTATCCGAATGCGCGGCCGATTAAGTGGTTAAAACGCTACGGTCAGTTATCGCTAGTGGTTCTGTGTTTTCATTTGATCGATCTAAACGTGATTGGCATTGAAGGATGGTTGACGAATCATTTGATTACCCATATGGGACCACTCGTGACGACGATCATCGCAATCAGTTACCGGATTGGCTTCGTGACGGTTGCCATGCTGGCAATTCCGCATCTTCCGGGAATTCGAGCTTGTTTTTTACCTCGGCAGTATCTATTTCGCCGGCTACAACGTCGTTAAATTACTGTGTATAATCCGGCAAATACCGAGATAATTAATTGACCTAACAGTCACGTGCAAATACTTGCATTATTAAATGATGGAAAATTTATCATGATTTGAAGCACAAATTTCATACCAGAGGGGGACTGGCAAATGAAAGTACAAATTTATGTAGCGGCTCATAAGCCGTATCAAATGCCACAGGATCCAACTTACCGACCTATTTTTGTTGGTGCTGCGATCCATGGGGGTGCACCACAAAATTATCAACCTGATAACGTCGGTGACAACATTTCGGCAAGCAACCCGAACTTTAACGAGCTAACGGCGATGTACTGGATCTGGAAGAACTGTCATGCGGATGTTAAGGGTTTGAATCAATATCGACGCTACTTGTCTGAGGCACCTAAACGCAAATTAGCCGGTATTTTATCAATGACCGAAATTGAAAGTTTATTGCAGCAATATGATGTCATCGTACCAAAAAAGCGCCATTATTATATTGAATCGAATTATTCACATTACGTTCACGCACATCATCGGGAACCACTGGACATGATGCGAACGGTTATTAGTGAACGTCATGCCGCCTACTTAGATGATTTTGATCAGTTGATGCATCAAACGTCGGCGCACATGTTTAACATGATGATTATGGCGGGTCCTAAGTTTGACGACTATGCCAAATGGGTCTTTGATATTCTGTTTGCTGTGTGTGACCGGATCGATATTGCGGATTACGATGTCCAAGAAGCTCGCGTTTTCGGGTACTTATCTGAGTTCCTATTGGACGTGTGGATCAACCATAACCAACTTAAGTACGTGGAAGTCCCGGTAATGTACATGGAAAAGCAACAGTTACCGGCGAAAGCGTATAATCTGTTGAAACGTAAGTTCTTTCCACAAGCTGCCAAGCGGACCCATTTTTAACGTTTGACATTTCAATTTAATGCAGACAAATTGAAGTGTTGAGTAGGTGATCCTGGTGTACCATGAACATCAAGTAACGTGTATCGATAACCACCAGTACGCGTTTAATAGTGACCAGGTCATATTAATAGGACTGACTTGTTAACGACAGATAGTTTAGTTCACGATACTTGAGTGGTGACAAACCTACAGCCTTTTTGAATGTTTTTGAGAACGTAGGGGTGTCATAAAAGTGCAATAAAGATGCGATTTTACCGACAGATAGCTGACGTTGTAGTAACAAACGCTTGGCTTCTGATAATTTAATATGCTGAATATACGCATTAATTGAAAATCCTAGTTCTTTTTTGAACAGTTTTTGGGTGTAATCATTGTTCAAGTTTAAAGTATGCAGAACTCCATGACTGTTAGTAAGTTCTTGTGGATGGGCACTGATGTAATAAGCCGTTAAAGCCACTTGTTTTGATAGATTCTGGTAAGAAACATGAAAGTCGAAGTTGTCTAATAAATTGAAATAAGTAGTAATGATATCATTGCTTAATGGCCAAAATGTCGATGATGTACAAGGTGATTTTTTAATAAAATTAAAGAAATATAATCGCAATTTTAGGAAGTCATTTAGGTTGAGATTGTGGGTATAACTAGCTGCTGTTAAGCTACCAATTAAGCCCAGTAGAAGTTGATTAAGTATTTCTGCATCGATACAATTTATAGGATGAACTTCCTTGAATTTATTGATGCGACTAATTGCGTGATCGAAATCACGTATTTTAAAAAAGTGTATCAGATCATGTTCCAATAATGAAAAATTTAAAATGAATTCTTGCTCGGATGATGAGATACGCAAGGGAGTAAAGCGTGCAATGTTCATAATTAGAGACCTTCCATCATAATTATTAAATTTGATATTTTGCAATACAAATCATTCATGGACAACACAAAAATTATTAAATGTAATTTATTTTGTAGTAGAAAGATGTTACCATTATGATTAATTAAGGCAACAAGGTAACTTTAGCATGCTTTTGTAAAAAATCGTGCTATATATTCTGCGTTATCAAATAGGTAATGCTATACTTATCGTGAATTTAACTGAGAAACTTTAATTATAATGTCCCATTTTACACCTATCCTTTCGCATGATTTTTTACAAAATCGTGCGAAAGGATAGATTTTTATGTTAAAAAAGGATAATTTTGGAGAGCATAAAACACACTATAAGCTTTATAAATGTGGAAAAAACTGGGCTATTATGGGGATTACGTTGGTTTCATTGGGGGTAGGTACTGTTACTATGACACGGGCCGCCGCAGCAGATTCCGAAGTGACGAACGATTCAGCATCTCAACATGTGACGAGCATCTCTACTGATGCGTCTAAAAATCAGCATACGTCTAGTAATGTGATTCTTACAAATGATGATAAAAGTGTTAGTGCATCAATTAATCAAGACGCTAGCGCGAGTGTTGTCAATAAGGCGGTCAGCGCAACTAGCCAAGAAAATAGTAGCGTTCAAAATACTAGTCAGGCAACCAGTACAAGCAAACAAGAATCCAGTAGTGCGAAAAATACTAGTCAGGCAACCAGTACAAGCAATCAAGAAGCTAACAGTGCCAAGAGTATTAATCAAGCGACCCGTACAAGCAATCAAGAATCCAGTAGTACGAAAAATACTAGTCAGGCAACCAGTACAAGCAATCAAGAAGCTAACAGTGCCAAGAGTATTAATCAAGCGACCCGTACAAGCAATCAAGAATCCAGTAGTGCGAAAAATACTAGTCAGACAACCAGTACAAGTAGTCGGAAGATTAATAGCACTAAAAGCCAAGCCCAATCATTAACAACTACGACTACGGGCAAAGCGGTTCGTGCTACCTCGACTAGTGTTAAAAAGTACTCCACCAAGACAAAAGTGTCATATAGCACATTGTTACAGCAGCTTCGTACAAGTAAAGCGTTGATCTCTGATGAAGCGGCCTTGACTCATGTAGACAAGGACAATTTCCTAAAGTATTTTAGTTTGAACGGATCTGCAACATATGATGCCAAGACGGGAATTGTAACTATTACGCCCAATCAAAATAATCAAGTTGGTAATTTTTCATTAACCAGTAAGATTGATATGAATAAAAGCTTTACATTAACTGGTCAGGTAAATCTGGGGTCTAACCCGAATGGTGCGGATGGAATTGGGTTTGCTTTTCACAGTGGCAATACAACTGACGTGGGAAATGCTGGTGGTAATTTAGGTATTGGTGGATTGCAAGACGCTATCGGGTTCAAGCTAGACACATGGTTTAATAGCTACCAAGCACCATCATCAGATAAAAATGGGAGTGAAATCTCATCAACAAATTCTAATGGCTTTGGTTGGAATGGTGACTCAGCCAACGCACCATATGGCACCTTTGTCAAGACGAGTAACCAAGAAATTTCGACTGCGAATGGTTCTAAGGTACAGCGATGGTGGGCTCAAGATACAGGAGAGTCGCAGGCGTTAAGTAAAGCGGATATTGATGGTAACTTTCATGATTTTGTAGTTAACTATGATGGTGCTACAAGAACGTTAACCGTTAGTTATACGCAAGCTAGTGGTAAAGTATTAACTTGGAAGACGACTGTTGCCAGTTCTTATCAAGCAATGGCCATGGTTGTCAGTGCATCAACTGGTGCAGCTAAAAATTTACAACAATTTAAGTTGACTAGCTTCGATTTTCAAGAAGCAGCGACTGTGAATGTAAAATATGTTGATACTACTGGACATCAGCTAGCTCAAGGAACAGCTAATTATCCAGATGGAGCGTATGTCAATGGTCGGTACACCACTAAACAATTAATAATTCCCAATTATAGATTTATTAAGATGGATGATGGCTCAGTTACCGGCACAAAAAGTTTAGATGCCAATGGAACCTTAATCCAATCGGGTGACAATGGTACTGTTATCTATGTATATGTGCCTGAATATATGGCTATTGTCAAGACAGTTAACGAAACTATTAATTATGTTGATGAAAATGGTCATGCGTTGACCACTAGCTACACCGCCAATCCCATCCATATATTGACCGTGACGAATCCGGTGGATGGAACGACGACAACCTACTATTCAACAATTACAACATCGATAGAACTAGATGCGACAACTGGTAGACCAGTCGATTCTGGATGGGTATTGGGTAATAGTCAAGATTTCGATGCAGTTACAAATCCACAAATCAAGGGCTATACAGTAACAAGTACTGATGCGCCTAATTCAGATTTGCAGCATGTGTCAGCGCAGACGGTTACTGGTGATTCTGGTGACCTTGAATTTACCGTCGTGTACACCAAGAATGTCCCAATCGTGGCAACGGAAAGTAAAACGGTCAATGAGACTATTCATTATGTTTATACGGATGGAACTACAGCCCACGATGACTATGTGGCCCAGCCCATCACGTTTACACGGACTATATTTACAGATGCTGTCACGGGTGAAAAGACATATGGGGGTTGGTCGGCAGCGCAACAATTTGCGGCCGTGGATAGTCCAGCAATTAAGGGCTACACACCAGATCAGAGCAAAATTAGTACGCAGACGGTTACTGGCGATTCCAGTGACCTTGAATTTACCATCGTGTACACCAAGAATGCTCCAACCGTGACAACGGAAAGTAAAACGGTCAATGAGACTATTCATTATGTTTATACGGATGGAAC
>NZ_JAMSKZ010000008.1:110912-163494 GCF_023806725.1 Lactiplantibacillus sp. C232
GGGTGAAAAGACATATGGGGGTTGGTCGGCAGCGCAACAATTTGCGGCCGTGGATAGTCCAGCAATTAAGGGCTACACACCAGATCAGAGCAAAATTAGTACGCAGACCGTTACTGGTGATTCCAGTGACCTTGAATTTACGGTAGTTTATAAGGCTGATAGCACATCAACAAAACCGGTTAAACCAGAACAACCAACGATACCAACAACACCGACAGAACCGGTTAAACCAGGTCAACCAACAACATCGACACAACCGGTTAAACCAGGACAGCTAACGACACCAGCAAAACCAGATCAACCGATGACATCTGATAAGTCGGTTCAAACAATAACCATTAAGTTTGTGGGTCAACGATTACCACAAACTAATGAAACGGATCAACAACATATGACGCTTAGTGGTTTATTGTTATTAGCCATGAGTGGCCTATTAGGTCTCCTTGGTATGGCTAAGCGACAGCACAAAGAGTAGGGCAGAAGTATATGCTAAATCATCAACAAATCAAAGCCCAGTTTGAAAGTTTAGAAACACTACAATCTATTCAGAAGCAAGTGCACCAAATGTCAATACAAGGACTTGTAACAACCGGGATTTCCATGCGTGAGTGGGAAGTATTAGTCTATCTTGAGCAACATGAACAAGCTAGTGCTAGTGAGTTAGCAAAAGTATTCAAGGTCACTCGCACACTAATTTCTAGGAATACTTGGCATCTCATTCAAGATAATTTGATTCAGCCACAAATTGATCAAAGCGATCGACGAATAGTTTGGTTGTCATTGACTACTACTGGTCAAGAAACTATTGGGAAAGTTGCTCGGCAAATACAGGCAAATCTACAAGCTTTTGATTGTAATCACGAACTGGCTACATTAATGAAACAGCTCAGATACTTAAAGCAACAGTTAATTATACTAAACAACTAAAAAGCAACCCTAAAGTGCCCCATAAATTGGATTTACTCCAATTTATGGGGCACTTTAATCTCAAAGACCCAATAACTTATTTAACTTTGTTGGGCCTTTGTAATTGATGTATAGAGACGACATATGAAGTTAATGAAGATTGTTGCGTAATTTGATAGCGTTGCGTAATACAGGCGGTTGTAATAGTAATATCAGTCCAAGATACAATAAGACACCTACACCAATTTGTAAACAAAGGTTTAAGTAGGAAGCTGTCATGGTGACGTTTAGGCGAAATACAAATGTAAACATTAATCCACCAGCAAGTGTGTATTTCCAAATTCCAGTAAATAGAGATTGCGCATGCAAGACATGTCGAGTGATGAATAGTTGGTAGCCAGTGACACAAACTTCCGAAATCAAAGTGGCGCACATGGCACCGGCCACGCCCCAAAACCAAATAAGTGGGATGTTGCAAGCGATGTTGACGAGGGCCCCGATAGTGACGGAAATCGTATAGGTCTTAGTCTGCTTAGTCGGTAGCAGAAACTGCTGACCAAGCACGTTGCTCATCCCAATTAGGATGATGACGGGTGCCTCAATCATCAACAGTCGGTCGACTGCCCCAAATGCCCGTCCAAAAAATAGGGGTGCGAGCGTCGTTGCGACCGCTGCCACGCCGAGAGCCATTGGAATCGCAATCGCGAGCACAAAGTCAAAGGACATGTATAAGTATTGTTTGACGCGTTCAAGTTGTTGCTTCATGAAGAGGTTGGCAATGTGGGGTAACATGACTGTTCCAGTCGCTGTCACGAGCGCTAAAACGAGCTTGATCAACTTGTCGGAGTAATCATAAAATCCGGCGGCGGTTAGCGAATCCATTTGCCATAACATGGTCTTATTCAAGGCAAGGTAAACCGTCGTTGCGATTTGTGGCACGAATAATGCTAATGAGGGCCGCAGATGCCGAAAGAGATTCAATTGACGCCAGTTGGGCCGTTCGACACTATGTCGTAAGTATGGCCACAGTGTCAGATTGCCCAAAACTTGTGAGCCCGCTAAAATCAAAATGTAGATTCCGGTATCTTGCCGAGTCTTCACGAATATGAAAATCGCAATCACAGAAGCAATCTTGACGAGCATGTTACGGAGCACGGTTTTCTTGAAATCCTCGAGACCCATAAAGTACCAAGAAATATCAACAGCACCCGCAATAATATAAAATGATTGATAGAAAAAATAAATTTGCAATTGGTGCTCAAAAAAAAGAAAAACTAAAAAGGCGAGATAAGCACAACTGATGGTCAATAACTGTAATATTTCAATTTCCCAAAAAGTTTGTGAGCGTTGCCCCCGATTATCGCGAATAAAGGCAATTTCGCGATTACCATAAATTGTAATACCGACCGTTCCGAACAATAGAAAGTAAGTAATGATCGAATTGGTCGTTGCATTGATACCGACGCCGGTCGGCCCTAAGACCCGTGAGATATACGGGACGGTTAGGAGGGGCGTTAGTAAAATTAAGAGGTTATACCCCGCTGTATAAAAGTAATTCCTTATGATTCGCATGAGTGGCTCCTTGTGGCAGTTAAGCAGTCTAACGTCGAATTTCTCAACATTCAATTCATTGTATCACAGCCAATTAGCCGGTTGATAGTGGTTTTAACTGGCTAGGGTTGGTTATTAACAAACTTATTATTTTATAAATTAGAAAGTATTTTTATTGTTAATTAACTGCGGAGTGACATAGTTATATCAACGATAATTAAATTGGGAGACTGGCGTAATACTTGGAGCACCCCAGTGAGTTGTGTTCGTGTGCACTTATGATCAAGGACTGAAAATTTGGCCGGTAGGGTCGTGGAATCAATGATGATTGCAGGAGAGGGGAGATGATTTTGATGGTATGGCGAGCGAATGGTGCGTGGTGTGTTCAAATCAATGGGTTACAAAAACGCGCAACCAAATTCCCCCTTGAGTTTGGTTGCGCGTTTTGTTTTTTATGTTTAATAAGCGCCATTAGGCTTGAACATAATGACCACGGTCTTGAACAGAATGTAGACATCAAATGCGACACTCCGTTTAGAAATGTAAGTTAAGTCTAACTTAACCAT
Source organism: Lactiplantibacillus sp. C232 (assembly GCF_023806725.1). Taxonomy (NCBI): domain Bacteria; kingdom Bacillati; phylum Bacillota; class Bacilli; order Lactobacillales; family Lactobacillaceae; genus Lactiplantibacillus; species Lactiplantibacillus sp. C232. The sequence continues at coordinate 113,936 of NZ_JAMSKZ010000008.1, forward strand.
TTCATCAAAACCGACACTGTTACGAACGGTTGCTTGCCATAGACCGGTACAACCTGGCTTGACGGCTAACCGTTGTTTGTCATAGTCGGAATATTCTTCGACTTCCCGTGGCAATGGCGGCCGGGGTCCAACTAAGCTCATCGAGCCTTGAAGGACGTTTAGCAATTGTGGTAGTTCATCAATGCTATACTTACGGATGAATCGCCCAATCTTAGTTACGCGGGGATCATCCTGCATTTTGAACATGGCACCATCAATCTCGTTATCTTTAAGTAATTTTTCCAACAATTCATCGGCGTTGGAAACCATCGAGCGAAATTTATACATCTTGAATGGGACTTCGCCACGACCTAACCGTGTCTGCGAGTAGAAGACGGCGCCTTTAGGATCTTCAACTTTAATCGCAATTGCAATTAGCAAGAAGAGTGGTGATAAGATGATGAGGCCTAAGAGGCTAGCGACAAAGTCAAACACGCGTTTAATGAACCGATAACCATAACGACGATGCTGACGCCCGGCGTCAATCGTAATCGGTCTGATTTCTCGTTCCTTCAATTCCATAAGTAACACCCTATGCTTCCTTTAAATATTTTCCCCCGTAAATCACAGCCAGGTTAATCTATTACTACTGTTCGGGTTACCACAAACTGACTATGTATGAACCATATTGATACAACCTAATGATTATAGTACAAAATAGCTATCAAGTAAATATGCTTGATACGATTAACTTTGCAGCCTTGCTAATCTCATTATAGCAAATATTGTACTGGAATAAACCAATATTTAAGCTGTAATTCTTTGAGGGTTAGATTTGACTAATTGAACTTTGGTTAACTATAATTTACCAGTATTTCACCCAGTTGCAATTATTAGCAACTTAAAAGCGCGCAACTGTTAGTAAAAGTGGTGCGTCGTAAAATTAGTTAATGAACAGAAAAAATATCAGCTACGTATTCTAATGAGTTATGGGTTTAGGCCTAATAATTGTGACCGGGATAAAATATGAGGGGAAAGTGAATCAATCTATGAAAAAATAATTGAGGTGATTATAGTACTAAAAACGGTATGATAGTGATGACTCTGCCAATTGGTGAATAAATATTTGCTAAGCATTAACTATGTGTTAACCTAGCAATCGCGTAATTTAAGACATACGGTTAGAATAAGTTATAAGCTGAATGAAGCGTAAAGAGCTCGTTCTTATCACGGTCATTAAGTAGAAGATAGTCCAAATTAATGAATCTTTTTGTGGCTATGGTTACAATGGCTGCTGATATTGGCCCATCGTTCGAAAGTAAGCTGGCAAATTTTAGGTTGCTACGGTGGCTTTCTCGCGTGATTTCTCACACATTCTCTCTAGGTTTTCACCACCGTTCAAGGTACAATTAGATTAGAGCTCAAATTCAAGTGAAAAGGATGTCCGATATGAATGACGATTGGATCACGGTTTTTCCCGCGGATTATAATAATTCGTACCACTTAATTTTGAAACGGGGGACGGCCCATTATGCGTACTACTACTTTAAGGTTGATAAGCTAGATCAACGGGTCATTTTCTATGATGACATTGAGCGTAGCGGTATTTCAATCAAGACTCAGATCACGCGGACGTTTATGCGGGCACTGGTTAAAGCAATTGATTGGCATCCGGTCGGTAACAGTATTATTATCGAGATTTACCCTGTCGACCGTCAAGAGACGAAGGCAATGCGGCTATCTTGTGATATTTAGCTCTGAAGTGATTGCCAAGAGTAAGACGACTTTAAATGATAACCAAAGAATCCCCGGTCAATTACTGACCGGGGATTCTTGTAATTGCAGGTAACGCGAGGTTAAGCCTTTGGTGCAGTGACGATTGGTGTCTCGATGGTTTCGACGTACTTAGCGGCAAGCGGTTCGGCGACTAAGTTTTCGCCATCCTTCACGAATAGCTTGGTGGCAGCGAGGTCCGCCATTGCCTTGCTAACAACGTCTTTACTCAAGTTGTCGTTGGCGTAGTGTAACTTCAAGTGGTGAACCTTGTTTGTGCTAGTCTTAAAGCTTAAGTCTAAAGTTTTCATGGGCGCTTCCTCCTATTATTATGGGTGTGTTAAGCGATGGGTTGTGGATCGTAGCGGTAGGCGTTGGCCAAGTTAGCGGCCGTGAACTGGTCGCCCGTCAAGACTTCGACGATCTTGCCAAAAGCGGCAAGTTGTTCGTCAGTTGCGTCTTGGGCGATTGCGTTAAAGGTTTGCTTACGTTGTTCGTCCAATTCCGTAGTTGTTTGAACAGTCAGGGTTGCTTTTAACCAAGTTTTAGTCATGATGAGTTCCTCCTTGAATTTTGTGGTGGTAGGCTGGCCAGCTTACATTAATACAGACGGTTGAGCCTGACGATTTGTGCAAGGTTTGCCTAAACTTTTTTGACTAGCCCCCATTTAATCCGCAAACTCGGTGATGGTTCGAACGGTAATACTGATGATCTTCTCAGCGAATAGTGGGGTCAGAATGGTAATCAAGGTAGTAAAGTCGCTGTCGGTCAGTTCGCGATCTGCTAACCAGTGTTGGTGGAACTGGCGTTGATTAGAATCAGTTACTGTGAGCAGTACATGTGTGTTCATCCAAATATGCATCGTGAGTTCCTTTCAAACTGCGACAGTCTCATTAGTTAATTGGTGGTTTGTTGCTGGTAAAGCTTGTGGGCCTTGACGAGCAGACTGGCCCGCCAGTTGTAGACTGTTCGGCGGCTGACCTGGTGGCGCCGCATGATACTGCTAACGGTCTGTTCCTCGAAAAAGAATTCGGTGAGATAAATCCGCTCACCTGGCCGACATTGGACAAGGAGTTCTGTTAAGAGGGCGGTTAATTGCCAATGGGTCTCTTGTTCGGTCATGGGATCAATGGTAATGGGCAGTGCGTGTTCCAAGTTGACTTGCGACTGGGTGCGCAAAGTTTGTTTACGTAGATAGTCGACAGTTCGCCACTTGATACGGCGAAATGCAAATTTACGAAAATCTGGTAAATTAGCGGGCAATTCGGGCGCGTAGTTCTGGTAAGCAGACAGCCAAGTCAGGTGGGCCACGGTTACACAATCTTCGAATTGCGGGTGGTATTTGGTGACTTGGGCGGCTTTTAAAGCGCCGTATAGTAAATGTTGGTGCTCGGGTCGGGCGAGTAAATCGAAAGCCATTTGATTATCAAAACGGTCAGCGTGCATCTAAATAACCCCATTTATGAGCGATTTCCTTGGCCAAGGTTGATATCAGTGTAGCGAGCGATCGCAACTGACGCAGGTCGTGAAAATGGACTGAAAAGTGACGATTTATTTTCATTATTAATGTTCCAATGAGATTTGGATAGATTACAGACCAACTACTTTCCTAGATTGTACGTAATTGTTATGATGTGATTAATCTAAAATAACCGCGGACAGCGGGGGCTCGGCTGGTGAATGTTAGAGATAAATACCGACTTTGAGGGGGATTTACCATCTATGAACCAAAATATTGACGTTCCGCATCACGTTAACACTTTTTGGCAGTGCCACGCTGGTACTTGGGACACCCGACAGCCACAACGATTATTAATCATCGCGCAACGCCCAGAACTTGCCACAATCGACGTGCTGGAGACACTTTTTCTACTTGACATAAAACACCTGACATGTGTTGAAAATACGCTAATCTTTGATCGTCAACAGGGATTGATCAAGACAAAACTGACGACGCGCCAGATCATGATGAATTACGCTGGCCGTCTGGGGTTATCTGGGACACAGTTGATCAAGCAACTCGCCGGTGAACTCGGTTTATCGAAACACAAGTTACCTGTGATTCACGGTGATGCGATCCTGATGCCGTTAAGTACGGCCAAACGGGGAACAACCAGCTGGTACAATCGGCATTATTTGAAGCATATCGAGGCTCAAGGATTTATGACGGCCTTAGTTTATGATGGTCAAATTACGATTCAAGTGGATATGAGCGAGCGCGTGGCCACTCGCCAACTTGCGAAGGCTGGTCAATTACAAGCGGCGCTCCAGGAACATCATCGCCGGCGATTAGTGCCCGATCAATCGGTACCTTCAATGGCGGACACGGATCACGAGATGATGCAGTCGTATACTGACCAAGTCTTAAAGCACTTTGGCATCTTAGCACTTCCTGGAGAAATTAGTTGTTTGACGCGGCGATTTTTCGGTAAACTATAGGAGTAAAGATTAAATGATGGGAGTTGGTGTCGTTGACTAAGAAGGTCACGAAGATTGTCGCGCAAAAGCGAGCTGGACGTTATAACATTTATTTAGACGAGCAGTACGCTTTTCCAATCAGTGAGTCGGTGATGATCAAGTTCCGCGTTTTTAAGGGCATGGAAGTTGATGAACAACTGCAAGCAGCGATGATTGCGGCGGACGATGTCTCCAAAGCGTATACGCGCGCGCTGGATTATCTCTCACATCAGTTGCGTACCGAAAAAGAAGTTCATGACAAGTTACGGGATGAAGAAATTGACGAGTCGGTTATCGACGCGACGATGCAACAATTACGTGAGTTGCGGTTATTGAACGACCAACAGTATGCGGATGCCTTTGTGCGGACGGCCAAACGGACCAGTGACAAGGGGCCACGGGTGATTCGGCAGAACTTACGACAAAAGGGTGTGGGAGAGCAGCTGATTGATGACGCGCTGGCCGGGCAGTTTAGTGCTGAAGAGCAGATCGATAATGCCAGTGAACTTGCGCGTAAACTGGCAAAACGGTATCACCGCCAAGCTTTTAAGACCATGCAACAGAAAGTTCGCCAAGGTATGATGACGAAGGGCTTTGATAATGACACGATTACGGCCGCGATTGCGAGTTTGGCATTAGAACCCGACGAAGATGAACAGTGGGAAGCCCTCGTTGCACAGGGGGCAAAGTTGTGGCAACGCAATCGCAAGTATGCGTTTCGTGAACGCATGATGCGCACGAAACGCAGCCTGTTTCAAAAGGGCTTCATGATGGACGATATCAATCGATTTATCGACGAACAAGTTGCTGATGAATGAAAAGGTTGAATTACCTGCCCGCACGCCATAAAAATCTGGTATAATGTTTAATGAAATTCGATGAAAATTTACCCTCATTTTAGAAAGTTGGGTTAATATGGCGCGCGAGGCTAAGGGACCTAAGGAAGGCGACTTCATTACGATCAAAAGCTATAAGCACGACGGAAGTTTACATCGAACTTGGCGCGATACAATGGTACTCAAAACAAGCGAGAACGTACTAATTGGTTGTAACGATCACACACTAGTCACCGAGGATGATGGTCGCCGGTGGGTGACGCGGGAACCTGCAATCGTTTATTTTCATAAGCATTATTGGTTTAATATCGTGGCGATGATTCGCGATAACGGCGTTTCATACTATTGCAACTTAGCATCACCATACGTGTTAGATAAAGAGGCTTTGAAGTACATCGACTATGATTTGGATGTCAAAGTCTTTCCCGATGGTGAGCGGCGGTTGTTGGATGTTGATGAGTACGAAGAACACGGTGCCCAATGGCGTTATTCGGCTGATACTGATCGCATTTTAAAAGCAAATGTGAAAGTCTTAGTTGATTGGATCAAAAACAAAAAAGGCCCGTTTTCACAAGACTACATTGATATCTGGTATAGTCGCTATCAAGAATTATCACGTCGGCAATAGCTCTGCTGACGGTCTGTCAGCGGCGTAATTAAAGTACAAAGGGAGTGACTCCGTGCTGGGGTGCTCCCTTTTGTGTTCTGGTTGCGTCTCGACATTGAATAATAAGAGATGATTACCAGCCGTCATGGTTGACACAAGTCATGATAATTAGGACAATAAAAAGCGGCCCACAAGTCGCCTCTGTGGGTCGGGTGAAAATAGGAATTACACTTTTAAGCGCCAAAGTTGACTGGCCGCGAATAGCCAACCGCGTGCCACCACGGAACGTAGACTTTTTCATTTTTGACACCATTGTCCTGAGCGTCAATCATCTTTCCACCACCAACATAAATACCGACGTGTGATATCGAACCTGTGCCACTACCAAAGAAGACTAAATCGCCTTTTTGGGCGCGCTGTTTGGAAATTTTGGGATATTGTCGGTACTGAGCTTGGGCCACACGTGGTAAGGTTTTCTGCGCAGCTTGCTGGAAGACATACTTAGTGTAACCGGAACAGTCGAACGTGTTCGGACCGACCGCACCATAGACATAGCGATGGCCAAGTTTTGATTTGGCCACGTTATAGAGGTTGGTGAAAGATCTGGTGCTCTTCTTGAGGGAGCCGGTCTTGACCCAGCCACGAACACGGGTATTAGCACTCGTTATAAAATAATAATTAGCCGTGGTATTATTAGCTAAGCGAATTTGCCGTTGTTGGGTGACAAACCAAGTGGTATTACCATATTGTCGAAGCGTTCCCCGACTCTGGATTTTAAGATTATTTGCGGCACCACTCATGTTATAGAAGCCGCCCTGAGTATTCTTCGTCAGGTAGGCGCTTTTAGTAAGATTAGTGGTTTTAATGACGCGATTCGTTGAGCTGGCATCGACGTTTGGTGCTTGCCAAAGCTCCACCGTGAGGCCTAAAATAGCAACAATCAGTGTGATAAGACGTTGTTTCATATGTATTTCCTCCCCGAAAATCCCCATGTCCATCTCATTCAATAACGCTGACCCCATCATAAGCGCTCATTGTAACAAAGTTGTTGCAAATGAGTTGCGGTTCGATTAAGTAATGTCTACAGCTTGAGTGGATTAACAATAATTGATTAGATCTTGACCGATAGGAGTGACGAACTTGGCTTTTTTGAAGATTGATAACGGTGAATTACTTAAGAATATTCGGCAATTTGCCAAGAAGAATGGATTGACCTTAGCGGAAGTAGCGACCTTAGCAGGCTTAAGTGCGAGTGCCATCTATAGTTGGAAAAAGCACACGCCGTCAGTCGGTACGCTTAAGGAAGTTGCTCAAGTGCTCGGTACGAGTTATACCAAATTGGTTGGTAAGGATAAAGAACCGACAGCTAAGGCGACCAATACCGCTGCTGTTGATCTTAAAAAAGTGATTGAAAACAAGAAAAACCAGTTTGAATACGACGGCCAGCCGATTACTAATGAACAAATGAAAATTATCAGAAACGTCTTGAAGTCGATGTTCAAGACCCCACGACTTTAATTTTAAGTAAAACTCGGTTCTTTTAGGTGCAACTGGGACCTGCTTAGTGTAAAATATTGCTCAGTTACTTGAATAATTGCTAGCAGCGCTTGACGGGTTTGAATGAATGGTGCACAATGGCAACAATTATGGAACGGATTGGGAGATGGGCGTATGAAAAAAGTTACTACCGCATTAGCAAAAAAGAATATCAACCAGTTGTTAACGATTGTTAATCAAGGCCACGATACCATTGAGGTGGAAAATCCCAGTACCCAAGATTCAGCGGTAATGGTTAGTATGAAAGACTGGTTGCAGATTGTCAGCCAATTAGCCAAAACGAATCATCATGACATGGAATTCAGTTAAATAATAACAAAGAACTAATCGTGCCAGTCAAGGTTCGCTTAGTCCAATAAGCTAAAGGCACCACCAACATAGTCATGTCGGTGGTGCCTTTTTTTGCAAGTCGTAGTACCTATAATAGTGCGGATTGTGCTAAGATTTTCTCAATTTGAACGCCGACTGTGTTCATGGTCGCCCATTTTGCCTGGTTGGCAAAGAAGACCATGGCAATTTTGCTGTCGTTGGAGCCGATATAGAGGCTATATAAACTGTTGTCGGCACCACCAATGCGAATTGTCCCATCGTCACGGTAGTAGATTCCGCCAGAATAGGTGGGTTGTAAGTTGGCGGCCAGTTCTCGGAATCCAGCCGAAGTGAGCAGATGACCATCGACCAGATTATGAATGAAGGTGTAAAAGTCACCCACACTGGCATAGAGGTTGCCACAACCAAGCTCGCTTGACAGTAAGTTAGTCGAAATTGACCGGGGAGTTGAGGCCCCTTTACTGAAGGTGTATGGGAGCGGATGAACAGCGGTGGCTGGTACTTGGTTATAAACGAACGTGTGCTGCATGTTGAGTGGCTGCAAAATATCAGCTTCGAGGTTGGCACTAAACGATTGGCCCGTTAATTGGTCAACGATACCTGCTAAGAGGGTGAAGTTGGCGTTGGAATACGACCACTGGTGTTGGTTAGTAGACGTCAAATGTTGCAATGTGAAGTCGATGGCTTGTTGATCAGTGCTCAAGGCCTGATCTGGGACAGGTTCACCCATCTGAATCCCCGAAGTATGGTCGAGTAATTGGCGAATCGTAATCGACTGTGCATAGGGTACTTGCGGGTAAAAATGAGCCAAAGTTGTGTTCATTGTCAATTTTCCAGTATTGATCAAATGCTGAATAACTGCACCAGTCACTGATTTTTCTAATGAAGCTAGTGGGTACGACTCGTCAACGGTATTGGCTAGGTGTTGATTCAAATCAGCTGAGCCAAAAGTCAAAGTTTTGACTCCCGCTGGTCCATTGTTAGTCAGGAGCAGGGTGCCCATGAAATGATTAGTGGTCATGAGCTGATTGATGGCTTGTAATGCTTGCTGAGCCGTGTATTTCGTGACGGGTGCGATATTGACTGACATCGTACCGGAGGCACCCGTTGCAGTCGACGTGCTCGATGTCGCGGCTGTGGCAGCTTGTGGTGCGGTCGCTGACATTGTAGTATGGCTGGCAGTTTGTGCGGCGCCACCCTGACTAGCGCCGGATGTTCCGGTTAAAGTCGCTGCACTTGATGTCCGGGTTGCGACTGTCTCTGGTGTGGCCGCTGACGTTGTGGTGTGACTGGCAGGTTGTGTGGCACTGTTCTGACTAACAACTGACGTTCCCGTTGCAGTCGGCGTACTTGATGTCACGGCGACCGCTTGTGGTATAGCTGCTGATGTCACAGTTTTGTGGTCAGTTTGTGCGGAAGTGGCCTGACTAACTTGTGTTGACGTGCTGTTTGCACTGGTCCTAATTGGCACCTGACTTACAGGGCTTATGCTGGTACTAGGTTGACTTGCTGGTCGCGTAGCGGTTGCAATCTGGTTAGTGTGGATCTGCTGATGCCTAAGCACCGTCCCCGCTGTGGTTGCCGGTTGAGTTGTGGTGGCTGAGGAAGCAGCATTAGCCGGAGTAGCTACCGAACTGACTGGAGCTTGATGGGTCGGTGCCGTGGCAGCACTTGAATGTAACCGAATCGTCGCATGTGGTTGGACTATCACTGGTCGTTGAATGGTGTGATGGTCGTTCGACTGGGCTGATGATTTGACTGGCGTTCCCATAAAATGGTTTCCCTGGAGCGTTGAAGTGGATTTCTGGTTCGGTGGTGTAACTGGTGTTGGTGCATTCACATGTTGGGGATGTCCGGCTGGGCTGTTGGGGTGCGCTAGTGCTGGGTTGTTCTCGGCGTGTCGAAATTTAACAGTGTTGTTAGGATTCTGGGACTGTCCCGTAGTAGTCGTGCCTGACTTGGACGTTGTTAAAGTGTTCCCAGTCTTGGCGTGAAGGGGCATAACTGTTTTGGTTGGAGTGATTAAATGTTGACTTTGGTGCGAAGTAGGCAGCGTGAATCTTAATGGCATCTTGTTGACTGAAACCCGGATATGCCGACCCTGTGGTCCTAGGATTTGAATGTATTGCCCACGAGTTGTCCGGATGGGCTTGCCCACACGTAGATGAAGTTGATTCATTTGACGCGTACTTAATTGATGAGTCATGATCAGTTGCAGCTGCCGGTTGGTTAAAAATGGCAGCGTCGTGGTGTAGATACTCAATTTTGCTGCCCGGTTGACGGGTGTTTTAAATTGTTGTCTTGTCAAATGCTTAATGAGCGGTATTACTGTGCGTGCGGCGACCCAACCATTAAAACGATTGCCGATGATGTGAAAGTAAAATCCACCAAGGCCACGATGCTGCTGAGTGATTTTGAAAGCCGTGTTTATGGGTTGGCGGGTGAAGTAGCCGCGCCGTAATTGGTGTTGATTAGTTGGCAATTGCGGATAGATTGTGACTCCGTGGCTGGTACGTAGACGACCGTCAACTGGTCTAGTTGTGGCGGTGGCCGGTTGAGCAAGTGCCAGACTACTGAAGCTGATCAAGGTCAGCATGGTGGTTGCGGATAACCTTTTTTTGAACGTCAAATTAATTCCCCCTTTTAGCTGCTCATTAATATAAAACGGTAATCCGACAATTGCACGGTTTTTCGAATCGGCGTTAAACTTCCTAACATGGTTTGGCAAGATACGGTGTTTTTTAAGTTAACGTTGTTTTGACAGAGTAAATAAATAAAAACCGGTTAATACGTTGTATACGTATTAACCGGTTAGCATAATGATTGTTAGTTCGTTGACGTTTGAGTGCTGATTAGTCGGTCTGACTTTCAGCGTACTTGGTCTTGATATAATCAGCTGAAACTTGTAATTTTTTCAATTCTTCGTCCGTGAGATCCAATTGAACTTGTTCGACGATCCCGTCACGACCAACGACGGCTGGATATGAAAGGTATACGCCGTATTCTTCCCGGAAATTTGAAACGGGGAGTTCGGTGAGGGCGTCATTCAAGACCGTGTTGGCTAAGCGCACCGCGGCCGTTGCCACGCCATAACTTGTATATTTTTTGCCATGGAAGACCCGGAAGCCACCGTCGCGTGATTCGGCGTCTAGTTTGGTCAAATTTAAACCGCGGTCAGCGGCTAATTTGGTAATTGGTTGACCTAACACGCGTACCGTTGACCAAGCTGTAAATTGGGAATTGCCGTGTTCACCCAGGTTGTAGCCGGCCACGGACCGTGAATCCAGGTGTAGTGCACTGGCGACCGCTCGTTTCATTCGTGCGGAGTCCAGTAGTGTTCCTGTCCCAATCACATGATTCTTTGGCAACCCGGTAACCGCTTGGTAGATCGACGTGATGACGTCCACGGGATTAGTAATGACGACTAGAATTCCGTTGAAACCACTGGCTTTGATTTTAGCAGCGACGTCTTTGACTTGTGTGCTGGTAAAGGGTAATTCTAGGAAGCGGTCATTAGTTGGTGAATCTTGTAACTTAATATTCCCGATAGCTGAGATAATGACATCGGCATCAATGAGACTGCTATAGTCATTGATAATGATATTCGTGTGATAAGGTAAATTAGGCATTGCATCCTGAAAATCAAGCGCGTCTGCTTCAACTTTGCTGGTGTTCGTATCGATGAGGACAAGGTCATCGGCAAAGCCATTGGCGACGATGTAGTGAGCGGCGGTTGAACCGACGTGTCCCATTCCGATAATGGCAATTTTACGTGACATAATGTAGCGCTCCTTTGAAAGTTTATCGTTCATTAATTAAATTACCATTATTCTCATTGATTTTAAATAGATTTTGTGAGAAATATCGAAATCGTATTCGGACTAAGTGAAATAGGGTATAATTAACGCATTAATAGTTGCACCAAGAAAGGGAGGAGCGCGAGTGTTTAAGCGCCTAAAAGATTCGGCCTTGTTATTTTGGTCACTTGAAATTTTGATTGTGGCGACCTTGATCTGGGTCTGCACGAACATTGGTTTTTTGTTTCAGCCAATCGGCACGTTTTTAAGTGTCGTGTTCATGCCAATTTTGATTTCAGGATTTTTATTTTATATGTTGAATCCCTTGGTCAAGTTGTTGACTAAGGTTCATTACAAGAAGTTTCGGATTTCTCGAACCGGAGCTGTGGCTATCGTATTTGTGCTATTATTCGGGTTACTGGTGTGGGGAGCGGTTTCCCTATTGCCACGGTTAGTCAGTCAGGTGACACAACTGATTTATAACCTACCAAGTATTGCCACTGAGATGCAAAAAGCCGCTACTAAGCTGATCAATAATAGTTCGGTACTGAAAAGAATTGACATTAGCTCGTACACCAAGCAATTCAATGGTGAAATCAGTAAGTATTCTCAGAACTTTTTGTCATCATTATCAAGTAGTGTTGTTACGGTGATTTCCACGATTACGAGTGTGACGATCATGGCAATTACGATTCCAGTCGTATTGTTCTATATGTTGAAGGATAGTGAGAAATTCATTCCAGCTATCAGTCGGTTCTTACCGAAGAAACAGCGGCCTGAAGTCATTGGTTTACTACAAAAGATGGGCGACACGATTTCTAGTTATATCAGTGGTCAGGTTATTGAGTGTCTCTTCGTGGGGACGTTTACGGCGATTGGCTACATGTTGATCTCGCAACCATACGGGTTATTGCTTGGCGTGATTGCTGGATTGACGAACATTATTCCGTACGTAGGACCTTACATTGGGATCGCGCCATCACTCATCGTGGCCTTCACCAAGTCACCGATGCAGGTAGTGTACGTGATTATCGTAGTCGTGATTGTTCAACAGGTTGATGGAAACTTAATCTATCCCAACATTATTGGTCGGACACTCAAAATCCACCCGTTAACGATCATTATTTTATTACTAGCAGCGGGAAATATTGCCGGAATTCTTGGCATGATTTTAGCGATTCCGTTCTATGCTGTGGTCCGGACCGTGGTTATTTACCTCTATAATATTGTCGAGTTACGAAATGAGGAGCACTTGCGCAAGCAAACGACGGTCTATCAGCCGCAACCTGCTAAGGCGACTAAAGCAGACTTGACGACGACCACTAAATCAAAAAAGTAGTCTGTGCTATAATTGGTGAATTAAGCTTGAATGTGGCATAAGGAGTGATTTTTTGAAGAAAGTAATTACGTATGGGACATTCGATTTGTTGCATAAAGGCCATATTCGGTTGCTTAAGCGTGCACGGGCCTTGGGCGATCATTTGACCGTTTGCGTCTCGACCGACGAATTCAATGCTGAGAAGGGTAAGCATGCGTACACCTCGTATGAGGATCGTAAGTATATTTTGCAAGCCATTCGCTATGTCGATGAAGTGTTACCTGAGAAAAGCTGGGATCAAAAAATCCGGGATGTCGTTGATAACGATATTGATATTTTCGTGATGGGTGACGATCGGCGCGGCAAGTTTGATTTTCTAAAAGACTACTGCGAGGTGGTCTATTTGCCCCGTACTGAAGGCATCTCATCGACGCGTATCAAGCACGATTTAGGGATGCAATCCAAGGATTAACCACTAAGCTAGATGATTTATCAGTCACAAAACACCGCCGTTACCCGCAACTTCAAGCTGCGTAACAGCGGTGTTTTAATTAACAGTTATTAGTAAGTCACGCCTAAATGACCATGGACTGGTTCGATGCGGATTATAGTTAGCATTCAGCCAGTTCAAAGGGCTTAATGGAAGATGGCGTTGAGCGCCAACACGCCTCCGAGACCGCAGACAGCGATGATCGTTTCTAACATCGTCCATGTAAGCAGCGTTTGCTTGACGGTCAGGTCGAAGTATTCCCGGAACATCCAGAAACCAGCGTCGTTCACGTGAGAAGCGGCGACACTCCCAGAGCCGATGGCAATTACCATCAGGGCGGGGTCGATACCAGCTTGCGTCATTAACGGCGCAACTAGGCCGGCTGCCGTGAGGGCCGCTACGGTAGCGGAGCCGAGTGAGACCCGTAAGATGACAGCGACTAGCCAGCCAAGAATCAGTGGTGAGATGCTGCTGCCACTGAACAACTGGGCCACGGCCTTACCAACACCCCCATCAATTAAGATCTGTTTGAAGGCGCCACCCCCACCGATGATTAGTAATAACATGGCAATTGACTTAGTGGCATCTTCGATGGTGGCCGTGATGGCCTTATTGGTCTTGTGTTGGTGAATCCCCATTGACCAGAGGGCGAATAATAGTGAAATTAACATGGCAATTCCGGGTGCCCCAATCAAACGAATGATTTGGTCAAGGGTCGACGGGTTTTTAGGTGTCACACCGTGATCAACGACTAATTCGTAGACGGTGGTGATTGTCATCAGAATCACGGGGAAGAGCGCCGTTAAGACACTGAGTCCAAACCCGGGTGCTTCAGATACTTTGAATTGACGTTTGTTACTGCTAAGTGGCAGGTGTGGTTTACCGGTGAATGCGTCAGGAACCATCTTTTGCGCCCAGCGTGAAAAGAGCGGTCCTGCGATATAAACAGTTGGAATCGCAATAATGATCCCGAATAGTAGCACATGACCCACGTTCGCATTTAGCGTCGTCGCAATTGCAGTTGGTGCCGGGTGCGGTGGTAAGAATCCGTGAGTGACAGATAATGCGGCGCCCATGGGAATCCCCAGATAGAGAACGGGAACTTGTGCTTCGATCGCAATGGCAAAGACGATTGGAATCAACAAGACGATCCCAACTTCGAAGAAGAGGGCAATCCCGATGATAAATGAGGCGACTACGATGGCAATTTGTAGCCGTTTGCGCCCGAAAATATCCAATAGTGTCGTGGAAATCGTGTAAGCACCACCAGCATCGGCTACTAAGCGGCCGAGCATGGCACCGAAGCCGAAGACTAGTGCTAACTCACCCAGTTGACTGCCAATCCCGTTCTGAATACTAGTAGCAATCTTAGTTAATGGCATCCCTAGTCCGATTCCGACGACGACGGCCGTAACAATCAGTGCAATATAAGTATTCAGCTTGAATTTAATAATTAATAGTAATAGTAGTAGGATGCCGAGTGTAAGAACAACAAATGGCATAGTGGACACTCCTAACGATTTAGAGTAGCAATTTCGTGATATAACGGTGCCAATTGCGCCGTTACGTGGTCAAAAACGACTTGGTGTTGATGATATAACTGGTGGTTGGCGGCGTTGGGTTGATAAGTCTCGGTTGCACCAATCATGGCGTGAATCGCGGTTAAATCATCAATATGCCCCAGTGCCTTGAGTCCAATCACGGCCGCTGCTAGACAGGAACTTTCGAAGCTTGCTGGAATCGTAATGGGTTGTCCCAATACGTCAGTCAAAATTTGCCGCCATAAACTTGAACGGGCAAAGCCACCAGTGGCCCGAATCGCGTGAACTGGTTCGGCGGCTGCCGTCAATTGTAGGACGGTATTCAGGTTCATCACGATACCCTCTAAGACCGCACGCGCAATATCGGCTTTGGTCGTGGTCGTGGTGACGCCCAGCAGTGAGCCGCGGGCATCCGCATTCCAGAGAGGCGCGCGTTCACCACTTAAGTAGGGGTGAAATAAGAGTCCGTGGGCACCGACGGGAACGGTTGCGGCAAGCGCTGTCAATTGGTCGTATGGATCTTGTTGATTCGCACGGGCGGTTTGGCTTTCAGTAGTGAAGAGCTCATCGCGGACCCACCGGAAGACTTGACCACCGTTATTGATCGGCCCACCAACAATCCAGTGGTGCGGCGCGACGTAGTAACAAAATAGTCGACCTTCAGGATCCAAGTATGGTTGTTTCGTCATCACCCGTACAGCACCGGAAGTGCCAATCGTAATGGCCGCAACTCCTGGTTCATCAGCCCCCACCCCCAAGTTTGAAAGGGCACCGTCACTTGCACCCATGATAATTTTCGTTGTGGGTGCGAGTCCCAGGGTTGATGCTGCGACTGGTGTCAGTCCATCGATCACGGCGTCGGTATCGACCAATGGTGGTAGCTGCGTGCGGGTGATGTGTGCATAGTCGAGCGCGACAGGTTCCCAATCGAAGTTATAAAGATTGAATAGGCCAGTGGCGTTGGCCATTGAATAATCCATTTGAAGTTGGCCCGTCATTTTGTAAATCAAGTATTCTTTAATTCCGACCACGTGACAGGTTTGTGCTAGTAATTCCGGTGAATGATGGGCAAGCCAGCGAAGCTTAACCAGGGGACTCATCGGGTGAATCGGCGTTCCCGTAAGGTGATATAGGCGATCGCCCAGGGGTTGACTTTTCAATTCAGCGGCGTCTTGTGCGGCCCGGTTATCTGCCCAAGTGATGACCCGGGTCAGCGGCTGTTTCTGACTGTCAAGTAGGATCAAACTGTGCATTGCGGATGAAAAGGCGATTCCTTCGATGTCTTCGGGATCAATGCCAGCACTTACTTGATGGATGGTCGCTTGGACTGCCTGCCAGATTTCTTGCGGGTCCTCTTCGGCCGTGGTCACGGTATCATGATAGAGTGGGTAGCCAACGTTGGCACTCGCAATTACGTGACCCTGGTGGTCGTACAAGACGGATTTGGTACTTGTCGTTCCTAAATCAGTTCCAATAAGGTAAGTCATGGTGCTTCGTTCCTCCTATTCGTGATCGACAGCGTGGCCACCAAACTCGTTACGTAGGGCGGCAACAACTTTACCAGTGAATGTGTCATCGGTTTCTGAACGGTAGCGCATCATCAAGGCCATCGCAATGACCGGGGTGGCGACTTGTTGGTCTAGGGCCGTGTCTAAGGTCCAGCGACCTTCACCGGATGAATGCATAACACCCTTGATGTCATCTAGATTACCATCCTTGCTGAATGCATCTTGAGCTAAGCCCATTAACCAGCTGCGAATGACTGAGCCATTATTCCACATTTTGGCGACGGCCGCGTTGTCGTAAGTGAACTGACTATGCTGTAAAACGTCAAAGCCTTCACCTATTGCTGCCATCATACCATACTCAATTCCGTTGTGGACCATCTTCAGGTAATGACCACTGCCAACAGGGCCGGTGTACAAATACCCATCGGGAGCGGCAATCGCTTTAAATAGTGGTTCGACGACTTGGAAAGTGGCGAGGTCGCCACCAATCATAAAATTGCCGTCGTGGCGTGCACCAGCTTGACCGCCCGACGTCCCGACGTCTAAGAAGTTGATGTGGTGACTTGCCAGTAATTCGCCGTGGCGGATACTATCTTGATAGTGCGAATTACCGCCATCGAGGACGATGTCACCTGCACTTAAAGTCTGGGCTAACTGTTCGATAACGCTGTTGGTTGCCTTACCAGCGGGTACCATGATCCACACGATCCGTGGTGTTGGCAACTGGTCAAGCAAATTGGTGAGATCCGTGGCCGTCGCCAACCCGTGAGCACTGGCGGTACTAAGATTAGTGGGGTTAAGATCCATTCCCACTGGCGTGTGCCCGTTATCCTGCATGTTCAACGCTAAGTTCATTCCCATTTTACCTAAGCCAATCAATCCTAATTTCATGATGAAACCCCTCTTTTATATGAAAAATATTAAGTGCTTTTTGTATTCGCTTACATTGTAATAAAACTATTTACATAAATCAACCATATATTTGTAAATTATTTTCATTAGACTGAAAATAATGGCAACCAAGCCCGGTTTTACAGGCCTGATTGCCAAGAAAAAATTTGTTAAATTGCTGACCAAACGGCTGCGCCGATACTTGGGAAGAGGGTCACGAGTTGTTCACGTTGCGCCGGTGTCAATTGATATTGGATCGCTGGTAGCAACGTGTTAATGGTATTTTCGGCCTGTTCACCGAGTTCAGCTGCACCAATCAACCGGTGCTGGTCATCCGTCACGAGTAAGTTATGGCCGGTGACATCGCGCGTTGTCTGCCGGAACCAGTCATCCTTTAAATCATTGACGGTAACTTTGATATCATGAGTGTCACTGGTTGGAAGTGTACCAACTTGGGCCAATCGTGGGGACGTGAAGACGACCGATGGAATGGCCGGATACTTGATGGGGGCATTGGTGTCACCCATGAATAGGTGGGTCAGGTATTGCGACTCAAAGATAGCAGTGGGTGTTAATTTTGGTTGATCCTTGGCGAGAACGTCACCGGATGCGTAGATGCCAGCGACACTCGTTTGCAAGTGGTCATCGACGGTGATTCCCGCTGCTGTGTAGTCCACACCGATTTTTTCAAGTCCTAAGTTTGCGGTGTTTGGCTGGCGGCCCGTCGCATCTAAGATCCAGTCCGTTGTAACCTTGTCATCCGCACTGAGGACTTCGAAGTGGTCACCAGTCGACTTGATCGCAGTTGGCACCCATTCACGTTTTAGGACTAAACCTTGTTCCACGAGAATGGCCAATAATCGTTCAACGAATGGTTGGTGGAATTGACGAAGCGCTTGATCACCACGCATGAGTAGGGTGACCTGACTGCCGGCTGTTAGTGCCATGTTGGCGAATTCGAGTCCGATGTAGCCGGCACCAATCACGGTGATGTGGTGTGGCAAAGTGGTTAGATTCAAAAAGTCGTTACTGTCATGGGCGAGTTCGGTTCCGGGAATGTCCAAACGATGTGGATGCTGACCTGTTGCGATGACAATTTTATCGGCGGTGTACGTCTTGTCCGCCACCTGAATCGTATGGTCGTCGACGAACGTTCCGCGGCCATTGATGAGGGTCACGCCGGCACTAGTCATTAAGCCAGCAATCATATCTGGTAAGCCGGCGATGACGTCGCGTTCGTGGTCGAAGTTGGCTTGCCAATCAATCGTCGGTTCACCACGCAGACCGTATCCTTGGAAGTTAGCAACTTGATTTTTTAATGCTACCGGCTGGTCTAAGGTGATTTTAGCGTTGCAACCCCGATTAGGACAGGTACCACCAATCAAATCAGCTTCAATGACGGCTACTTTTTTGCCACGAGCCGCTAACGGAATGCCCCCGTCAAACGTTCCGTGACCGCTACCTAGATATACAACGTCAAATTTTTCTGACATATTAAAATCCTCCTCGTTCCCAAATCACAGTTATTTAAAAACAAATACATTGTACACAACTTAATTTAACATGCCAAATAAAACGCGGCCTTAATTTAAAAGTATGGCCCTGAAATCGATTGCAACTGGTCTGTCATGACTTTGTTAAGTGAATTCCCACCGAATCGGTGCAAGATAGTCGGTGGTACTGGATTTTTTGGTCAAATATCAGTAAAATATGTAAGGCTATGTTTTTTTACGGTGGGACGGTACCACCGTGCACGTTGAATATACAGGTTATGATGAAAGGAATTTTTAATGAATAAGACAGAATTAACCGCCGCGGTCAATACCCGGCGTACCTTTGCGATTATTTCTCACCCGGATGCCGGGAAAACCACCATTACGGAACAAATGTTATTGTTTGGTGGCGTTGTTCGTCAGGCCGGAACGGTTAAAGCCCGTAAAAGTGGGAACTTTGCCAAGTCTGACTGGATGGAAATTGAAAAGAAGCGGGGAATCTCAGTAACGAGTTCCGTGATGCAATTCGATTACGATGGCAAACGGATCAACATCTTGGACACGCCCGGACATGAGGATTTCTCGGAAGACACTTATCGGACTTTGATGGCGGTCGATTCCGCTGTCATGGTCATTGACTCGGCTAAGGGGATCGAACCACAAACGAAGAAGTTATTCCAAATTTGTAAGATGCGGGGCATTCCGATCTTTACGTTCATGAACAAGTTGGACCGTGATGGTCGCGAACCATTGGACTTGTTGAACGAAGTCGAAGAAGTCCTCGGAATCGAAACTTATCCAATGAACTGGCCAATGGGTATGGGTAAGGGCTTAAAGGGCTTATACGATCGTTACAATCACCGTGTGGAACTTTATCATAATGAAGCTCATGGCGAAA
Source organism: Lactiplantibacillus sp. C232 (assembly GCF_023806725.1). Lineage (NCBI taxonomy): Bacteria > Bacillati > Bacillota > Bacilli > Lactobacillales > Lactobacillaceae > Lactiplantibacillus > Lactiplantibacillus sp. C232. The sequence goes on from NZ_JAMSKZ010000008.1 coordinate 133,411, forward strand.
CGTTCTTACCACTAGACGAGAACGGTGAGCTTGATCCTAGTAATGAATTGACCAAGGACAGTATTTATCGTGACACGTTGGATGAAGTCGAATTGATCAACGAAGCTGGTAATGATTTTGACGAAGCTAAAGTAATGGCGGGAGACATGACGCCAGTATTTTTTGGGTCCGCCCTCACCAATTTCGGGGTCGAAACGTTCTTGAAGACGTATCTGCAGTATGCGCCCAAACCCGCTGCTCATAAGACTCGTGATGACCAAGTCGTTCAGCCAACCGACGATGAATTTGCCGGTTTTGTGTTCAAGATCCAAGCCAACATGAACCCGAACCATCGTGATCGGATCGCCTTTGTCCGCATTTGTTCTGGTGAATTTGACCGGGGGATGGACGTGGTCTTGCAGCGGACTGGTAAGAAGATGCGCTTAAACAACTCTACGCAATTCATGGCCGATACCCGTGAAACGGTGGAAACTGCCGTTGCTGGCGATATCGTCGGCCTCTACGACACAGGTAACTTCCAAATTGGAGATACGATTTATGCTGGCAAAAATGCGGTTCAATTCGAAAAGTTACCGCAATTTACGCCGGAGCTCTTCATGCGCGTTACAGCCAAGAACGTCATGAAACAGAAGTCTTTCCATAAAGGTATTGAACAACTGGTTCAAGAAGGTGCCGTTCAGTTGTACACTTCATATTCAACGGGTGACTATATTCTCGGTGCAGTCGGTCAACTTCAATTTGAAGTCTTCAAATTCCGGATGCAAAATGAATATAATTCGGAAGTTGTCATGGAACCAATGGGTAGCAAGACTGCCCGTTGGATCGATCCCGAACAATTGGATGAAAAGATGTCTAGTTCGCGGAATCTATTGGTCAAGGACCGTTACGGGGCACCGCTCTTCTTATTCGAAAATGCCTTTGCCGAACGCTGGTTTGCGGATAAGTATCCGGATGTCAAGCTGACCTCGAAACTCTAGGATTTATATTTTTGTTTACACTTAGTTAGATTCCTGTTTGTCAGCCGGTGCGCGTCCTATTCCGACCTCCGGGGCTGGGTGACAATTGCTGGAACGCAGCCGACGTCGATTTGAGCTAACGCACAACCCGCGTTATCTCAAATACGAGTCTTATTCTAAGCCGGAAGAAAATCACTTCCAGCTAAGAATAATTTGGCTACTGAGCATTGTCACCCAGCCCCTCCGGTCGGTAAGCCGCTCGAATGGCTGATGAACGACCACTTAACTTGGTACAATTTGTCGTTGGCTATTTTGATACTTGAACTTTAAACGAGACGTTAGGGTTCCCCAAACCACTTTGTCGAGGCGTTCGATTATTACTATGGTGATTCCGAAATAGTGAGCTATCACAATATCTTCTTCGACCTAACAGTTGATTGACAAAATTACCGATTATGAAAAGCAACGACCAATTCATCAAAAGTTGGGTACATCTCCGTCCGCCATTCGAATACCATCCCGACTGGAAGGCGTTTCTGCCAATGCCCACTACGTTCCGGCAATTGGCAGAAATGCCTGGAGGTCGGTGTAGGACGAACGAACTAAGCAGGTTTACGCTAACCCGAACTGTTTCCAGCGGGCCTAAGCTGGCTGCTCTTGATTTAACGGATAGAAGTAAAAGCACAAACAAATATGTGAATAATTCATAAAATGATGGGACTGCCAAGTTGATTTGGCGGTGTCATCATTTTTTGTGAGTGGCACCAGATAGAAGTGAGATGAGCGGTTTTTCTGACATGCTGATTGGTCCATGTAAATTCACCATGTAAACCAACGTTGCAGTACTGCTAAGGTGAGAGAATTACGATACAATCAATCTGCAATTTAGATTGTAGGGGGCGATGAGATTGAAAATAAGGGGACGCTGGCTGTTAGGATTGATGTTAGGAATGGGGTTGTGGGGGCCGGTGACGGTGCATGCGGCGACGAACTTGGTACGGTGGCCAGCGGTGCAAAGCTTAGCGCCCCGGAATTGTGAACTTGAATCGAAACAAACGCGCTTATATCAATTAAATCGTGCAACGATGCAATTAACGCCACGTGGGACGGCCCGGACGACTAGTCACTGGCAACGGGTTGGTCAGGTGATGGTGACACAAAACAAGCGGTTAGTGACTTATTGGCAGGTGCGTCACGGGACTGCTGGGCGACTGAGCTGGGCGTTGGCGGACACCGTACGAGTTGTCGGAACCAGGGTCACTGATGTTAAGACACCCACGCGGCAACCGATGCGCGTGGTGACAACGGATCAACAGGAACACGGGGTGACGCGCGCGGCCAATAAGCTGAGTTATTTGCCCTTAAAAGGGGCGGGACGGTACACCACTGAGCATATTTTGTTTCGTCCTACCGCCGCGTATCTAGCGACTCAGGGGCTACAAAATCAGCCAGACACGTTGCGCCAGAGTAGTGGCTATCGCGACCATTATCATTTCAAAACAGCACTGTATTTACCGCAACAGTTAGGGAGCCGCTTGTTGAATGACCCACAGAGTGCGACGTTTTCAGCTGACAATCGGTACTTGTACGTCATGTACGTCAATGATCAACAGTTGGGTGGCGCCGACCAGACTGGCTGGGTCGTTCGCTATGATTGGCAACGCCTGATGGCTTTAGGGGCTGGGCAATCAGGGAAGATGGCGATGGTCCGAGTAGCAGCAGCTCACCAATTCGACGGGAAGATGACGGCTTTTGACCGTCGGGTGCTGGCCGCCATTGAAGTGGGGCCGGAGTTTACGGCGGGACACGTTCAGTCACTAGCTTTAAATCCTAAGACGAACGAGCTGTGGTTTATTTCATCGACGGCACGTGATCAGCTTGCAAGTGTTGCGCGACTAAATCCGCAATCCCTGACGCCGGATCTTAAAATTGCCTTTACTACTGGTAGCGGGCGTCTAGGTGATGAACTGACTTTTGATCGCGCTGGGCAGGCCTATTATTGGACGCATGCGAGTCAGCTCAGAAATGGCAATGTCACGCTTTATCGTGGCACAATCAGTTCGACGACTGGTGTACATTTTGAACAACTCGCGCAGGGGTTAGCTAATAATCCGGGGTTCTTCGCTCAATCGATTGGATATAACGAGGTTACTGGTCGGCTCTACCTGGTCTCCGATGAGAGTATTACGTCACTTCCAGCGGCTAAACTGGGACACTTGACGACTAGTCAGGTCGGTGAGGCGAACTTTGCTGGTGATCGTGAGTTTGAAGGGTTAGTCTTCATGCACCACAGCCAGGAAGGTTTCTTGCTGACGAATCGGGGCATCGAGTTGATGCGCATAATTGTTGATAAGTAGATATTAAAATGCGCCACTCGCTAGATTAGATTGAAGCTAGCGAGTGGCGCATTTTAGCATGGTTCGCGTTAATCGAACAAAAGTCTTGTTTAAGCAAACGGTGGATCTAATTTCGTTAAATAACGGCCCGGCAAGTAACCTTGATCTTGCAGGCGATACCAGACGACCCCGTTGTCGTCGGCCATTCGCTCAATCAAATTGACCGTGTCACCATGAGTGACGGTAGTTAAATAGCGGCCATATGGTTCGATGTATGTGTGGACCTGTTTGCCAGGGACAAAACTGACGACGCCGGTTTGGCGAACAGGCCGTTTATTTTGGACGCGGTAGCCGGCTGGCAACTTGAGTAACAGTGTGTCACCGGTAGTTAATTGGAGGTGCGTCTCCGGAATCCACTGATCATCGCCAATCGCATACCAGGTCTCGTGAGTGACTAAGCGAACGCGCATGTACGTTTTATAAGTGCTACCGGGCTGGAGCTTAGTTAAATAGTTGGTCGTAGTTGCCCCAGGATACGGATAAACGGCGGTCAACTTGTTGACTTGGACAAAACCAGTACTGAGGTCAGTTTGCTGCCAATTTTGATTGCGGTAGAAAAAAAGGACCGTCTTGGAAGTGGTCGTGTATTCCCCAGTCACGTCGCCTACGGAACGGAGGAGCTTAAAACCGGCGACGGTCGGCGCACTGACTTCGTAAGGGGTTCCTAATTTCCCCCGGTACATGGTCGGCCGGCCAATTAGTTCGCGGCGGTCAATGTCATAGGCGTACATCCAGACTGGTTGGCCAGCTTGGCGTTCGTAAGTCAACGTGATGCTAGCCTGTGGGGTCGTAAACCAGCGAGTCAAGCCTTCGATATGGACGAGGTGGTAGCCGGTGATGCTGACGGCTGGCAAGTGAATCTCTTCGCCAATGGTGCCAGCAATCATATCAGCAGCCTGCAGTTCATTGCCATCCTGATCTAGGTGGTGAACGAGAACTAATGCTTCTGTTTGGTTAACTGTAGGTGCTGCGGCAGTTTGTGCGGCAATGGAACGTGGTGCCTCAGTAGCGCTTGTGGCGGCTTCCGTGCTGTTTAGTGCCTGAAGCATTCCTTTAAGTCGGTCAAGAAACGACACGTGACCACTCCTTTCATTAATAAATTAATTATCACTAGTATAACGCATTCACAAGGGTTCTGGCACGTCTTAAATAAATTGTAAAATTCCCGCTTTGTCAGTCGTGTATACTAATATTTAATAACAGGGGGCGTTAACGGATGAATCTAAAACAATTACAATATTTTTTGGCCGTGGCAGAGGAAGGTCAGATGACAGCGGCCGCCAAACGCTTGCACGTGGCGCAGCCACCACTGAGCTATCAGATTAAGCAATTAGAACTTGAACTAGGCGTCACCCTCTTCAATCGCTTGCCTCAGGGTGTGACTGTTACTGAAGCTGGCAAGCTACTGGTGGGGTATGCCCAACAGCTCACGCAGTTGTCGGCGACTGCGGAGAACAAGGTCCGGGCCCTGGCACACGGCGTAACGGGGACCATTAATCTGGGGACAGTTTCATCCTCGGCAGGGGTCATGCCGAATACGGCATTACTAAAGTGGTTAGGGCAACATCCCGATGTTCAGCTTGCGATTACGGAAGGCAATACGTATGAGTTGTTAGACGATCTGCATAAACGGTTGCTAGACGTGGCGGTGTTACGAACACCGTTCAACGCGCAACATCTAGTCTGTCGTTACTTTCCCGCAGAACGGATGGCAGCAGTCATTCCGAAGCGATATTCACGGTTTGAAAAGCGGCGCCAGTTACAACTAAGTGACCTCGCTACGTTACCATTGATCAAGTACCGTCGTTTTAATGAATTATTCCACGTTGCCTTTCTGGAAGCGTCGGTTACACCGACTTACATCATGACTTGTGATGATGCCCGCACGGCGATGCACTGGGCTAATCACCAATTGGGAGTGGCCCTGGTGCCACGGTCATTGGCTGAAACCTATGACGGTGGTGACGTGCTGATTCGATCATTGGCGGATCATCGTTTTCAGACTCAACTGGCCCTAGCAACGACCCCGGAAGCCTTAGCGACCCCATTAGTTGCCGGTTTGATGGCACAATTCCAGCAAGCGCAGTCGCTAGACTAGTTTAATCAGTTTGATATCTAAAAATTTAATCGCGGTTAAGGGTGAATTGCTGATTTACTCGGGTTGTTACCGATTACACTAGCTAGAAATTGCAGTGGTGTTTTCAGACGCAAAATAAGCCTAATGACTGTCGTACTGGGGATACGCTAACCTTCATTTAATAATTAGATATCAATCGGTTTAAATGGTACACTAACAATTGAAATTTAAAGGGTGAAGGTGAAGGAAATGATTTATTCGTTAGGGCTAATGCTCGGCGTTGGGGTAATTGCCGGAATTTTCGGTGCTATTTTAGGTATCGGTGGTGGCATGATCGTCACACCAATCCTGACACTTGGTTTGGGATTAGATATTAAGTATGCGATTGGGGCCAGTATTATCGCCGTGATTGCCACGAGTTCGGGCTCTACCATTGCATATTTACGTGATGAAATGTTGAACTTACGCGTCGCGATGTTTCTTGAAATTGCGACGACGGTCGGGGCCGTCCTCGGGGCAGTGTTGACGGGGGTGCTTAATGCAACATTCCTGTACTTCCTATTTGGGGCGCTGTTAGTTTTCACGACGTATAATATGATTCGTAAATTAATGAGTAAGAACGGTGAATTACCGTCAGTCAAAGATGACAAGCTGGCGACACAGTTGAACTTAAATGGTACTTATTATGATAAAGCATTGAATAAGCAAGTTGATTATCAGGTTGAAAACGTGCCGGGTGGTTTTTCCATGATGTTCGGTGCTGGTTTCGCCAGTGGCTTGTTGGGAATCGGGAGTGGCGCGTTCAAAGTGCTAGCCATGGATACGATTATGCATATGCCGCTTAAACCGTCATCAGCAACTTCTAACCTGATGATGGGGGTGACGGCGGCAGCGAGTGCGATGGTCTACTTCTTTAATGGGTCAATCAAACCCGGAATCGCGGCCCCATTAGCTATCGGGATTATCGTCGGTGCCTTAATCGGCTCACGAATCATGACGCGGCTCAAGCCACGCTTGATTCGCATGATCTTTGTGCCCGTGATGCTCTATCTGGGAATTCAAATGATTGCTAAAGGATTCGGGGTGACCATCTAATGGATAAGCAAAAAACAACTAAAGCGCAAGAGATGCACGCCGTTGAAATGATGATTGGGTATATTCTACGAATTGGCGTCATTGTTTCTGCAATCGTGATTATTATTGGGATGCTTCTGATGTTGATTCAGGGCAATGGTGGTTATGCAAATGGTATGGAACCCCATACGGTCGCTGATATTCTAGCCGGCATTGTGGCACTTAAACCATATGCCGTGATTATGTTAGGTTTATTTCTATTGATTTTAACGCCAACTTTGCGGGTTGCGGTCTCTATCTACGCCTTTGCAGTGGAAAAAGACCACTTATATGTTTGGATTACGACGATTGTTCTCATCATCTTGATTGTTGCTTCGGTGATTGGGTATCTCGGTAACTAGGCTAGACGGAGCTGATTAATCAGGTTGAGTCGTGATTAAAATGGGCGCACATCTAAAATGGCTACCAGCTTGTTTCGAGGTTAATGTGGAAAGAATCTAAGTTGGTGTAAATTCACGGGCTGGTGTGTTTTATGCCGATGTACGAGTACTTAACTAGCCAATATTGTTTAATAATAAGAGAATGCTGATAAAAAATCAGCATTCTTTTTTATTTGTGCACTTTTAGCTGTTTTGACTAACGTAAAAAAGACCTAATATCGTCATTTTTATCGTTATTTGAATTATTTATTAAGAAAAATTGCCGATTGTGTTCACTTGATAATTGAACACTGATGTGAGAATATAATTGCTTATATATCAGTAATTTCAGGCATGTTTATCAGTATGGATAATAATCGCAAAATGAAATAATTAAGACGATTATGACGAAATAATGATAAAAATTAGAGTTTAGGATTGATTTTAATTTATTTATAATATACAATTACTTTAACTTTTCGAGGGAAAAGCACACACAAACTATTTTAAAGTTAGGGGTTGGGTTATATGAATTTCAAAACAGCTGCAAAAGTAACCGTCGTTGCCGGCGCATCCGTACTATTCTTAGCTGCTTGTGGCTCAAGCAAGAGTTCTTCAAGTTCTAAGCAAACGGCCAATTGGACCGAATCAGCCGAATTACCAACGATGGACATTTCTAAGTCCACCGATGTGGTTAGTTCTAACGCGTTGAATAACACCAATGAAGGGTTATACCGTCTCGGTAAGAACGGGAAGGTCACACCCGGAATTGCGAAATCCACTAAAGTTACTAATGGTGGGAAGACATATACGTTCACTTTACGGAAGAACGCAAAATGGAGTAACGGGGATAAAGTTACTGCCAAAGACTTTGTTTATGGTTGGCAACGGACCGTTAATCCAAAGACTGCGTCACAATACGCATACTTATATTCAGGGATTAAGAACGCTGACGCTATCGTCAATGGCAAGAAGCCCGTTTCTAGTTTAGGGATCAAGGCTGATGGCGATTACAAGTTGACGGTCACTTTGGATAAGCCAATTGCTTACTTTGACAAGCTGATGGGCTTTGTCAACTTCTTCCCACAAAATGAAAAAGTGGTTAAGAAGTACGGTTCTAAGTATGGGACGAGCAGTAAGGCCATGGTTTATAACGGCCCTTACAAGATGACTGGTTGGACTGGGACAAACTTGTCATGGACCTTGAAGAAGAATAACGATTATTGGGATAAGAAAGCTGTTAAGATGGACAGCATCAAGTACCAAGTCGTTAAGGATCCTTCAACTGGCTTGAACTTATTTAATTCCAATAAGCTCGACTTTACGACACTTTCCAACGAACAAGTTAAGAATTATAAGAATGATAAGAACTACTTAGTTCGGAAGACGGCTTCAACTTTCTACGTTGAATTTAATCGTAAGGATAGCGATAAGACTTTAGCCAAAGCTTTCCAGAACAAGAAGATTCGTCAGGCCTTGTCATTAGCAATTAACCGGAAGTCCTACGTTAATAATACGTTAGGTAACGGTTCGACCGTTTCTAAAGGTTACGTTTCTGAAGACTTAGCTAAAAACCCGACAACTGGTAAGGACTTTACGACTGACGCTGCCGTTCCTTCTGCAGTTGACTACAACTTAACGAAAGCTAAGAAGTTGTGGAAAGAAGGGATGAAAGAAATTGGTGAAACTAAGCTGAACATCAAGCTTCTTTCTGACGATACTGATGGTGGTAAGAAGTCTACTGAATTTATTCAAGGTGCTTGGGAGAAATTACCTGGTCTGACCGTTACTAACCAGAACGTCCCATTCAAGACCCGTCTTCAACGGTCACAAAACGGGAACTTCGATACGGTTATCTCTGCCTGGAATGCTGACTTTACCGACCCAATTTCCTTCTTGTCACTCTTCACGTCCGACAACTCATACAACAATGGGAAGTATGACAGTGCCGCATACGACGATGCTGTGAAGAAGGCGGAAGGTGCCGATGCCAATAACAAGACTGCACGTTGGGCTGACATGGTTGCTGCTGAAAAGCAATTGATGAATGATCAAGGGGTCATCCCAATCTATCAACAAGCCTCAGCAACGTTGACTCGGAGCAATCTGAAGGGCATCATCTACAACACTGCGGGCTCAAACTACAACTTCAAGTACATGTCCGTAAAATAATGATGTAAATCCACAGAAAAAAGTGTGTGTGCTTTAACTGAATGAATGTGAAGCAAAGGGGTAAGGATTGACACATTGTTAATCCTTACCATTTTGTTTTATAATGAGGGATGTCATTATTTTTTAAGTTGATTTTAATAGAATGCGAGGAATTCTCATGAGAAAGTATCTTTTAAAGCGGATATTTTACTTGTTCCTGACATTATTCATTGTGGCGACCGCCACGTTCTTCTTAATGAAGTTAATGCCCGGAACACCGCTGCAAAATGAAGCTAAATTGACCCCTAGCGAAAAGGCGTCGATCTTGGCCCAATATGGGTTGGACAAACCCGTTTGGTTGCAATACTTCATTTACATTGGCGGGATCTTCAAGGGGAGCTTAGGGCTATCCTTCCAGTTCTCTGATCAAGCCGTCAGTTACCTGATTGGTAGCCGGATGGGACCATCAATGCAGTTAGGTGGCCAAGCGATGGTCGTCGGAATCGTCTTTGGGATTATCCTAGGGGCCGTTGGGGCCATCAAGAAGGATACTTGGGCCGACCGTTTAGCAACCATCTTATCGATCTTAGGGATCGCAGTTCCAAGTTTCGTGTTAGCCATCCTGTTACAATACTACCTCGGCTTAAAGGCTGGTTGGTTCCCAGTTGCTGGCTGGGAAGGCTTCGCTTACACGATCTTACCAACGTTAGCTTTGGCCGCCAGTCCGCTGGCCGAAACGGCTCGGTTTATCCGAACCGACATGGTGGACGTGCTGAGTTCGGATTATATTGAGCTAGCTAAAGCCAAAGGGTTGTCGAAGTTTGGTATCGTGTATCACCATGCGTTGCGGAACAGTTTGATTCCAATGGTTACGCTGATTGGACCATTGGCCGCCGCCTTGATGACGGGTTCAATGGTTGTTGAAAATATCTTCTCAGTACCTGGGATTGGGGAACAATTCGTTAAATCAATTCTGGTTAACGACTACCCAACCATCATGGGTGTGACGATTTTCTATTCAGCACTCCTTTGCTTACTATTATTGTTGACCGATATTGTCTACGGAATTATTGATCCGCGGATTCGTTTAAATGGAAATGGGGACTAGTTAATGGCAGAAAATCCAAGTAGTATCGATATTAAGCCCGGCGACTTCGAGCCGTTAGATAAACAAGCGGGTCCTGATAATGAACGGATCGCAGCACCTTCCTTAACGTTCGGCCAAGATGTATGGCGGCGATTGAAGTCTAACAAGACCGCTTTTATCAGCTTTATCGTGTTAGTATTCTTATTCTTAGTGGCATTTGGTGGACGGGCAGTCTACCATGTTGATCCTAATGCACAGTCGCCACGGTATGCGAACCTCCCTCCGAAGATTCCGGGTGTTAGTATCCATGGCTTGAATGGTCACTTGACTCAATCTGGTAAGGACGTTGATGCGTATGCGGCGGCCGGTGCAAAGTCTGACGTACATTATCTTCTCGGGACTGATTATCTGGGCCGGGACTTACTGGCGCGGATTATGTATGGGACCCGGATCTCACTTGAAATTGCGTTGATTGCTACTTTGATTGACCTGACGATTGGGGTCGGATTCGGGATACTCTCCGGTTGGAAAGGTGGGCGCGTCGATTTATTCATGCAACGTGTGATTGAAATCCTCTCGTCCATCCCACAATTGGTTATCATGGTGTTGATGGCCACGGCCTTCACGAAGACTGGGATGGCCTCAATCATTGCGGCCATCGCGATCACTGGTTGGACCACGATGGCCCGGCTGACTCGGGCACAGACCTTGCAATTGAAGAACCAAGATTTTATTTTGGCTGCGCGGACACTGGGTGAATCACCCGTCAAGATTGCTTGGAAACACTTGTTACCAAACCTTTCAAGTGTCATTATTATTCAAACGATGTTCACGATTCCAAGTGCGATCTTCTTCGAAGCGTTCTTGAGTTATATCGGGATTGGGATCAGTTCACCACAAGCTTCATTGGGGACGTTGATCTCTGATGGGCAGAAGAACTTCCAATTCTTGCCATATCAGATGTGGTACCCAGCCATCGTGCTGATCATCTTGATGCTCGCCTTTAACTTGTTAGGTGACGGGATGCGCGATGCGTTTGATCCAAAGTCAAAACGTTAGGAGGACGGCAGCACTATGGAAAAACCAGAAAATGTGATTGAGGTCCGCAACTTGGAAATCAATTTCCATACTTATGCGGGCGAAGTTAAAGCCATCCGTGACGTTAGCTTTGATTTACGTAAGGGTGAAACCTTGGCAATTGTTGGTGAATCAGGCTCTGGTAAGTCAGTGACGACACGTTCACTGATGGGCCTGTTAGCACCTAATGCTGAAATTAAACGTGGGAGCATTATGTTCCACGGTGAAGATATTATTAAAAAGTCCGAAAAAGACATGCAACACATTCGTGGTAAGGATATTGCCATGATCTTCCAAGATCCAATGACATCATTGGATCCAACAATGCGGATTGGGATGCAGATTGCGGAACCTTTGATGAAACATAAGGGCTTGAAGAAAAAAGAAGCGATTGCCCAAGCGCTAGAGATGTTGAAATTGGTTGGGATTACTAATCCTGAAGGCCGAATCAATGATTATCCATACCAATTCTCAGGCGGGATGCGGCAACGGATTGTGATTGCGATTGCATTGGTCTGCTACCCTGAAGTCCTGATTGCTGATGAACCAACGACTGCTTTGGACGTGACGATCCAAGCCCAGATTCTGGACTTGATGAAGGATTTACAAAATCGAATCGATACGTCGATTATCTTTATCACCCATGACTTAGGTGTCGTGGCCGGAATGGCTGATCGGGTCGCAGTGATGTATGCGGGTAAAATCGTGGAATACGGGACAGTCGATGAGATCTTCTTCAATCCACAACATCCTTATACCTGGGGGTTACTCAATTCGATGCCAACTTTGGATACTGAAAGTGGCTCATTATCAGCGATTCCAGGGACCCCACCAGATTTGTTGGAACCACCAGTTGGTGACGCCTTTGCAGCGCGGAGCGATTACGCGATGAAGATTGATACGGAGAAGGAACCCCCATTCTTTAAGGTTTCTGATACCCATTACGCGGCAACCTGGTTGCTTCATCCAGATGCCCCAAAGGTAACGCCACCTGCTGAAATCGTTCGGCGTCAGCAAAAGTTTGCGGCCATGCAAAAACCGCAAGCACCAATTTCAAATCCCGTAGCAAAGGAGTAAGTAGACATGCCTGATGAACGTAAAAAAATTCTAGAAGTTCGCCATTTAAAGCAGTATTTTAATGTCGGCAAAAAAGATGAAGTCCGGGCCGTTGATGACGTCTCCTTTGACATTTATGAAGGTGAAACATTTGGGTTAGTTGGTGAATCTGGTTCAGGAAAGACCACGACCGGACGTTCCATCATTCACTTATATGAACCAACTGATGGTGAAATCATTTTTGACGGTAAGGACGTTTCCAAATTACACACTAAGAAGGAACGCCATGAATTTCGCCGGGAGATCCAAATGATTTTCCAGGACCCATACGCCTCATTGAATCCACGAATGAAAGTCAAGGATATCGTGGCGGAAGGGATTGATATTCACGGTTTAGCCAAGGATGATGCAGACCGAACCAAGCAAGTTGAAGACTTATTGGAGACGGTTGGTCTTAACAAGGACCACTCTAGTCGTTATCCACATGAATTTTCAGGTGGTCAACGTCAACGGATCGGGATTGCCCGGGCGTTAGCGGTAGAGCCTAAATTCATCATTGCTGATGAACCAATTTCTGCGCTGGACGTTTCGATTCAAGCCCAAGTGGTTAACTTGATGAAGGAATTACAAGTTAAGCAGAACTTGACTTATTTATTTATTGCGCATGATTTGTCAATGGTTAAGTATATCAGTGACCGGATCGGCGTTATGCATTACGGTAAGATTCTGGAAATTGGGCCTGCGGATGAAGTGTATAATCATCCGTTACACAAGTACACCGAGAGTTTGATCTCGGCGGTGCCGGTACCTGATCCAGAGTTTGAACGTAACCGTAAGCAGGTTCCTTATGACGAAACGACCGAACATGACGGTAAGAAGCGGCGAATGGTCGAAATTGCACCAGGGCACTTTGTCCGGGCAACTGAAGACGAAATCCCGATATACACCAAGCGGGCTGTTGACGCGGGGTTAATTACGGAATTTTCTGAGTAACGGCTAATAAAACAGACGGCGAGTGCGAATACTCGACGTCTGTTTTATTATTCAGTAGAACATTTAATTAACTGTTTAGATAAGTTTATTAATTAATAACCATTATAATTAACTCATGTTAACTTGACATATAAATTTAATATGTAAAAAATATTGATGGAATCAATTGTCAAAAAGCCGATTAAATCGGGGATAGACGGCTATTTTTGACCAGCTAAACTGTGACCGGTAGTCAAAGTTATTTGTGTAAATTTTGTAATTATGCAATAATAATATTGTTAATAAAGTTTGTTAACAAATATAACTATTCGTCTTAATAATTGATTCGCACCATTTTTAAAAAAATATTGCGAGTGAAACGTTGACTTAATTGAGGTCGTCAAGGATACGGTTATCGAGCGGCAATGATGAATCGTATCAAAAATATTGATTTAACAGGAATCAATTCGCAATATTTTTTTAAAAATCATGCGAAGGGACAATGGCTTGTTTTGAACGGTTAATGAAAAAAGTACAAATTTCAGGAAGGATGCTGTTAGTATGCAACAACCAATTAATTATATTATGAATATCATGCACCTTGAACGGGACTTAAAACGACTTACGTCGAACTGGTCGTCCGCCACAGGGCTTAGTTTGAACGAGTTACGGATCTTAGTTTATGTCGAACAACATCCTGGTATCCAGATTGGTGATGTGGCAAATGCGTTGAATGTGGCGAAAGCCTCGTTGGCACAAAACATTGGCACCTTAATAACCCAAGGATGGTTGAAAAGTCAACCAATTAAACAAGACCGGCGTTTACGGGTCTTAACGCTTACGAAGGCTGGTCAGGATCGAATGAAAGATGTTGATGCACAATTGACTAAATCACTTGACACGACGCCAGCAACACAGTTAGCGGATCAATTATCAGCTTTGCAATTATAGGCAGATGTACACGTTCACGGATATTAAGTGAAGTAATATCCTTAACGCGGGATAAAGGGGAGACTCTTTGTCCCGCGCTTTTGTTTTAGCACTTAATAGTGGGGAGCATTATAGGTTAACAATTACTTTGTTTAGTTTACTCTAGGTTAAGTAATTTAAACTTAATAAGATTGATTGAGGTGTAATGGAGCGTATGCATTATAATGTTGAACCGCTAAGAACGGACCAAGAAATCGATGATTTTTTATGGGCTGTTTCACAAGCGCGTTATGGGGAGCGTAATCGCATGATTGTTTTGGTTGGAATTAACACGGGATTACGAATGAGTGATATTTTACGACTGAAGGTTGGGCAAGTACGTGGCAAAGATCGTGTTATGATCATGGAACAAAAAACGGGCAAGAAGCGCTGGTTGTTTTTGAAAAACCTCAAAACGGAATTAGCCCACTTTACGCGGTATCGGGGGGCAAATGAACCGTTATTCTGTAGTGGTCGGGGCGGAGCTTTAACCGTTAATGGTGTCTATCGAGTCTTTCAGACGGCCGGTGAGTACCTGGAGCGGGATGATATTGGTACGCACACGTTGCGCAAGACGTTTGGCTATCATTATTATCAAAAGACTCGTGACATTGCCGGATTGATGATGATTTTTAATCATTCCAGCGAGCAGGTGACAAAACGCTATATTGGCATTGAGCGTGATAATTTGGAACGACAATTATGGGACTTTAAATTAGGTGTTTAATTATGGCAGAGACGCGGTCTATTTCATAGCGACTCAATGAAGATTTGAGGTAGGCACAAAAAAGAGCCGGAAGTGTAAACGATTGTTTACGCTTCTGGCTCTAAATTTAATTATCTTATTCGGACTTCGTCTCAGCCGCCAAAACAATCTTGCCGTCTTCAACTTTTGCAACCATGTTCTTAACGTCGCCGTGGTCCAAATAGAAATCGGCGATGCGATCTTCGATTTGTTCCTGAATAACACGCCGGAGTGGGCGAGCCCCCATCTGAGGGTTGTAACCTAGTTCAACGAGTTTTTCCTCGACAGGTTCTGTGACGTGGACGTGTAAGCCTTGGTTAGCTAACATACCGTTGACGTCTTCGATCATCAAACCAACGATCTTCATCAAGTTTTCCTTAGATAAAGCGTTGAATTGAATGATGTCATCGAACCGGTTTAAGAATTCTGGCTTGAAGTAGTCCGTCAACCGGCTAGTGATATCGTGCGTCTTGCCTTCAGCAGCGGCACCAAAACCGACATTAGCTTCACTGTCGCCAGTCCCAGCGTTGGAAGTCATGATGATGATCGTATCCTTGAAGCTGACAGTCCGACCTTGTGAGTCGGTCAGCCGGCCATCATCGAGGATTTGCAAGAACATGTGCATGACATCCGGATGAGCCTTTTCAACTTCGTCTAGTAAGACTAGGCTATATGGATGACGACGAACCTGTTCAGTTAACTGACCGGCTTCTTCGTAGCCGACATAGCCAGGCGGTGAACCGATCAACTTAGCCACTGAATGTGGTTCCATGTATTCACTCATGTCAAACCGAATCATGGCATCTTGAGAACCAAACAGTTCCTTAGCAAGTTGTTTAGCCAATTCAGTTTTACCAACCCCGGTTGGGCCGACAAACATGAAGGAACCAATTGGCCGGCCAGTTCCGTTCAGACCGATTCGATTACGCCGGATGGCCCGGGCAACTGCTTCAACCGCTTGGTCTTGACCAATAACCGTACTCTTAAGGTCGGGTGCTAAGGTCTTCATTTGAGCCTGTTCCTTAGCCTGCAAGTCACCAACTGGAATACTTGTCTTTTCTTCGACAATTTGTTCCATGTCCTTGACTGTTACAGTGGCAGTATCGTTATTAGGCTGGTCTGAACTTTCATCGGGCTTAGCTTTTTCTAACTTAGCAACTTGATCGCGATAGTAGGCGGCTTTTTCGTAGTCTTCCTTCTTCAAGGCGTCCTGTTTCTGCTTTTCTGCCTCGTCGATCTTTTCTTGAATCGTCTTTGGATCGACCGTCTTCAACGTCAAGTTCTTACGTGAACCAGCTTCATCGAGTAAATCGATGGCCTTATCAGGTAAGAAACGATCTTGAATGTAACGATTTGACAACTTGACGGCTGCCACAATGGCATCTTGATCGTACTTAACGTGATGATAGTCTTCGTACTTCTTCTGAATACCTTCGAGAATCTTGATAGATTCTTCCACGCTCGGTTCGTTGACCGTGACCGGTTGGAACCGGCGGGCGAGGGCGGCATCCTTTTCGATGTCGCGGTATTCGTTTAATGTCGTGGCCCCAACTAATTGGAAATCACCACGGGCAAGGGCGGGTTTCAGGACGTTCCCAGCATCCATACCACCTTCAGCATTACCGGCACCCATGATTTCATGGATTTCGTCAATGAAGAGGATGATATTCGGATTGCTTTGAACTTCCTTCATTAATTGTTGCATTCGTTGTTCAAATTGACCTCGAATACCGGTACCTTGAACAAGGGAAGCCACGTCCAAACGAATAATTTCTTTATCTAACAGTTTTTGTGGAACTTGACCAGAAACGATTTTCTGTGCTAGTCCTTCCACGACCGCCGTTTTACCAACCCCAGCTTCACCAATTAAAACGGGGTTATTCTTGGTCCGGCGATTCAAAATCTCGATAACCCGATTAATTTCGGTATCGCGACCAATCACTGGATCGATTTTGCCCTGTTTAGCTTGTGCTGTTAAGTTGAAGCCGTATTGGCCAAGGAGGCCACCGCCGTTGTTATTGCCACGACGATTGCCGCCATTAGGACCAGCTGGCTGGGTCGGTGGGGTCTGTTGTTGCCGGTAAGCGTTATTAGGATCAACGCCACCCTGCATTGCACGGAAAATGTCGTCAAGACCACCAAAACCGAATGGATCTTGTGCCATATCAGCACCTCCAACTCCGTTATTTGGTTGCTGTTCCTGATTCTTTAGCAGTTGATAGCAATTTTGACAAAGGTTGATTTGTCGCCGCTGACCGTTGACGCTCGTATATAAATGGATCGTCGCTTCGTTCTTATGGCAATTGTCACAAAGCATTATGCTGTCACACACCTTTCGCATCAGAAATATAACTAAATCGATTAGGATCATAGTTAAAGGTTCATCGGCTCTTTGACCTTTGTTGACCTTTGACTATTAGTATAGCGAATTTACGGACTGTTGCAAGTGAAAAGCCTCAGGGTCAAAACTGGACGTGCGGCCGGGATAATTCGCAATGGCTGATTGATTCAATTATTTCTGAATAGTCTGGATAGTCGCAACTCATAGCTTGTCATGTAACCGGATTCGTTGTATATTAATTATCTGGTTAGGATAAGTGATGATGTAACTGTCTGTCTATATTATAGTACAAAGCGGTTTTTTTGCATGTATCGAGCCTGACCAGTTTTGATGTTTGCAGCGCATCGTTTTTCATTGGTGACCGTCAACAGCCAGTGAGCGGCGGAGAACTTTGTTCGTAAATATCAAAATAATGATGCAGTAATGTGTCAACCTAACTTTGAGGAGGCGGTAATTGTTTGGCAACGGATTATACCCAGTTAATGGAAGCGTTGCGTCATGGCGAACGCGACAGTTTTACCGTAACGCCGGATGAATTTATGGCTTTTCACGATGCCTATATGAAGTATGAGTATCGTAAACGAGTCATTGGTATGGCAGACTTAGATGGCCGCATTGTTTACCATTTCGAGAAGGATGGTAAGACAACCAATTAATAGGCCTAGCTTGAATGAAAGGGCTTGTATTTTAATTGGATAATTGCTATCATCATTATTAAGGGCTCTTGAGTATACGTGTTGGCGGCAACTCGAATTGACTCGGAACCAATTTTAAATTTATTTATCTTGAAGGAGATCGAATAGTTATGGAAAAGAAAGAATTTCACGTTATCGCAGACACTGGTATCCACGCACGTCCCGCAACTTTATTGGTACAATCAGCAAGTAAGTTCAACTCAGAAATTACGTTGCAATACCAAGACAAGTCCGTTAACTTAAAGTCCATCATGGGTGTTATGTCACTCGGTGTTGGTAAAGACGCTGACGTTACCATTTCTGCTGAAGGTGCCGACGAAGCCGACGCTATCGCAGCTTTAACTGAAACGATGAAGAAAGAAGGATTATCTGAATAATGGCTGAAAAGGTACTAAAAGGAATTGCGGCCAGTGATGGTGTTGCAATTGCTAAGGCCTATATGCTAGTTGATCCAGATTTATCATTCGAAAAGACAACAGTTTCCGATACGGATGCTGAAGTTGCACGGTTACATGACGCTTTCGATGCTTCCAAGGCTGAACTAAAGGTCATTAAAGACAAAGCGGTTGAAAACTTGGGTGAAGAAGAAGCAGAAGTTTTTGAAGCTCATATCACCATTTTGTCTGACCCAGAAATGCTCGGACAAATTGAAGGTAAGATCAAGGATGATAAAGTCAATGCTGAAGAAGCTTTGAAGGAAGTTACTGATACTTTCATTTCAATGTTTGAAGCGATGACGGATAATGCATATATGCAAGAACGAGCCGGTGATATTCGCGACGTAACGAAGCGGGTCTTAAGCCACTTGTTAGGGGTAACCTTACCAAGTCCAGCTTTAATTGACTCCGAAGTAATCGTGGTTGCCCACGATTTAACACCTAGTGATACAGCTCAACTTGATCGTAAGTATGTTAAGGGCTTCATTACTGACATTGGTGGTCGGACTAGTCATTCAGCCATCATGTCACGGACGCTTGAAATTCCAGCGGTCGTTGGATCTGAATCTGCCACGACTGATATCAAAGAAGGCGATACGGTCGTCTTGGATGGTATCAACGGTGACGCTTTAGTAGCCCCAACGGATGCTGAAGTTGCTGATTACCAACAAAAGGCTAAAGACTTTGTTGCGCAAAAGGCTGAATGGGCTAAGTTGAAGAACGAGGCCACCGTTTCTAAGGACGGCAAGCACTTTGAATTAGCTTCTAACATCGGGACACCTGACGATATGGATGGGGTTTTGGATGCTGGCTCTGAAGCCATTGGATTATTCCGTTCAGAATTCTTGTACATGAACAGTTCAGAATTACCTGACGAAGATACCCAATTCGAAGCTTACAAGAAGGTTGTCGAAGGGATGAACGGCAAACCCGTTATTGTTCGGACCATGGATATCGGTGGTGACAAGGAATTACCTTACTTGCCATTACCTGATGAAATGAACCCATTCTTGGGTTATCGGGCTATTCGGATTTCCCTCGATCGTGATGACATCTTCCGGACCCAGTTACGTGCGTTATTACGTGCGTCACATTACGGTCAATTACGGATTATGTTCCCAATGATTGCAACGCTTGACGAATTCCGTAAAGCCAAAGCTATCTTTGAGGAAGAAAAAGCCAAGTTGGTTGCAGCTGGTACGCCTGTTGCTGACGACATCAAGCTTGGTATCATGATTGAAATCCCAGCGGCAGCTATTTTAGCTGACCAGTTTGCTAAGGAAGTCGACTTCTTTAGTATTGGGACTAACGACTTGATTCAATACTCATTTGCTGCTGATCGTGGTAACGAACAAGTGTCATACTTGTATCAACCATACAACCCATCGTTGTTGCGTTTGATCAAGCATGTTATTGACGCTGCTCACGCGAACGGCCGCTTCACGGGTATGTGTGGTGAAGTTGCTGGGGATCAGATTGCGGTGCCATTATTGATGGGCTTAGGTTTGGATGAATTCTCAATGAGTTCAACTTCCGTGCTTAAGACACGTTCATTAATGAAGAAACTTGATACTAAGGAAATGGCTAAATTAGCTGATAAGGCACTTAACGAGTGTGTTACTAACGAAGAAGTCAAAGAATTAGTTGAAAAGAACGTCTTCGGTAAATAAACAATCAAACTAAGAGCAAATCTGTGGATTTGCTCTTTTTTTGTGGGTAAATGCGGGTCATTAACCAGTTTGTACTAGCCCCGGGTTTAGCACGACGGGGGAGTGGGCTACCCGCACCGGTATGATGAGAGCTGGCACAGTACATGACGCGAATTGACTGGACATTTAGGCATTGTGATAATTGTCCATAGTTGCGACCGCGCTAGTCAATGATGGACACAGGGCACATTGCTACTCGCTGTTGACGGTGAAGAGTTGGTGTAGTGGAAACGATGTAATGGCGGTGTTGAGTGATGCCTAGCGATTACAATTCATCATTTCGAATTCATTTTCTATAGGTGTAGCTGGTCAGATAGATTTTGTCATGAACTCTTAATTTATATTAAGATTATTTGCAACTCGGATATTTAACCAATATAATGTTTATAATATAGGCATTAAGTCGAATTCGTGATGATCATGAAATAATGATCTAAGCGCGGTTAAGCAACATCGATTAGCAGCACGGTTAATTGATGGAAATAAGGGGAGAATCTACGTGAATATCGGGATATTTACAGACACATACTATCCACAAGTGAGTGGGGTCGCAACGTCAATCAAGGTGTTACGCAATCAACTCGAACGGGCTGGTCATCAAGTCTATATCTTTACGACCACGGATCCCCATGTTGATAAGAATATTTATGAACGCAATATTTTTCGGTTTACGAGTATTCCATTTGTTTCGTTCACGGATCGGCGCATCGCCGTTCGCGGGCTTTTTAAGGCTTACCAGGTTGCTAAGGATCTTGGCCTGGATATTGTTCATACGCAGACAGAATTCTCCATGGGGATGATTGGTAAGTTTGTTGCCAAACAATTAAAAGTCCCATGTATCCATACGTACCACACGATGTATGAGGATTATCTACATTATATTGCGAATGGTAAGTTGTTAAAGCCATACCACGTTAAGGAGGCCACACGGGCGTATTGTTATCATCTGAACGGGATTGTAGCACCGAGTGAGCGGGTTGCAAATACACTGACGGGCTACGGCGTTAAAGCGCCAATTCGCATTATTCCGACTGGAATCGACATTAATCAGTACGAGCAGCAGTCGACGGTGGATTATCGGCAAAGACTCGGCTATCAGTCTGATACGCCAGTATTACTTTCCTTGAGTCGTTTGGCCTACGAGAAAAACATTCACGAAGTCATTGCAGCCCTACCGGCGATCTTAGAACAGGTGCCGAATGCCCAACTCCTGATTGTAGGTGATGGTCCGGCACGTGAAACACTGGAAAATCAGGTTCAAGACGCCGGCTTAACGGCGCACGTACAATTTACCGGTGAAATTGATAATGATGAAGTTTATAACTATTACCAGATGGCTGACCTGTTCGTTTCGGCTTCGAACTCAGAATCACAGGGGCTGACGTACATTGAAGCAATGGCTGCTGGCCTTAAAACGGTAGTGGCTGCTAGTCCGTACACGGATCAATTACTTGATGATCCGTCACTGGGGACGACCTTTACAAGTGAGACCGATCTGATCAAGGATGTTGTGCGTTATTTACAACATCCCAATACTTTTAACGATCCCAAGCCACGGCAGAAGAAGCTTTACCAAATTTCCGCAGAGTATTTCGGCAAGCAAGTGATCAACTACTATCAAGACGTACAGCTGGCGTATTCTGAATCAGCGGATAAATCGGCGAATATTAGTAATTAACGTGTGTCAAATCGTCAATGAGCACCGCCAAAACGGGGATGCTTATTCGACGTATGACGCGTAAGGGGACGAATTATGTTAGACATTACCATGTTTTCAAAAGCTGACTCCGTCAAGGGTCAGGGAGTCGGCAGCGCCTATCTAGAATTGATGCGGTTGTTGCGGACCCATTGGCAGGATGAATTTAATATTAAAGTCAATCGATATGGGCGCTCCGCCGTTTCACATTACCATACGGTTAATCCAATGTTTTACCTGTCTACGTTTATGCCTAATCGAGGCCGTAAAATCGGTTACGTGCATTTCTTACCAGAGACGCTCGAGGGTAGCTTGAAGTTGCCACGACCATTCCAAATGATTTTCAATCGTTATTTAATCTCATTTTATAAGCGGATGGACCACATTGTGGTGGTGAACCCGACCTTCATTCCAAAATTGGAAGCATACCATATCAAAAGAGCGGATGTAACGTATATTCCGAATTTTGTCAGCAAACGTGAATTTTACGAAATGACTAAGGCTAAACAGTTGCGCTTGCGCCAACAATACGGCTATGATCAAAATAAATTCATGATTATCGGGACCGGTCAGATTCAGGATCGGAAAGGTGTTCCTGATTTTATTACGCTTGCAAAGCAGAATCCAGATATCCAGTTTGTATGGGCCGGTGGGTTCTCGTTTGGCCGAATTACGGATGGTTATCAGGAGTTGAAGCAGGTGGTGGATAACCCGCCAGCTAATCTGTCGTTTCCAGGCATCGTTCCTCGTGAGAAATTGGTGGACTATTATAATATGGCGGATCTTTTCTTACTGCCTTCTTATAACGAGTTATTTCCGATGTCCGTGTTGGAAGCTTTCAGTTGTGGGACACCAGTATTGCTCCGGGATTTAGATTTGTACCGGGCAATCATTGATGGCTACTATCAAGCGGCCAGTGATGTTGATGATATGCAACGACAGATCGACCAGTTACGCCATAATCCAGCCGGGTTGCAATTCTTGCATGACAAGGCGGTTTTGGCTGCTCAGGATTATTCGGAAGAGCGCCTTGCCAAAGTTTGGCATGATTTTTATTTGCAACAGGCAAAAGAGGGGTAGTCAATGACAAGAAAAAATATCTGGTCATTACTCGTAATGGTTGCGTTAGGCGTCGGCATTTCGTGGTACTCACTGCGCAATGTCAAACTAAGCAATCTAATGGACGATATTCTCACTTTGAATTGGTGGTGGTTATTAGTTGCGTTAGGGTGTGTCGGACTATACTTCGGTCTGGAAGCCGTGGTGGTGCAAAAGTTTGTCAGGCACCGTTATCGGAACTATCGCTTTAAGAGTGCCCTGCGCGTTCCTTTAGCCGAGCAACTATTCAACGGTATCACCCCGTTTTCTTCGGGTGGCCAACCTGCCCAAATCTTCGTGATGGCACAATCAGGGATTGACGCTGGGCGGGCAAGTTCAGTTGCATTGATGAAGTTTGTTGTTTTTCAGGCCATGGTGGTATTGAATTTCTTATTCGCCATGTTAATTGGTTTTCATTACTTAGCTGAAAAGTTAAGTTACCTGTCACTATACGTTTTGTTAGGTTTTCTGATTCACTTTGCGGTGATTGTTGGTCTGTTGCTGGTGATGTACTGGTATAACTTTACAAAACGAGCAGTGAAGATCGTCTTGATCCCGGTCAGCTGGTTTATGAAAGCTGAGCGATTTGCCAAGTTTGAAAACAATATTAGTGAAAAAATCGATTCGTTCTACGAAGAAAGCGTTCGAATGACCAAGGACTGGCGGATGCTGGTCGAAGTTTGTATCGTCACCTTCTTACAGCTACTGTTTTACTACCTGATTCCGTATTTTATTATGCGGGCAATGGGAATCGATGATGTTAATTTGATTATGGTGACTAGTTTGAACGTGTTGATCTTCTTAGTGACATCACTATTCCCGATTCCAGGTGGGGCCGGTGGTGCTGAATTTGGTTTCACGGCGTTGTTTGCTAAGTTCATTCCCAGCCACAGTAAGCTGATTTTAGCGATGCTGATCTGGCGGATCTTAACGTATTATTTAGGACTATTCTTAGGGATGATCGCCATGGCGATGCGGCCTGAAAAAGCAGAAGAAATTCCGATTGCGGCACCTAGCCGGTCGGATTCACAAGAACAGTAATTTTAATGGGCCGACATCATTGTTCGACCCATTTTTCGCGGTTACGAATTAAAGGAAGGTACTATGTTAAAGTTAATCAAACAACGGTTGGTATGGGGACTAGTGTTGACAGCGACAGTCAGCGGGGTGTTGAGCTGCAATGTAGCGGCACACGCGACCAGTAGTAAGGCGGATGAGGTCAAAGCCGCCTACGTGATGGATGCCAAGTCTGGTCAGGTCGTTTATGCGCAGAATGCCGATCAGAAATTACCAATTGCGTCCTTGAGTAAGCTCATGACGCTGTATTTAGTTGAACGGGCCATCGAGCATGGTCAAATCAAGTGGACGGATGCAGTCCCAATTCGCAAAAATGTCCGCAAGATGGCAACCAGTGCAACTTTATCCGTAATGCCGATGCCTGCCAAGGAGACGTTTACGGTTAGGGAGTTATTCGCAGCTACCTTGGTAGGGTCTTCGAATAGTGGTGCCATTGCGCTGGGGGAGTATGTTGCTGGCAGTAATGATAAGTTCATTAAATTAATGAATCAACAAGCGGCCAAATGGCATTTGGATGCGAGTTTTATTAGCGCTTCGGGACTTGATAATACTGATTTAAAAAATTACGATTTAAAAATCAAGGGAACCAGCGATCAGGACCAAAATCTGGTGTCAGCAAGGGCTGTGACGACCATTGCGCAACATTTGATTGATGCTTACCCCGATGTTATTCAAGTTGCTAATCAACGTTCAGTCAAAATTCATAAGTATACGGTCCCAACTTCGGTGGAGATCCTGAAGGGCGCCGAGTACTATGATCCCCGCGTGCCAGTCGATGGACTGAAGACCGGTTATACGAATCAGGCCGGTGCTTGCTTAGTCGCTACATACCGGCAGAACGGCCACCGGATGATTGCAACAACACTTGGCGGTGCGTGGCAGTTTACGGCGAACAACAACTTGCGGCTGATGCTCAAAACGACCGAGCAGTATAAGCAGGTTGTGCCTAAGAGCATCAATTATCAGATTCCGGGGACGCAGACCAAAGTGCGTCTGGTGACGAAGTACAATTCAAAACTGTGGGTGAATAGTAAGCAGCCAATGACGCAGACCAAAATTGCTTTGTGGCCATTACATCGGACAGCGCCAAATTATCTGGCTGCTAATACGGCCGTTCTTAAATTGCGATTGACGGATCCATTGTCAGGAACGACGAAGGAAGTCATTTATCGGACGCCTGAAGCGCTGACGATGCTTGGACCACTTCAATGGGCAACAGCGCCCGCAAAACGGACCACCACGGGCACGTATGCGTTCGCAAAGTGATGCTCGCTTAATAGATCGTGTGATGCTGAAGACAAATAAAGGTGCGCCAACTATCGTAATTTACGAGTAGTTGGCGCACCTTTTTGAGTTGAATCCAATTCAGTCATTGAAATGACTAACAGTGATGACCTAGGACAGTTAGTTGGTGGACTGTCGTTGCTTAGTTGATACAGTTAGCAGGTTCCTGCATATATGCAGTGAGGCGATCCATGGCCTGGTGGAGCTTTTCCATGCTAGCAGCGTAACTTAGACGCACGTAGCCTTCCCCCTCGGCACCAAAACCAGTCCCTGGAATAATCGCGAGCTGATTCTTGCGTGCTAAGTCTTTACAGAATGCCATCGAGTCTTGTTCAAAGCCAGCTGGAATTTTCGCGAAGATATAAAAGGCTCCGGTAGGACGTGCGATTTTGAAACCGAGCTTCGACATCGTTTGATAAACGAAATCACGCCGAGCTTGGTATTCTTGCCGCATTGGTTGCGCATCATCGATTCCGTTGGTGAGGGCTTCAACACCAGCCTTCTGAGCAATCGTGGTTGCTGCAGTGACGTAGTATTGGTGGACTTTTTTAAGTTGGGCCGTCATTTCCTTAGAGGCAAACAGGAAGCCGATTCGCCAGCCAGTCATGGCATGAGACTTCGATAAGCCATTGATCAGGATCACTTCGTCAGGAATGAATTTAGCAATTGAGACGTGGTCGCTACCGTAAGTCAGTTCACTGTAAATTTCATCGGATACGACCCACAAGTTATGGCGATGGAAACAGTCGGCGAGCGCTTTGATTTCATCTTCAACATAGGTGACACCAGTGGGGTTATTCGGGTAGTTTAACACGATTCCCTTGAAGTTCTCGTCAGGATGAGCAGCAATAAAATCGTCGACCATCTTAGGCGTAATGACAAAATCGTTAACGCCTGTATCCATGAAGAGGGGCTTGGCGTGTGCTTCTTGAATGATGGGGATGTACGCTGGAAAGATTGGGGACGGAATGATAATGGCGTCGCCAGGATTACAGATCGTCGTTAATGCAGTTGCGATAGCTTCAGTCGCTCCCACGGTCACTAAGACTTGGTCTTCAGCATCATAGTGGACGCCGTACTTTGTCTCTTGAAAGTGGGCGGCCGCTTGGCGTAGCTCCAACAGACCTGCCATGCCAGTATAGTGGGAGTAGTTGTCATCAATCGCCTTTTTAGCAGCCGCTTTAACGTGCTCAGGCGTGTTGAAATCGGGTTCACCGAGCGTTAACTTGACCATATCAGGTATCGCACTAACTTCTTCGTCAAACTGGCGGATGGTTGAAACTTGAATGTGACTGATGGTTTCATTGAGATCGTCTCTAAATAGTGTCATATATCCGAACTCCTTTAATTTATAAGTTGTTCTAATTTTAGCACAACTTCTCACCGTCTTAGCAGGAAGTTAGGGTATAATTATAAGTGTGAAAATTTGTGGTAAAAATGGGCTTTCTACTAAAAAAACGTGTTATTAGTCCTATTTTTTGCTAGAATGTAAACAAAACTTGAAGGAGCGAGATTAGTATAATGGATAAATCTGAACTATCAGCAATTCTCAAACGACTAGAAGCCATGCGCACAACTGAAGCAACCGAAGTGCAATCACGGCGGTTCGAAAAGGAAGGCGTTCAACGTGGGCAAGTAGCGTATGATCCCGCTACCTCGACGTACACGTTACAAGAATTCAATCCAGACCAAACGTTTGAATTTGATAACATTGACCTCGTGGCAATTGAATTATACGATTTGCTAACGGATAACTAGATTCCCCCAAAATCCAGATAGATTTTCGATAGATCCATATTATGACGCGTTGTAATGTTGAAGAATTTTTGAAGAAATCTTCAAGATATTGCTAACTAGTACGCAACCGTTATAATATGGATTTGTTAATAGCAATAACGGAGGAAGAAATTACCATGCCTAAATTTATAAAAAACACGGTTGGGAAGGTCAACACAACGTTGGGCTTTTACCTCCTAACCGTGGTCTTATTTTGGCTAAAGACATATATCGCTTATAAGAGCGAGTTTACTTTAGGGGTTAAGGGACCCGTTCAGGAATTTATCTTGTTCTTGAATCCATTTCCGACAGCGATCGTGCTGCTCGGTATTGCCCTATATTTCCGTGGTCGCTTAAAGTATTGGATTATGATGATCATTGACGCCCTACAGACGACGTGGTTATTTGCCAATATCTTGTATTACCGGGAATTCTCTGATTTCATGTCGGCGGGGGTAATTAAGAGTTCCGGTGCTGCTAGTAATAACCTCGGAAAGAGTTTGGGACAGATCATTCATGGAACCGACTTCCTAGTTTATGCAGATGTCGTGTTGCTGATTCTGTTATTAGCCTTCAAGGTCATTCGGATCGATCCACGGCCTTTCAAAATTCGGTATGCGGCAACACTGACCATGATTGGGGTGGCGTTGTTTGCTGTTGACCTCGGCATGTCTGAACATGACCGTTCAGATTTATTGACGCGGACTTTTGATAACAACTACATCGTTAAGTACTTGGGACTCAACACATATGCAGGGTATAGCTTCTATCAGACCGAAAAGGAAAGTGCGACGCGCGCCCAAGCAAGTAGTAGTGATATGAAGAGTGTGCTAGCCTACCTCAAGAAAAACCAGGCTGGCGAGAACGTCAAATACTTTGGTAAAGCGAAGGGCAAGAACGTCTTCGTGATTCATTTGGAAAGTTTCCAGCAATTTTTAATTGATTATAAGGTCGATGGTAAGGAAGTTACCCCGAACCTGAACAAGTTCTATCATGATAAGAGTACTTTGAGTTTTGATAATTTCTACCATCAAGTGGCGCAAGGGAAGACCTCTGATGCTGAAATGATGATGGAAAACTCTTTGTTTGGTTTACCAACCGGGTCAGCGATGACGCAGTATGGGACGTCGAACACGTTCCAGGCAGCGCCAGCAATCCTGTCACAAAAGGGCTATACGACTGCGGCTTTCCACGGTGATGTGGCTAGTTTCTGGAATCGGGATAACGCGTATAAGTCGTGGGGGTATAACTACTTCTTCTACTCTTCTTACTATAAAGAGAAGTCAGACTACAATATTGGTTATGGCTTGAAGGATAAAATCTTCTTCAAAGACTCTGTTAAGTATTTGGAGCAATTACCACAACCGTTCTACGCAAAGCTGATTACGTTGACGAACCACTATCCATACGAATTGGATAAGAAGAACCAGTCGATCGATAAGACGACGACCGGGGATTCAACCGTTGATGGCTACGTTCAGACGGCCCATTATCTTGATCAAGCCTTTGCCGAATTCATTAGTTACTTGAAGAAGGCCGGCTTATATAAGAATAGTATGATTGTGCTTTATGGGGATCATTATGGGATTTCAAACAACCATAAGGCTGCCATTGCACAGTTATTGGGTAAAAAGTCGGTAACGAGTTTCGACTTGGCTCAATTCCAGAAAGTACCATTTATGATTCATTCTGAAGGAATCAAGGGCGGTATTAACCACACGTATGGTGGTGAAATTGATGCGTTGCCAACGATTTTTGACCTGTTAGGGATCAAGAACAAGGGCTACATCCAGTTCGGAACGGACTTACTGTCGAAACAGCATAACCAGACAGTGGCTTTCCGGAACGGGGATTTTGTCTCACCGACATATACGAAGATCAGTGGGACAGTCTATGATTCGAAGACCGGTAAGAAGTTAACGGATATGACGACGAAGCAGAAGGATACTGTCAAACAGATGCAAAATCATGTGACGACGGAACTCTCACTCTCTGATCGGGTCATCCAGGGTGACTTACTACGGTTCTACACGCCTAAGGGCTTTAAGAAGGTCAATAAGTCGGACTATAGTTATAAGCTGACTAAGACCCTCAAATCATTGAAAGAGATCCAAGCTGAGAAGAAGACGAGTGTTCTCTCGAAGCATAAGGGCAAATCAACGGAGAGTCTGTATAAGACGGATGCACCAGAACTGTCTAGCTCAAGTGACAGTAGTAGTAGTTCAAGCAGTAGTTCTGATTAATCGAACTCGTATCAACTAAGGGATAACGCTGACAGCGTTATCCCTTTTTGGTTGCGGAAATAAGCTGTCACTTGTTTTGACCACAGCGCGGTACACTATTATTAAGCCGATTGTTGCGCAGTGTGAATTGACGCTGATGGTGAACGATGAAGTATTACCAATTTTGGAGTCCCAAGTAAATGCAAAGTTGGAATGGTAGGCGCGTCGCGGATGTTGTGAACCGATAAAGTACGGTGATGAGGTGGGGAATGCTGACTGATTGGTTGTCTTGATTTGGTAGATTGTCAGCGAAATAATATTCATTATGCTAGCGTTGGTTTACTTTGAAAAACAGTCGTTGAAAATTAAAGGGAGATTTATTGAACTTTTGCTTGCTATCTTAATAAAAACCCCGTAAAATATAGTCTATTGCGACATTAAGCGGTGTTTAAAACTTTTCTGAAATTAATTCATAAAAAGGGTTGACCCGGGTCGTTATTCTTGGTATTATATTTCTTGTCGTTAAGAGCGATATGCAACATTACTCATTATTATGAATATTCAAATTGATGTGAGCATTTACATTGAATAGTTATTCAAAATAATTTATAAAAAGATGTTGACAGCTTGTTCTGATGATGATAAACTTTAATAGTTGCGTTGAGGTAATCAACGAACGATTTAGACCTTTGAAAACTGAACAAAGTTTCGACGAATCAAATGTGTAGGGTCTCTTGATTTTGAATCAAGAGCAAAACATTTGCGAAGTC
>NZ_JAMSKZ010000009.1:0-162869 GCF_023806725.1 Lactiplantibacillus sp. C232
TAATGTTGTACTAAAATTTATTTGCTAGCGAATTGACTTCGCAAATGTTTTGCTCTTGATTCAAAATCAAGAGACCCTACACATTTGATTCGTCGAAACTTTGTTCAGTTTTCAAAGATCTAATTCCATGTGTTAATCGCTTAACACAACTTAATCATCATAACATCTTAATCAATATCTTGTCAACAACTTTTTTAAGAAGTAACTTGATTAATTTGTCGTGGTTGCCGTTGCGACAACAGAAACTATCTTACCAATTACTGAAGAAGTTGTCAACAACTAATTTCAATAATTATTTGGTGGTGAGATGCATCTGCCGTAGCAGCAACGTTTACTAATATACCAGCCAGTTATGAAACTGTCAACAATTAATCCAATGTTTTTTCACTTTTATGAAAAGAACGGCACAAAACTGTCGTCAATTACACAATTACTACATTATATGTCATCGATTAACATCATTGTGAGATGGCACTATGTTTTCCAATTAAGGATTCCCTTTAGACAGCAAAAAAGCGCCCGTAAAAGCACGACGAACGCTTATCTTAAGCCAGCACATCTAATTTTAAAAATTCAAATGACGTTTAACGATTGGTCGAATTCCCGCAACAATTGGGAATGCCAAGATACCACCAACCACAGCTTGAACTAAATTAGTCGGTACACCAACCAATCCAGTTGCCATCGTATACAACAGCGAATCTGACAAAAAGTATCCGACCACCATCACCACTACCGCAGTAATTATCGCTGCAATCTGTCGACCATGTGATTTGCTAGCACCAAGATATCCTGCTATTCCGCCCTCTAAACCATGAACGAGTAGTGAGAAAAACATATACTGTGGATACCCTAGCAATAAATCTAGTAATAGTCCGCTAGCACCGCCAACAATGACCCCACCACGCCAGCCAAAAATCAGTGCTGCAATAAATATTCCCGCATCACATAAGTTAATATAACCGTGTGTCATCGGGATTGGGATATGGAAAAAGATAGAAATAACAACATTAAGTGCGATCAACATCCCCAGGATTGCAATCGTCCGTGTATTAAATTTAACCCCCACCAAAACTTTCATCTCCTCAATTGATTTTCATCTGGCAATGATCACGCATTATTAATGTGACCTAAGTAAATTTTACACCAGTTCTTACTTGTAATAATAATAAAAAGACTGGGCCACAACGGGTCCAGTCCACCTGCTAAATTAACTTACTTAACATGTGCCAAGAAGTAACGTTTCTTACCACGACGTACAATGACAAATTTACCATTAAAGGCTGCGGACGGATCAATCTCGGCCTCGACATCCGTCACCTTTTCACCATTGATTCGAATCGCACCGTTTTTAATATCTTCACGTGCTTGACGCCGAGAAGGTTCGAATTTCGTAGCATCAACCAGCCACAAGACAATGTTTTGCTTTTCAGCTGAGACGTCTGCTGATGGCACACCCTTGAAACCTTGTTCAATTTCGTCCGCCGTTAAACTTTGAACATCACCAGTAAACAACGCCTTAGTAATATTTTCAGCTTCAACTACCGCCTGCTTGCCATGAACAAATTCCGTGACTTCTTCAGCTAAGCGCCGTTGTGCTTCCCGTTTTTCAGGTGCAGTCTTCACCGTTTCGGCCAATCGATCGATTTCTTCATGACTTAAGAACGTGAAGTACTTGAGGTATTTGACGACGTCTCGATCATCCTGGTTGATCCAGAATTGATAGAATTCATACGGTGATGTCCGTTCAGGGTTTAACCATACGGCCCCACCAGCAGTCTTACCAAACTTAGTCCCATCCGCCTTCAACAATAATGGAATTGTTAATCCGTAAGCCTTAGCGTCATTGCCTTCTAAGCGGTGGATCAAATCGGTCCCCGCGGTGATATTGCCCCACTGATCAGCCCCACCAATCTGGAGTTGCACGTGTTCAGCACGGTACAAGTGTAAGAAGTCAACTGATTGTAAGATTTGGTATGTGAATTCAGTGTATGAAATGCCCACTTCCAACCGGCTTGCAACAACTTCCTTGTTCAGCATCGTGTTCACACTGAACAACTTACCATAATCGCGTAAGAAATCTAGTAATGAAATTTTTGATAACCAATCGTAGTTATTCACAATCGAAAAGTTTTCGTCATGACCAAACAACTTGTACATCTGAGCACTTAAGCCATCCTGATTATGCTTCACTTGATCCATGGTCTGTAACTTACGTTCTGAGTTCTTACCAGATGGATCACCGATAGCACCCGTCCCACCACCAACTACAACGTAGGGATGATGACCAGCCAATTGGAATCGTTTGAGAATCATGAAAGGAATCAAATGCCCAATATGCATACTATCCCCGGTTGGATCAATCCCACAGTATAGTGAGACTGATTGGTTTTCGGTAAGTTCCTTTAACCCGGCCTCATCCGTTTGTTGGTTAATGGCACCACGCCATTTTAAATCATCGATAATGTTCATGTTAGTCCTCCTCGTTATTGTCGCTGGACAAAAAAACTCGCCCCTGTCATCAAAACAGGGACGAGTTTTCCGCGTTACCACCCAAGTTATCACCAAATGTGATCGCTCATTGATTAGTAACGGATATCATCCGGCCAATGGCAGTTCACGTTATGTAATTCATCTTTGACCACAGCTCGGTTCGCACCACCCACCGAGTCGCTAGACTGTTGGGTCAACGACTACTAATTAACGATCACTACTTTTTAATTATTACCTAACATCATAAGCACTCCACTGCCAAAAGTCAATCCTATTTTCGGTCAAAACATCGCATTAAACCCACTAATCTAACCATAGTGTCTGGCTTGTGAATGCGGTTGACGTCGACACAGTGATATAACCAGACTACTGGCACTCATTTATTGAGCTCCCAGGTAAAAACTTAATCTTTAGCATCCGCCGCAATTTTGATAACGGTATTGGCTTGCTGGCCTTGAACCTTAGCAACCTGTTTGCCATTTTGCCATTGAACTGAGTTTGCCTGTCCGTTTTGTGGGGTATCGTACACGGTAACGGCACCACTCGTGACATTTTTACTCGTCAAATCTTGCTTTTGAATCTGATTATTGACCTGATTAGCAAACTTGGTTGGATTACCAGCAACGTCCTGTGTATTGGCAATCGTTGTCACTGACCAACTACCCGTGTTCCAATGAACATACACTTTGCCCATCGTCCCTTGAACCGTTGCCGCTGTACCTGAATTAAGTGTCGTACGCTGACCCTGCGTATTCGCTAAGTAATCGACTTGGCTGCTGGCATCACTTTTCGTATTGTAGTTCGTCTGTTGATACGTCGCAGTCGTCGAACTAGTCCCAGCTTTGGCGTACTTCACCCGGTAGTTTCCCTTGGTCCCACTTGCACTGATGGCCTTGACTGTTTGATTGGTTGCCTTGACGGTCGTAGGCGCTGCCGTCTGACTAACCAAACTAACACTGTCTGAAGCCGCGTGTAATACATTCGTTACTGAAGGTACGGCAACAATTCCGACCACCAACATCCCAGTTGCAGTGGCGATTCCTAATTGAATTTTGCGCTTAAAGTTCATGAAAAATATCCTCCTAATTTCTACAACAAATGACCGATTTTACTTAACCATAATTACCTTTTCTACCATGATAATGAGAACTGAGCGACAGCCATGCAATCAGCTAAGTCCTCGCTTGTCCCGAGAAGTGTTATGTACGGGACGTATTTGTGTTCGTTGCCGACGTGGTGCACGACGAATCGTCGACCCTCGCCGCTGCACCGTTACTCGTAGTGTGTGGCGTCGGGATTGCCTGTTTCTCGTTACTCGCTGCCTCAGTGACGGTTGACGTCGCGTAAGTCGCTGCCGCGTTCGCCCTTTTGAACGAGCCACTGGTTTTGTTCGAATACTCTTACCGGGCCGCCGAAGTTTAGTTGCTTTGGACGTATTCAGTTTAAACTGTGTTCCTGTACGTCGCGTCGCTTTAAGTTTTATCACTTTGGGCTGAGTCGCTCGGCGTCGAATGACGCGATGCTGAGTTATTTTGCCATGATGGCTGTTAACACTGATCGTTTGCAATGACCGCCGTTTGACGCGCACCACGGTCTGCGAACGCGACTTATTGCTTACCGCTTTCTGCTGCACCGGCCGAGTCTTCACAGCTGGCTGAACTGCTGGCCTCTTAATGGCGACAACTGCTTGGCCCGCCCGTCCATGCTGTTGATTGTGGGCCGGCATAGTCAAATGGCGATCGTGCATAACTTTCAGTCTTGGTTGAGCTTTAATCACAACACTGGGTGCGCCATGGGCCGTCCCCAACCACCACGAAACGGGATGAACACTAGTAATGACCCGACTATTATCAACCGGTGCCGCTAGCCCAGCTAAATGATAGCGATTGGTATACTGCCATAACGCCGCCGAAATGATTGGTGGGTTGGGCGTTAGCGCACCAATCCACTGGGCATCAAACCGTTGCCGCGCTTGGTTGGCATACGTCAGTGCGAACGAAGCATACGAATAGAAGATCAGTTTTTTGTTAGTCAATGCGCGCATTTCACGATACCAAGCCGCAACTGCCGCATTAGTTGATCCTGAACGTACCGTATTAACTTCAAAATCCAAAGCATAAAAACGCGCAGCTTTATTGGAGCGCGCATAAAACGCTTGGGCTTCACGGCGCGCGCTAGCGGCATCCGTAAATTGCGAAAAATCATACTCACCAAATGGAATCCCATAACGAACATATAATGCCGTATTATTCGCTGCGTCCCGGTCAACATAATTTAAACCATACTGACGATGATTGATCACAAATAGCACTTGCGACTTCATCGCCTGCACCTGACTTGGGCTGAGCTGTCCTTGCCACTCGGAAATATCGACCACCGCGTGTCCCTGTGCTTGAACCGTAATTTGCATGCCAAGTGTGGCGACCACCGCCATTCCAACTAACCAACTGAGCCTTTTAATCCCCATCATGCGGTCCCTCTCCCCATACTGTGCTCCGCAATTAAAAAAATTATCATCATAAGTTGTTGGTGATTCCCACAATCATCAACAACTAAACTATCAAGGACAGTTTATGACATACCCATAACTTTAACATTCTTATACTACCAATAATAGGCCATTTTTAATGGGCTGGGGCGTCAATTCGATTTCAATTCAGTTACAGCTTGTTAACAAAGCGCCGCCCCTTTATGGTTAATATTATGAACAACTCTGGAAAGGCTGATATTTGAATTACAGTTTGGTTACAATCATGATATTGTTAGCAGTTTCTCACCCGCTTTCCGGTGCCCGAACTACCCATACCACGGGATATTACAACCGTTTCATTCGAAAATACCGCCACAAAAAAAACAACTAACCCTCATCAAGATTTTGGCTCATCTTGACCAAGATTAGTTGCTTAAACTAATTGGTTCACAATAGCATGTTGTTAACTAACTAATGTGGTAACGTCAGAACAATGGCTTGCTTGCCCATCTGATTATAAGCAGCCTCAAAATTCTTCCAGCTGACTGCCTGCTGTTTTTCTCCGTACGGATTGTTAATATAAATCAACTTTTTAGTCCGGTTAAAACCAACAATGACCACGCTGTGCATATCATAAGTCACTTTAACGGATCCCTGTGGTGTCTGCCAAGTCTGCATCGTGCTGACTGGTGCAAACGAAGCCGTCGTAATCGTCCAAACGGGCCGTCCTTGTTCTAACTGTTCAATCACAGTATCAAAGTTTGCCCCCGTTAAGTCCTTCACCTGACTAGTCTCAGTTTTCGCCAATTTATAGATTGGCTTATGATAGGCACCTAACCCAGGATCGTTACCAGTAATATCCCCAACAAACCCATACTCTGGATTTCCGTGTTCGCCGTCACTATAAGTGAGTGGCACACTCGTAATCTTTGCCGCTAATTCATTTTTAGTGACATTGATATGCGCATAATTCATCAACATCGTCAACGATGTGACTTCACAACCATTGTATAAACGTGGTGTTGTCATTTGATTCACTAGCGGGACGTCCAACTTGACCTGATTGACCGATTTGGGCTTCGTTTGGGAACTAGACTTAGCTGCATCCGTTTGTTTAGTTGTAAACGATGCATCAATCCAGTCAGAAACTTGTGTGCTTGTAAATCCAATGACCCCCAAAAGCACCATGGCAATTATGATCAGCGTCCAGGACCGGCGCCGTTTCCGTAAATGTCTTGGCATTTGTTACCATCCGTTTCTCTTTTAATTTGATTGACTACTTTACTAACATACTATGTAGTATCATACCATGGACGAATCAATAATACACCTTTACAATCTTAAAAAAAAGGCTTGTATAATCAGCCGTAAGTCAATGCTGACAAGGATTAAGGTTAGCCTGGTTAATCATTAAGCAACACACTGCTTTAATCAGTTTATTGATATATTAGTAACCTTATTATCAATTTGTTGAATTAGCCCTGACCGTTACTTAGATTATAATTGAGATTATCTGGCCGAGGCTGGCTTTTCCCAAAATGGCCTTGAATATTCGTTATTTGCCGATGAAGTCAACTTTCCTAATTCTGGGCACCTTCGTTATTTTATGAAGTACCAAGTCCTTGTTTTCAAAACTGTATTAAATTGGCCCCGGCAAATCCGTTGCGTCCTTAGATTATCTGTCATCCGTTTCAAGCCTAGTGGCATCCAAAGATTTGGCTTCTAATCAGCTTTAGAAAATTTTATGTTGATTAAAGCGCTTTCTTTATTACAATAGTAGTAAAAGCAGTTAAATCTTATGGTTAATTGTGAAAGGACCTGACCGGCATGGCTAATTCTGAAGACCAAATGGATAAACACTTACAATCCGCAATATTCGGGGCCCCCGTACTACATCCGGATGAACAACACCGTAACCTTGGCACGTTTCACGAACGAATCGATGTGGGCATTACTTTCACCCAAGCACTCATGCGTGACTACTCAACCGAACTAAAAAGTGAAATGGCGGCCCATCCTGATTACCAGTTACTCTTACATGGCTTACTAGATGAAGACATCCTGAATCGCTACGTTAAACTAGCCAACCAGCAGCACATCAGGTTTGCGATTCGAAATGACCTCATGTACCAGCACACACCTACGAGCCTCGCCATCGCCCTAGTCGCCAACTGTGCCATCACGCCACCGACAATCGATATCGATGAACGTTTTCCCGTTCCGCCACTTAACACAACTACCGATTGGTCGCACGACGTCCTCATCGATCACATTCACCGTCATCTGGAACGCAATCGTCAACTCTTCAGCATCAAACACCACTTAATCTAACCGGTGTCTTACTTTGACATCTATTGTGCGTGTTGCGTGAATTATGGTTAAAACGGACTGTTTTTTAAATCAAAAGTAACCAGCTTAGGCCCGCTGAAAAAAAGTCGAGTAAGCGTAAAATTGCTTAGTTGGCGCGTCCTAGACCGGCTTCCAGGCATTTCTGCCAATTGCTGGAACGCGGTGGACACAGATTTAAGCCGCAAACCACGTCTTAAATACTGGTCTTCCACTAACCAAGCAAAGGACGCTTGCTAAGTGGAATTTCACCGCTGAGCATTGGCCGAAATGCCTTCCAGTCGGGATAGTGTTCGAATGGCGGACATGTGCGGACCCAACTTTTGGTGAATTCGTCATTGTTTTTCATAAACAATAACTTTGTCAATCAACTGTCAGACTGAAAGTGATATTGAGATAGCTCACTAATCCTGAATTGGTATAGTAAGATGTAATCTCTCGACAAAGTGCTAATGCACCTAACATTTTGTTTGAAGTTCCAGTATCAAAATAGCCAACGATAGATTGTGCTAAGTTCGGTGGTCGTTCATCAGCCATTCGAGCGGCTTCCCGGCTGGAGGGGCTGGGGGACAATGCTCAGTAGCCAAATTATTCTTAGTCGGAAGTGATTTCCTTCCGGCTTAGAATAAGACTCGTATTTGAGATGACGCGGGTTGGGCGTTAGCTCAAATCGACGTCGGCTGCGTTCCAGCAATTGGCACCCAGCCCCGGAGGTCGGCATAGGACGCGCACCGGCTGACGGAAAACAATCCAGTTAAACAGTCCGTTTTAACCATATTTAATGCCAATCTCTCAAATCGATGCATTATACACAAAGCCACCAACTTAAAATGATCAGCTTTCACTGATTGTCCTAAGTTGGTGGCTTTTACTTTATCAATCAAAAGACTTAATTGACTTCACCATTGGCCCACTAGTTAAAATAATTGCATCACGCTAATTACGATTGGTGGCACTAGCAAGGCTGGTAATAGGTTCAACGTACTGAATTGCTTGATTTTCAACATGCCTAAGCCGGATGCTAGAATCAAGATACCACCAACAATGGTAATTTCATTCAGTAACGCTGCACTCAATGCACCTTTCAAAATTAATGCTAAAACATACAGGCTCCCCTGCCAACAAAACAAGACGCCCGCCGCAATCGCGATGCCAAATCCGAAAGTGGATGCTAATACGATCGACGTGATGCCATCTAACATGCCATTCGTAAACAAAAAGGTGTAATCATGCTTTAAGGCTGCCTCAATCGGCCCCAAAATCGATAACGATCCAATACAGTACAGTAACACCGCAGTCGCTAGGCCTTCCGCTAAGTTGCCACCCGCCAAACGGCCCACCCAGCGGTCAAAATGCCCTTGAATATCCAAAGCTTGACCAATTAATCCACCAATCGCCAAGCTCACAATAAAAAGCACCGGGTACTTACTCTGCGGCATCCGTTGCACGACCGCATTAATGCCGATGACACAAGCCGCTAGCCCTAGTGCTTGTAATAATATCGCATGGTAAGCTGGCTTGATTCCTTTTTTAAAGATACTGCCGACCAAGCAACCAGCTAAAATCATGCTCGTATTAAAAATCGTCCCAATCATATCGCCACTCCTAATCAATAGCTTAATCTCTAGCGCTTATTTCAATTTAAAATAATTAATTATCATTTAGTATAAAGTCTAAAGTTACTTGAGGGTCAAGTCTTGATTGGTAATTGTATCTGCGTCACCGACTGTGCAACCTGATCTGTAATCCCATAATCAATCAGTGCTGTCTCAATAGCTGTTCC
Organism: Lactiplantibacillus sp. C232; assembly: GCF_023806725.1. Taxonomy (NCBI): domain Bacteria; kingdom Bacillati; phylum Bacillota; class Bacilli; order Lactobacillales; family Lactobacillaceae; genus Lactiplantibacillus; species Lactiplantibacillus sp. C232. The sequence continues at coordinate 9,093 of NZ_JAMSKZ010000009.1, forward strand.
CGCCACGTGCCAGCCGCGAGCACGACAATCCGCTAACAATTGTCGATACTGCATCGGGGCATCCAAATGAGTGCCGTGAAAAATCCGCTGCGCATAGCTACCAGCTGCCAAGTGTTCTTGATGGGGTGGCACCGTATCACCCGGTTCAAATAATAAACAAATTCCCGCATAGCGGTCAAAATGTCCGGCTTGGATGGCTTGCTGGTCGAGCATCAGCGCAACCTTGCCGAGAAAGATTTCGTTCGTCGCGCCGGTCTGTGCGCGTAGCTTAGCAATAACAAGTTCAATATCATCTTGAGGGCGATAAGGCTGACGTAAAGCCACCATCGCTCTTTCAGGTAACGTCACGCATTCAGTCACATCAAAATTGGCACTTTGGGCCGTTTTAATCTGGGCCAAGCGTGTATTGATCCGTTGTTGTACCGCCGTTAATAATCGCAATTGCGCCTCAACCTGCTGCTGTTGGGTCGTTAACATACTCGTCAGCTTGGACAGTTCACGGGCCGCAAAAAAATCGGCAATCGTAGCCAATGGTAAGCCGAGTGCTCGCAAATATTTAATGGTACTCAACCGTTCGAACTGAGGCGTCCCATAATATCGGTAGTGACTATGCGGATTGACTCGTGCCGGCGTCAATAACCCAATCTCGTCATAATAGCGTAAAGTCGCCACTGGGATATCAAATAACTGTGCGAGTTGCCCAATCGAAAAATCAGTTGTCATCCGATCGCCATCCTCCCCTATAGGTCTTATCATAACTTAATCGCTGAAGTAATTGCTGTAACCAGAATAAGATATCATAAAAAAAGTTGCATTTCAGAAATTAATTTCTGAAATACAACTTTTGGGCCTATCAATCATCAGTGATCATCGCCATCGCATTATTAATGCAGAACTAACTGACAGAGCTGTTAGCAATTATTTCGTAATTGCGCGCGCATGCCCCGCCCGAATCTCAGCTAAATACTGATCACTTTTGGCCGTATCAAATTCATGTTCTGACTTACCGATAATTACCGCAGCTAATGAATTGCCGACCACGTTAACCACGGTTCGTCCCATGTCAACTAGCCGGTCGATTCCCGCAATAAAAGCGAGTCCTTGTACTGGCACGCCAATCGTTGAAATCGTCGCCAATAAGACAACAAACGAAGCCCCCGGCACACCAGCAATCCCCTTTGACGTAATCATAAGTACAATCAATAAAGTGATCTGCTGGCTGAGTGACAGGTGAATCCCATAAGCCTGAGCTAAGAAAAGCGCCGCTAACGATTGATAAATTGCGGAGCCATCCAAGTTAAACGTATACCCAGTTGGGATCACAAATGAGACAATTCCTTCACTAACACCGTATTTCCCCATCTTATCGATAATGCGGGGCAGGGCCGCTTCAGAACTCGCCGTTGAAAAGCCAAGCACCATTTCATCACGAATGACCCGTAGTAGGTGCCAAATATTTAAACCGAATAACTTACCAACAATGCCCATCACAACCACAATAAAGATTGCCATGGTAATATAAGCAAGAATAATGAAATAGCCTAACGGGGCCAGCGCCTTCAAGCCCATTTCAGCGACCGTGACCCCAATTAAGGCACAGACGCCAATCGGAGCCGTGTGCATGACCCAGTTCGTCACTTTGAACATAGCTTCGGCGACAGCGTTCATAAAGTCCAGAATGATTTTGCCTTGTTCGCCAATAGCCGCCGTCCCTAAACCAAAGAAAACGGCAAAAAAGATGACTGGAATCATGTCACCAGCTGACAATGATTTAAAGACGTTAGTCGGGATAATGCCCATGACCGTCGACCAAATACCATTGTGTGAGACCGTCTTAGCGGTTTGCACATACTGACTAATATTCGACGCATGTAGTTGATGAATATCGATATAGTCACCAGGATGAAAAATGTTACCCATTAACAACCCTAAGGCGATCGCAATCGTCGTCATGATTTCGAAATAGATAATGGTTTTACCACCAATCCGACCTAACTTTTTGAGGTCGCCCATATTAGCAATCCCGGTAATCAGACATGCCACCACGATTGGTAAAACGATCATTTGAATCAGACTGATGAACATCGTCCCGATGTTTTGCATCGCAGTAATTGCCGTTTTATTGCCATAAAAGACGACCCCTAATACAATTCCAAGCACTAGCCCAATTAAGATCTGCCAGCCCAAGCTCAATCGGAACTGGCGATACCGCTTCATCTTTCCCTGCTTTTCCAAGCTACTTCCGCCCCATTCTCATTTATGGATGTTTTTATGAAATATTGCACACAATATTAATATTTTAGCACATTTTCAGTCAATATGAGAATTAAATTAAAAAATCAATCATTAAAATCAAATGGTCCCATTGTAATAGACGTTAATCTCAGTTGCTTTCCTCATAATCACGTGATTGTCGCGGTGAATCACTATTTCCGTTACCATCAGAATCCGAACATTAACCAAAATAGCGACAATTAAAACTAGCTTGGTTAGCAGTTGTAATCATTCCTAACCAAGCTAGTTTTTTAAGCAAAAACTTTATTCAACGGTTGCGATTACGACACTTCATCATGTCGTCACTCACTAACCGATTTAAACCGCTATTTGGAACGGGTCATCCGGTCATAGACAGCGGCACTAACCCAATCAGCGGTCCACATCCATAAAACATGCCCAATGGCTTCTGACACGTGTTCGGTCATTGGTTGATCCTTCGCAGCGGGAACGGTTCCCAGTGCTGGCAAGATACCATGGTGAAAGGCTGTCCAGATACCTAACCCATACAACGCGCTGCTGCCACCTTTTGCCCGGGGGTGCTTGCGAGCCCATAAACTATAGGCCACAGCAAAGGTCGTTGAGAATCCGAAATGCATGACATAGCTGACACCTGGTAAATCATGACCAGAATATGAATACGTTGCATGCGTAACGCTGGCGGGAATCCCAATTTGTTGCAATAATTGTTGTGGGGGATTCGTTTGATCCCGCTGTGGCGTTCGTGGCGGTAGGATATTCTCCCACCCTAACTTAACTAAACCAGAAATCACACCACCAGTCACACCAGCAATAACTGCGGCCCGATGATTGAACTGCTTGTTCACCATTAATAATTACCTGCCTCTCTATTCAATAAATTAATCATACCAGCCTTGGTACCCATTTCGAAATAATTTAGCCTGGTAATTAAATAAAAAATTTGATTTACAAAAATGAACGTGATACGATTACCACATTGATTTATCACTTGATAAATGAAATTAAAAGGGAGGAATTGACATGTATTTAGGCTTAAAAGAAATGGCCCACGAAAAACTCAGATATGGGCTACTTAGCGGGGTTTTGCTACTAATTGCCCTCGTCGTCTTTATGTTAGCGGGCCTTGCTAACGGGTTATCCAATGGTAATCGTCAGGCTGTTGACCAGTGGCATGCTCAAACAGTTTATTTGAACGAAGATGCGAATCAGACACTGTCAGCATCCCAATTAAAACTAGCAGACCAAGATCGAATCAAAGGTCAGGACGTCGCACCCTTAGCTAGTCTGTCCGGTACTTTACGAACTGCCAGTAATGGTCAAAAGACTAACGCTAGCGCTTTTGGGACCACTCGCGATAGTTTTCTGATGCCAAAAGTCATCTCAGGACACCGAATCAACGGCAAGAATCAATTATTGATTTCCGCGGGATTAAAAGACAAAGGCTATCGGATTGGTCAGAAAGTTCGCATTGGGACCACTGATCAAAAGGTAACGATCGTCGGTACTTTCAAAGCTAGTACCTATAGTATTGCGCCAACGGTCTACACGGACGTTGCCACGCTCAATCGTCTCAAAGGTAATCCCATCACCAGTGGCGATCAACAACCGGTCAACGCCTTTGTGACTAAAAAGAGTCATTTCAAGACTCAACATCATGGCAACATGCAACGTTTATCAATTGCCACGTTTATTGAAAAATTACCAGGATACAGCGCTGAGCAGTTGACACTCAACACGATGATTTACTTCTTGTTCGCAATTGCCCTAGCCGTGATTGGAATTTTCATGTTCGTTCTGACCCTTCAAAAACAAGCCTTGTTCGGGGTCTTAAAAGTACAAGGTATTGGTACCAAACACATCTTGGCTGCCCTACTCACCCAAAGTGTCGTCATGGCAATCATTGGTATCGGCATCGGCCTTCTAATTACGTTAGGCCTCGCGCAAATCATGCCCGCCGGATTACCATTCGCCATTGACTGCCCACAATTTGGTATTTATAGTGTGGCTCTCTTGTTAGCTGCAGTCGTCGGTGCCTTACTCTCATGGCGGACTGTCGCCAAGATTGACCCCGTCGTTGCCATTGGATAAGGAGGATGATATCAATGAGTCAACCAGTTTTAGCCTTACAAAATATTAATAAACAATTTGGTCACGGTCATACCGCTGTTAACGCTTTGACTGATGCCAATTTCGAAGTCAGTGCTGGCCAATTCGTCGCGATTATCGGCCCCTCTGGCTCGGGTAAATCCACCTTTTTGACGATTGCTGCCGGTTTACAAACGCCAACAAGTGGTCAAGTTATTCTGAACGGACAACCACTATCGAATCAAACGGAAAAACAGCGCTTAGCCTACCGTTTCAATGAAATTGGCTTTATCTTGCAGAGTTCCAATCTGATTCCATTCCTGACGGTTCGTGAACAGTTCAAGCTCGTCGATAAAATGGCCCGGCGCAAATTTGATCAAGCAGGCACCGATGAATTACTAGCAGAGTTAGCCCTTACTGAAGTTCGGGATGCCTACCCAAGTGACCTCTCCGGTGGTGAACGCCAACGTGTTGCCATCGCCCGTGCTCTTTACAATGATCCAAGCGTCATTCTCGCAGATGAACCGACCGCCAGCCTGGACACGCCCCGCTCCATCGACGTCGTCAAGCGCCTCGCCAACGAAGCTCATCAGCACCAAAAGGCCATCGTAATGGTGACCCATGACCAACGGCTGATTGATGACTGTGACGTGGTCTATCAAATTGAAGATGGTAAGATGAGTCGCCGCGACTCGTAGTGCCACTGACCACTGCACTTTAACCTCATAACAGTAAAAATGACCTCGCCAGGAATGTTCCTGTGAGGTCATTTTTACTGTTCATATTCACACGACTCATCAGATACTACGAATCGAAAACTAGAATTTGCCAAGCTCAAAAACAGCCAGCTTCGGCCCGCTGGAAAAAGTGCGGTTAGCGTAAACATGCTTAGATTTGGTCATCCGACATCAAGTCATCCGTTCAACTAATTAGCTTGCGGTAATTTATATCGCAATGCACGGTAAACAAGTGCGACCACGTACACCGTGATAAACCGATCTAAATAATCCGTTCCCACTTGTATCAAGAAGACAGCCATCGTTTTGCCCATACCGGTACCTAATAATAATTGGACTAGCATGCTCGAACCAGACGACGTGATGCCATGAAATAAGATGACCGTAATCGCCGTGGATAAAAGTGTTCCGGGAAGTGAAATAACACCAGCTAACCACCAATTTGACCGCCACGTGCCCGGCTTGATTCGCCGATATAGCAGACCAGCAACTAACCCAGTCAGCAGTTGAACGGGCATAAAGAACAGCGAGTACAGGTCTGTCGTCACACCCACGATAACTCCGGTGGCACCCCCGGCCAACATCCCACCCAGTGGTCCAAACACAGCAGCAGCCAAAACGGTACCAATTGAATCTAAATAAATCGGTAATTTTAACATCAAGGCAATGTTACTGCCAACAATATTCAGGGCAATGCAGAGCGCCAATAACGTAATTGCCCGCGTCTTTATTCTCTTCATGCACTCACCAATTGGTGCAAGACTTGCGTTAAATCAGGATCAGCCGCACCGACCACAGTCGTTAAGAACAACCGCCAAAAAGCTACGACGTCAACCTTCGTCATGATTTGACTATTGGGTGTGTTGTGCCAGAAATCATGATCATCCACGATTGACTGCCCACGCGCGACACCATCCGTCACAACCGTCGTGTAGCTTTCAAAGCCACTCAGAATCGTTGGGTCAAGCATTCCGGCCACGGCCAACGGATCATTGATCACACAACCAATAACCCGTTCATATTCCCAATGAAAGTCAAAATAAAAGGTTGTAATTTTCTCAACAAAAGCCCCCATTGCTGGATTGACGTCTTTAATATACGTTAATAAACTGGGTGTCAACACGATGTTACGCGTGACGTCTAAACCAACCATCTGAATGGGAACAGGCATCAAGTCAAAGACGACCTTGGCCGCATCCGGGTCACACCAGAAGTTGTATTCAGCCACTGGCGAACAATTACCGTGACTCCGATAACTTCCACCCATCAGTGTAAATTGATCGACTTGTTCAAATAAGCGTGGATCACGTTGCAGTACCGTTGCAATGTTCGTCAACGGTCCCAACGCTAAAATCGAAGTATCAGGTGCTTCAATCAGCGTCTCTTCAATAAAACCAGCGGCATCTTGAATCGGTCGTACCGCCGTTACCGCTGGAATCTGACTATTCCCTAAGCCATCATCGCCGTGGGTGTCTTGCGCACTCGTGTAGGCGACTTCCAATGGGCGATTAGCGCCCAAATAGACTGGAATATCCAATCGGTCAGCCAAATCTAAAATTTTCAGTGCATTTTCCGCACCGATATGGGTTGGCACGTTCCCACAAACAATTGTAATCCCAATCACATTAAGTGCCGGTGATTTAAGCGCCAATAATAGTGCTAAACTATCATCGATCCCGGGATCACAGTCAATAATAACGTTACGCGTCGCATTCATTCTCTTACCTCCGATAACTGAAGTTCTTGGTTTTTTATCCTGGGAAGTTTACGAACCAGGCCAGCTCGCCTAATTAGGTCAAACTGTATGTGATGAAATGCTAATCCAATTATAGCGGACGGTGGGGCCCTTGAAAACCACCAATCGTTACTTCGACTCACATCTTGATGGCCGATGCTACCTCTCTGACAATAATCACCACGACCTGCTTAACCCACTGTGCATACTCATCCCCATTAGCCCCACAACATCATTATTTGCAGTATTCATACGCTCCCAGCGACACCTTAAGTAGTTCCCCACCTCCCATTTCGAACCAATTATTTAATTATGTTACTGAACTTTTACCAGAGTTCATCAAGTGAATGACCGGAAAACATGGTACAATATGACTACTAAAGATAAAGTAGGTGTCGAATCATGCGTAAAGTTCAGTTTTATGGGGCCGTTTCAATTGACGGTTGTTTAGCCACCAAGGATAATCGGCTGGACTGGCTGTTCAAAACAGCTGGTGCCAACGATGCCCCCACCGAAGCATTTATGCAGCAAGTTGATACCGCCATCATGGGCCGCCATACTTACGAATACACGATGGAACAAACCACTGATCAACTCATTAATCCATATAATCCGGCGACCCACAATATTGTCATGACTTCCCACCCCCACACCGGCGATGAACGCACCCAGTTCACCAATACCCCCGTCACGAAGATCGTCGAAGACTTGCGCCGTACCGCTGGCAAAAATATTTGGATTGTTGGCGGTGCTGGCGTCTTAATGCCGCTGTTAGCTGCGGATTTAGTTGATGAGCTCTACATCCAGATTGCACCAGTCATTTTGGGTGATGGTATTCCCTTATTTAAAGCAATTGACCAGCAACAGCGCTTTGAATTAGTTGACACCAATCGATATGGTCAGCTCGCCGAAGTCCACTATCAACGTTTAACAACTGAATAATGTCGTGATTAAAAAATCCCAGCCCGTTTGCAACACGCAAACAAGTTGGGATTTTCAATTGCTTTAAGCTTCACGTTGGCGTTTAACCGCCTGACGAAGTAATAGTGGTGCAATCAGCGTCGTTAAAATGATTGCCGTGATGACTGCCGAATAACGATCAGCTGATAGTAATTTGCCTTGATAACCAATCTGTGCAATGATCAGGGCCATCTCCCCACGTGACACCATGCCGGCGCCAATCTCATAGCCGCTTAACCAATTAAAACCCGCCAACCGTGCGCCGACCCCGGCACCAATGATCTTAGTGGCAATTGCCGCAACGGTAATCACAGCGATGAACCAAAAATCGTTCAGGAAACCATTGAATGACATATTCAGCCCAATACTAACGAAAAAGACTGGGATAAATACAGCATTACCAATGGGTTGAATATGCTCATCGATAACTTCATGATAGTCCGTCTGACCAACGGCGATACCGGCAAAGAACGCGCCAATCACAGCACTTAAACCGATTGCGTCCGCTAAGTATGAGAGTCCAAAACAAATCACTAGTGACATCAGCGTGATGGAGGTTGGAACCAGTAGGGCATTCCCCACGGCCATTAAATGTGGCACCACCCACTTGACCACAAAGTACAGCGCCACAAAGAACGCCAACTGAATCGCCAGCGAGAGTCCCAAGTTGGTTGAGGCATGACTACCGCCACCACTGACTTCACTGCCAAATAAGCTGATCATCAAACTCAGAATCAAAACAGCCAGGACGTCATCAACGACCGCTGCACCTAAAATCGTCGTCCCTTCTTTACCATCGAGGGCGCCTAACTCTTTGAGAACCGCGACTGAAATCGAAACCGATGTGGCCGCGAAGGTTACGCCCAAGAACAAACTTTCAGTGGCGTTAAGGTGAAATAGTTGGCTACACCAGTCAATCACCGCAACGGGTAGAATGACCCCCAGGACCGCAACTAACAAACTAGGACGCCAATACTTCTTCAGCAATTTTAAATCGCTCTCTAAGCCGGCCATGAACATTAAAATAATCACGCCAAGCTCCGCGAAGTCTTTGATAAAACTTGTTGCTGAGACCCAACCTAATACGGCTGGACCAAGTATAATTCCACTTAACAATTGGCCAATCACCGCGGGTAGGCCCATTCGGACACTCAGGTGACCCGCAACCGCCGTAACAATTAAAATCAACGCTAAACTACCAACGTAATCCATTAAAAACCTCCTAAAAAAGGGCACTGCAAGCTCTGACTACCCAACCCAAAAGTAGTCCGAATTCTTGAAGTGTCCTTCAACCGTAAAATCTATTGTGCAATTAGTATAGCATATTTTTATGAGTCTAGCCGTGACATCTACTTATGAAAGCGGTTATAATAACTCATATACTGTTAACTGAAAGGTCGCTTAGTCGTGTTGAACATTCCTGATTTTCGTCAACGTTTTGGTTTTTTAGTCTTTTCCATTATTCTGAATTCTGCTGCCAACGCGCTCACCATCGCCACCAGCCTAGGTAGCGCCGTCTGGACTGGCTCCAGCGTTAATCTAGCTGACTGGACCCATATTTCATTAGGAACCACCTTATTACTGTACGGTGTGGTTGTCACGATTCTCAACCAACTTCTGTTAGGTCACTTTGATCGGCGGCGGTTTATCTCCAACTTGCTCTATATCGTGCCCTTTAGTTACCTGGTCCAATTTATCGGCTACTTTTGGGATTGGCTACAGATTCCCGCCCTGCCCCTGTTACCACGCTTGATTCTAAACGTGCTGGGGCTATTAGGCGTTGCGGCCGCCGTCTCGATTTACCAGCGTTGTAATTTAATTCAGCATCCGAACGATGATTTATCGTATATCTTACGCTTTCGGTTTTTACATGGTTCCGCTATCATTGCCCAGTGGACCAGTTATTTGCCACCTCTGACGATTATCATCGTTTCATTCTTCGCCACAGGTCATTTGCGTGCCATTGGCTTCGGGACGGCCTTTGCCTTAATTGCTCAAGGTGCCATCATGGGGTGGTCTGATCATCATGTTTTTCCCCATCTCAAACATCACGTGGATATTGTCCAGGCGCATCATCCGGCCTAAATGAATCTTGACAAAGTTCAGGCCAAACCTCAATAATGAGAGTATTCTAATTTATTGGACTGAAGTAAATGAATTTAACGCAACTAACTAGTCAAATCATTTTGATGTTCATTCTCATGCTCGTCGGCCTGCTCGTTAACAAGCTCAGCTTCATGCATGCCCAGACTTCAACTGATTTAACCAACATCCTGTTATACATTGTGTCACCTTGCTTGATTATTCAAGCCTTTGAAAAGACATTTTCAGCCGACCGCTTACAAATGTTAGCCCGGGTCATTGCTGGAATTGTGATCATTTATGTGCTCATGATCATTGTGACGCAATTACTATTCAAACGTGTCTCTGACCAGAATTTGCGTCGCATTATGCGTTACGGTGCCGTATATTCTAATGCCGGTTTTATGGGGATTCCATTAACCAGCTCCCTATTCGGTGCAACTGGCGTATTCTATGCTGTTGCCTCGTTAGCGGCCTTCAATATTTTTAGCTGGACTCACGGTATCACCCTCTTCACCGGACAACAGGGCAATCGGCGGGATAATCTTAAACAGATCGTCTTTAATCCGAATATCATCGCCATTGTTGTTGGGCTACTGATTTTCGTAACCTCGCTGCAACTGCCAACGATTGCCAATAGCGCTATTAAATATGTCAGTTCGGTCAACACACCCCTGTCCATGATCGTTATTGGGAATAGTTTGGCAGACGTTAAACTTAACCGTGCGACACTCGATAAACGTCTTTGGTTAGTCATCTTATTGCGCAATTTATTGTTTCCATACTTGGCGATTGTTGTCCTCCAGCTAATGGGTATCACTGGCATCCCATTATTCACCACAGTGTTAATGGCTGCTTGCCCAGTCGCCGGAATCGTCGTCTTGTTCTCGCTCAAAGTCCACGGTGATCCCGGGCCAGCCGTTGCTCTAATGAGCATCTCAACGATTCTAAGTGTCGTTACCATTCCAATCGTCTTTGCTTTGGTCAACTTACACTAATGTGCCTCGCTGCTTTTAGTTAAGACTAAGTAAACGGCAACTAAAAATGAGCCATCAGAATTTTTCATTCTGGTGACTCATTTTTAATGACTAGCATTTGAGATACGGCTTAAACTTGGATCCACTGCGTTTTAGCAATTGGCAGAAAGCGCGCTAACTTTGGGTTGTGCTAAGTCGTGCGACGTCCATTGGCTCTAAACTGGCTGGTGTCAACCTTCAGCACTAGCCTATCTCAGCCATAAATTGCACTGCAAAACAGTGGCTACTTTGCAACCGCTCGTAGTTGTTCAATAACCTCTGGGCGTGGCTGAGTTAGTCCGGCCGGTGAAAACAGCTGCTCGACCAAATCATCGCTAAGCAAGCGACGTCGATGTAATAATTCAGGAATTGCTTGGTTAGTGGTGAGCGCTTCTTTAATCAGCGCGGTAGTCGTCTCGTAACCAAGGTATGGCGCCAAAACAGTTGCCGTAATGGCCGAATGTGCCACTTGATCTGCACAGCGTTGGCGATTGACCGTCAATTGCCGCACACAGTGATCGACTAATGTAGTCAAGGCCTGCTGTAAATGCTGCTCACTGGCTAGCAATGCCCGTAACATAATTGGCTCAAAAGCGTTTAATTCCAATTGGCCCGCTTCCGCTGCCATTGTTACCGTCGTGTCGTGACCAATCACTTCAAACGCAACTTGGTTAACAACCTCCGGAATAACCGGATTGATTTTACCTGGCATAATAGAAGAGCCTGCTTGCTGCGCGGGCAAATTCAATTCACCAAAGCCAGCTTGTGGGCCGCTCGCCAGTAATCTTAAGTCATTGCTAAACTTGGAAAGGTCAACGGCTAACGTCTTCATGGCCGCAGAGAATTCCACGAACAAATCGCAGTTTTGCGTTGCATCGATCAAGTCTGGTGCGGCTACTAAATCTAAATCAGTATTTTGATTTAATTTCACTAAAATCTGCTGTTGATACGTGTGAGTCGCGTTGATGCCGGTACCGATTGCAGTCCCACCCAAATTTACGATTCGGAGATGTTCGCCCGCCTGCCGTACACGGGTCAAATCACGCTTGAATAATTGGTAATAAGCATGAAAGGTCCGCCCGTACGTCGTCGGTACCGCATCTTCAAGCTGAGTTCGGCCAACTTTGATGGCATCTTGATAACGCTGCGATTTAACCAGTAACGTTTGTACCAACCGGCTGAGTGCCGTTAATAGTCCTGGGAGTTGCATGCAAAGCGCCATTTTACCGGCCGTTGGAAAAGTATCATTGGTTGATTGTGATTGATTAACATCATCATTGGGATGAACGGCAACTGCCGGCATCAACCGGTGAGCCAAATTAGCCACCACTTCATTGACGTTCATGTTAGCCGAGGTCCCAGCACCCCCCTGAATCGCTGGCACAATGAAGTTATCCGCGTAACGCCCCAGTAGTAACTGATTACATGCCGCAATAATGGCGTGTGCCTTATCATTAGACAAAGTTCCGGCAGCCGCATTCACACTGGCCGCCGCTTTCTTGATTTGAACGAGACTTTGCATGATCAGTGGATGCATCAATTCCGTCGTAATCGGAAAATTATGAACGGCACGTAACGTATGAATTCCATACAAAGCATCATCCGGAACAGCTAACTTACCAATACAATCAGCTTCAATTCGCATAGCAAAACCCTCTTATTTAGATTTCATGTTACATCTTCTAACATGAATAATTAGAGTTTAGACCATTTTCTCTGAAATACAATCCTTTTAATTGATTTACGACTAATATTAAGTTCAACGCCAATTATGGTTAATATTCATTAAGCTCATCATCAGCATACTTCATATTAATTAACTGTCCCCTACTGCCAGCGCCTATACCAATCATTAAGTTATTACACAAACATCAACAGCCTACTTAACAACAGGTATCGTGCTAGTCATTTTAGGATTAATCATGATTAAAACGTGTCGTTTTTTAAGTTCAAAAACGGCCAGCTAAAAACCGCTGGAAATAGGTGCGAGTGGGCGTAAACATGCTTTTCAAGTTCGTCCTACGCCGACTTCCAGGCATTTCTGCCAATTGCTGGAACGCGGTGGACACAGATTTAAGCCGAAGCCCACGTCTTAAATACTGGTCTTCCACTAACCAAGCCAAGGACGCTTGCTAAGTGGAATTTCACCGCTGAGCATTGGCCGAAACGCCTTCCAGTCGGGACAGTGTTCGAATGGCGGACATGTGCGTACCCAACTTTTGGTAAATTCGTCATTGTTTTTCATAAACAATAATTTTATCAATCAACTGTCAGGGTGAAAATGATATTAGGATGTCTCACTATTCCTCAATCAACATCGTAATAATTGGCCGTCTCGACAAAGTGGTTAATACAACCCTAACGTTTCGTTTAAAGTTCCCGTATCAAATAGCCAACAACAGATTGTGCTAAGTTAAGTGGCCGTTCATTAGCCATTCGAGCGGGTTCCCGACTGTAGGGGCTGGGTGACAATGCTCAGTAGCCAAATTATTCTTAGTCGGAAGTGATTTTCTTCCGGCTTAGAATAAGACTCGTATTTGAGATGACGCAGGTTATGCGTTAGCTCAAATCGACGTCGGCTGCGTTCCAGCAATTGTCACCCAGCCCCAGAGGTCGGAATAGGACGCACACCGGCTGACGAACAACAATCTAAACTTGACACGTTTTAATCATGATTCATGACCGATTAACTAATACACTGCTAATATTGCGCTTGTCGTGTCACCACCCGTGGATAATGAACAAAGTGGGCATAAAAGCCAATCATTAACACGACGACCGCTAACCCGCAGACGCCGTTCCAACCAGCTAAATCCCATAAGACGTTGCCACAAAATGAACCTAGGGCGCCACCCATGAAGTAGCCAAACATGAATACCGAATTGAAACGGCTACTGGCATGGACATCGATGCTTTGAATCCGTGTCTGATTCGCGACCTGCCCGAATTGAGTACCTAAATCAAGAATGACAATACCAATAATTAACCCCACCAAATGCGTACCACTCAGCCAAAACACTACGTAGGCTAATGTTGATAACACTAGACCCAAGCCGATAATCGTTCGGGGCCGAAAACGATCAGCTAGACGGCCAATTAAAGGGGCTGCTAACACACCGGTAACACCTAGCAACGCAAGCAGACCAGCTTCACGACTTCCCCACCCGTATTGATGTTGCAAGTAAAAGACGAGTGTTGCCCAGAAAATATTAGAAACACCAAACAAGACAAATCCGTTAACAGCCGACGCTCGCAAAACCGGATAGCGTTTTACTAACTGAGGTACTGTCTGAATCATGGCTTTATAATTCGTGGTATGTGTCGTCACGGGATCATGCGGTAATTTTCGCCACAAGACGAGCCACAATCCTGCAATCAAGATAGCGGCAATCAGATAGACCATCTGCCAAGGCAAATAGCTCGCAAGTACCCCACTGACAGTTCGTGACAAGAGAACCCCCACGAGCAAGCCACTCAGGACGTTGCCCAAGACTTGACCACGCTGATTACGAGGTGCGAGAAAGCCGGCGTACGGAATAATAACTTGTGGTGCCACCGAGGTTATCCCAATCAGTAAGCTTGCCAAGGCGTACACCCAAATATTGGGAGCCACGAAGGCTAGTAACGCTGAAATGATTGCGAGTACCAGTAAGCGCATAATCAACATTCGGCGATTCATGATATCACCCATGGGTACAATTAAGAGCAACCCGAAGGCATAGCCTAACTGCGTCAGCATTGCCACCGCGCCAATAACGGCGTTTGGGAGATTAAACTGTTGCGCAATGTCCGCCTCAATCGGTTGAATATAATTAATATTAGCCACTACAATGGCCGCGGAGATCGCCATTAATAGGACCGTACTTTTATTTAAAGATTTTGAATTCACGTTAATTTCCTTTCCAATTTTGAGATTTAACAGCTTAGTCAAAATTAGAAAGCTTGTTCAACCCTGATGATCAACCAGTGTTTTAACTGTTGATCAACGGGGACACTACCGCGCACGCCTAGTTAACCCACTGCTTAGCAGCGGCCAAATCAGTAACCATATGGGTCGGCCGTTCAGAACTAGTCGGTTGTCGCTGATCACGATTAATCCAAATCATCGGCCACTGCATAGCACTGGCTGGAACAACATCGGATTCATAGCCACGTGCAATATGCCAATGATTATCTGCTGTTAACTTAAAACGCTCTTGAACCGTTTCAAAGAAAGCTAACGCTGGTTTGTAAGCTTGAACGTCTTCAGCCGTAACAACCGCTGTGAACGGCACCTTTAAAGCAGCAATGTTGGCCGGCATAATATCCCAGGAAGAATTCGACATAATAATCAATTGATAGCCCAATTGCTGCCACGCTGTTAAGGTCGGTATAACATCGGCGTATGGTAATAAGTGTCGTTGCACTTCCAAGCATTCAACGTAATGACTTTCAAAGAAGTGTCTCTGTTCAAACAATCGATCTAAATGCTTAAGATCAGCCCGGACTAATGTTGAATAATCTAGATAAGGATTGACACTGGCAGGATCGTCCTCATAAGTCGCGTAGGCTTTGCGAACCGTTAGTGGGTCTAAACCAACCGCCAATCCTAAATTAGCCACCCATTGATACAGCGGCTCAGTATTAATTAACGTCCCGTAACAATCAAATGTTAAATATTTTTTGGTCATATTTTTTAGCTTCCTTACTGAATGTCGATGAATTGTGCTGACTATTATTAGCACGACTCACCACAAATTAACTAATATTATCTATTTTATTTTACCACGACACCGAACACTCAGCAGACCGCCCCGGTACCAATTAATAGGACTAGGACTTGCATCGTGATATACTTATTGATTGTGCATTATTACAGAATTTATAAAAGAAAGGACGGTATTATGCCAACTCAAAATTCAACGTTGCCGCTTGATGCCAACGGCCAGCCCTATCACCGGACTTGGCTTGTATTGACTTTACTTGTCGGGACGTTCACCACCTTCATTACCCAAACACTATTAACGACAGCTTTTCCAACGTTAATGGCCGATTTTCATATTTCAGCAACCGCCGTTCAGTGGTTGACCACTGGTTTCATGTTAATCATGGGAATTATGATTCCCGTCAGTGCCTGGTTGCTGACCCGAATCAATTCCAAGTATTTGTACTTAACAGCCATGCTTATTTTTGGTCTGGGAACTACGCTGGCGTACTTTGCCGTCAACTTTCAGATGTTGCTGATTGCCCGAATGATTCAAGCAATGGGCGTCGGAATTTCCGCCCCAGTGTTTCAAACAATCATGTCTTCAGTTTATCCACCCGAAAAACGGGGTTCCGCAATGGGGACAGCCGGAATTGTTATTGGCTTAGCACCCGCCATCGGACCGACACTCTCTGGCTGGATTATTGATAACTATTCCTGGCGGGCACTCTTCTTATTCATCCTGCCAATCAATATCCTAGTCATCATCGTTTCATTCTTCACTTTGCGGAAAGTCTTACCAACTTCCAAACAACCAATTGATTGGTGGTCAGTCTTGATCTCAACAATTGGTTTTGGCAGTATGTTATACGGTTTTTCATCCGTTGGTAATGCTGGTTGGGGCGACCCAGTCGTTCTCACAACTTTAGTCATTGGTCTGATTTTCATTGGTCTATTCGTCTGGCGGCAACTTCACATGGATCAGCCATTATTGGAATTACGTGTCTTTAAGATTCCGGCTTTCACCCTATCCGCAATCCTGACCGCCCTCGCTTACATGGCTATGATGGGCGTCGAAATGATTTTGCCAATGTATATTCAAACGGTCCTCGGTCGTTCAGCAATGGACTCTGGATTGATTTTATTACCTGGCGCAATCATGATGGGGATTATGAGCCCCATTACTGGTCGCATCTTTGACCATATCGGTGCCCGCAGACTAGCAATGACGGGGATGTTACTCCTAACGCTAGGAACTGCTTTCTTCCTATCAATTAGTGCCACGACCCCAATCTTATGGATCATCGTTGTTTACGCCATTCGGATGTTTGGCCTGACCATGGTTACCATGCCCGTCACAACGACCGGGATCAATGCGTTACCTTTCCGGCTGATTTCCCATGGGACCGCCGCCAACAACACCCTACGTCAAGTCGCAGCTTCAATGGGGACGGCCGTTTTAATCAGTGTCTACTCCAGCGTCGCTAAGTGGCAAATGCCGGGACATCAATTACTGACACAGGCACCTTTGAAATACCGTCAGGACGGAATCACCGCAACCTTAACTGGTTATCACATGGCGTTCGTTGTCTCACTCATTTTTTGTGCGATTGGCTTTGGGATTACCTTCTTCTTAAAAGCCAATCATTCAAAAACCATTAGTCAGGAGGATGATGCCGCATGATCATTGTCTTACTAATTCTGGCAACCTTTGTCTTTGCTGGCACGATGATTTTTTCACCGGCAGGCCGTAACCGTCTCATTGCCATTATCATTAGTGGCCTCATTATTGCCACTAGCCTCATCGCCCTCGTCCTAAACGACAATTACCATTGGGGCATGCACGAGGTCACCCGCACGCAGATTCAAGACTTAGCCCCGCTAAAATCCAAACAAGTAGCGTTGCGGGTCCAGCAACTCGGAACAGGGTCTGAACGCGTCATCAGTTACCGGGTTGCAGCCGCCACTAAAGTCAGTCACACGGTGACCGCAACCACCACAACAACTAAACTGACTAGCGGTTCACCCGCGCAGGTTCAACTAAAGACCACGACTTGGCAGTTCAAAAATCACCTGACACACGTGTTATTCAGCCTAGGAAATACCAAGACAAAAATTGTTCAACGCCAATATTTGTTTACAATTCCTAAGACGTGGCAAGTGGTGACAGTTAAAAATTAGATGTTAATAAAACTGACTAACCATCTTGGCTAGTCAGTTTTATTTTGTTTAATCGTCATCACTTGTGGCGCTTCGCCAGCCAATCAACCGCTGAAACCTGATACACATTCTCATCATGATCGCCATCCAATAAGTGCTGACCACCTGGATGCTGAATCAAAAAGTCAAAGCCCGTCCGTTGCGCCACCGCATTGCTTGCCTGATTGTCCACCGCCGCACGAATCCGCAAACATTGCCGATGATACTGATTAAAACCCAAGTCACAAACGCCACGGACGGCTGCCGTCATGACGCCGCGTCCCTGAAATGGTCGTCCCAACCAATAGCCGATGTTGGCACTGTGGTCGTTATCATCGAAGTGGTCACAGCTAACCATTCCCGCAACCCGTTGTTCAACGACAATGACTAGGTTGAGCGCTTGCGCTTGTTGTAACTGAGCTTGTGCAAAAGTTAAAAAGCGTTGTTCATCCGCCACCGTTTGAATTTTAGCCACCCATGGCAAATAATACTGATACTGCGCACGATTAGCGGTTAATAATGCTAGTAATGCCGGCGCATCGCTTTGGGGTAGCGGTTCTCGCAATTCAATCGCTGGTGTGACTCGATAAGTTAGCATGAACATTCCTACTCTCTTAGATGAAAAATCGCAATCATGATTAATTGAATGATTAACCATGATTGCGATTTAAGTGTCTCAAAACCCAATTAATGTTGCAGTAATAACGTAATTAAAATCAAGGCGCTGACGACCTGAATCGTCCCCACGCCTAAACCATACAGTGCTAAGCGCTTGCCAGCTTTCATAAAGTTAACAAGATTCAAACGTAACCCGATAGCTGCTAACGCAATGATTTCAAACCAACTACTGATTGTATGAGCCGTTGCGCCAATAATTGCTGGTAACGAAATCAAGCTATTCAATGCACATAAGATTAAGAACCCGGCCACGTACCATGGTAACCAATGACCGTTCCCATTACCACTGACGACAGCATCCTCAGCCAATTCATTTTCAATCGTGCGTTGGTGTAACCGGCCAAAAATCAAAACAACGACGACTAGCATCATAATCCGCATAATTTTGAAAATCGTTGCAAATTGAACCGTTGTTTGATTAACCATACTAGCTGCGGCCACCACCTGCCCAACTGATTGTAAAGTTCCCCCAATCAACGCCCCTTTAAGAATGACACTGCCACCAAACACGGCCATTCCTAAGACCGGTAACGTTAACATCAGCACTGTCCCCATCAAGTTAACTAAGGTAATGACAGTCCCCTTATCATCTTCATCCGCGTCAATAACGGGTGCGATTGATGCAATCGCCGACGACCCACACACGGCGTTACCGCCGGCCATCAGCATACGTACCGACTGGCTGAAACCCAGCTTACGCCCTAACCACAAAGCCCCAACGATCGTAATCGTCATTTGGCAAAGAATAAAGAGCACGCCGAACCCACCAATTTTGCCAATTGTCTGTACCGTCATCGTCGCACCGAGCAACATCACGGAATATTCCAACAGCTTACTTTCTGCGAACTTAGTCCCCCGACCAAGTTGCGGTTGTTTCAGAAACGTATTGCCACCAATGATTCCTAATAGAATCGCGATAGTAGCCGCACCTAACGCTGGCACAAATTGCGCCAATCCTTGACTAATAATTGCAATGACCAGACTGGTCACTAACCCCGGTAAAATCCCTTTGACCTTCATTCGCTTTCTCCCATCTCTATCTCGATGCTTTTAAGTATACGAAAGTTATTTACATTTGAGAAATAAATTATTATGATAGTTACTATTAATAAACATAATAGTTAGGGGTGAACACAATGTTTAAACAATTGGAAACGTTCTGTGCGGTATACGAAACTCGCAACTTCTCCCATGCCGCCGAGCAACTTTTTATTTCCCAGCCGACCGTCTCAACACAAATCAAACAACTTGAAGCCGATTTACAAACCACGCTCTTAACACGTAACGGGCGCCAAGAAATCGTTCCTACTGCCAGTGGTCAGCTCCTCTATCAACAGGCTCAAAAGCTGTTAACAACTTGGGCCGCTACCAAAACAGCGGTGCAATCACCACGCCACTTAGTGAAAGTTCCTTGCCGGATTGGTGCCTCACACACAACCGGGCGTCTGATTCTACCCACCTTATTAGCCAATTTGAGTGCCGTCAGTGATCGCTTTGACTTTCAAGTGACGCTTGCCAATTCGGCCGAAATTTTGACCGCTATGTCCCAACACAAACTGGACTTTGGTTTAGTTGAAAAGCCACTCGTTACTGACCAGCTCAATCGCTTGCCATTTGGTCACGATGAGCTCGTCCATGCGGGCGACTTTGCCAGTCCCCTCTGGCTGCTACGTGAACCTAATTCCGGTGTGCGTCATTATACCAACGCCTTTTTAAAAGCCCGCAACATTCAGCCAGCACAAGTCATGGTCATCCACAGTAACCAAATCATCGCGGACCTCCTCGCTCATGGTATCGGCCAAACAATTATTTCACGTCACGTTTTAAGCAACGAGATTCCCATCGAACAGCTAAGTGCTCATTACCAACGCCAATTCTTTTTACTGACTAACACGCAACCGGCAGCGGCACTGCGCCCCGTACAGACTGCAATTACCCAGTACCTAACAACGTGGTCAGATTAGCGATCCCCGCCGTTGTTATTAGGTCTTTTTGACATTAGCGTTTAAAAAATGGTCTGACCACTAAAGTCAGACCATTTTTGATATTCACTGAACAACCGGCTGCCACTGTTGCCAAACTTGTTCATCACTATATTGTTCACTACTCCGATAGGCACCCTTGCTAAGTCGTTGCTGACGTTGCGGACTTTCAAGTGTTCGGGTCAGCGCTCTGACTAGTTGGTTGACGGCACCATCCGTGACCAGATAACCATTCTTGCCATCCTTCAAAACATCCTTAGGACCATAGTTAATATCATAAGCAATTGCTGGCACACCATGACTAAGGGCTTCAATTAACGATAATGGCTGCGCATCACTTTCACCAGTATAAACGTAAGCACCGGCTTGATCATAAGCCATTGTTAAGTTCGGTTGATACCCAGCAAAAGTCACGGCGGTCTCTAGGTGCAACTGGGACACTTGCTGTTTTAGACGGTCAAGTTCACCACCATACCCGTAAATCACTAAGGTCGCATCCGTAATCTTATGGTGCACTTGGTCAAAAGCTGTCACCAGCTGATCGACGCGCCGTTCCGCATCCAAACGGCCGGTATAAATAATTTCATGCGCATGACGTTCACTGATCGAAATTGGTGCGTGTTGAGCTTGCTGTTTGGAAACAACGGCCGCTGAAATCGTCAGGATTGGGACACTCGGTTGACCACCGAGCCACTGCGTCAAATCTTGCTTCTGTTGTTCGGTACTCGTAATCACACCGTCCCAAGCACTCAGAAACTCGTGCAGGCCATAAACATACGCGTTATTCAAATTAGAATAGACTTGATCACGCGGATCGACTGCATGTGGCGTGGGTAACCACAAATATTTTTTAGCCGCCGTCTGCATGTTCACCACCGGCCACTGAGCAGCTAACGGCCGATCCGCAATAAAGACGTTGTTTTCATCATATTGCTTGTTCAGTTCATCTAAGAAGAACCGGTACCATTCTTGTTCACCATTAAAGTAGTAGTCACGGCCATGATAATTGATAAGATGGCACAACGAAACATAATTAGTCCCATTATTATCATGCGCATAATACTGTTCGGCCATCCGACTACCATCTGGTCGATAGAAAATATCCGTGATTGGTTCCCCGGCTGACGAGAAGAATTCATCACGGGCCTTAAAGCCCCGTTCATCATAATCAGTACGCTGAACAAGATTATTGAAGTGATCAAAAATTTCAATGAAGTACACGTGCCCCACCGTGCTGGGAACAAAGTGGACCTTAGCAACCAGCCGATCACCAGCTCGTACCTCACTGACATTGGGGTCCGGCTTAATGTCATAGGCAGTTGGCCAGTTCAAATCAGCCATCTTGATGACCCGACTGGAAAAGCTGGTCGTTTCACGAAAAAAGTCAAACAAGTTGGCCATCTGATCATCGGCAATATTGAAGCGCCGCATATTCTGATGTAACAAACCATCGAATTGACGCGTTACTAGTTTAGCCGGTGCCTGATGATCTTTAAACAACTGGAGCCGTTTAAATTCGGCATGTTCCACACCAGAATTTAACGCCATTAAATATTGGTTCACAAAAAAATTCATCGCTGTGTTGCCCCCTCAACTTGATAAAAATCGGCTGCGGCTTTCATGAGTGGTTGCCACTGTTGCCAAACAGCCGTTGTGCTAAAGCGTTGGGCATCTTGATAAGCCTGTTGACTATACATGGCTAACTTTTTCGGCTGCGTTAACAAGTCGATCATCGCCGTAGCCAACGCATTTTCATCATTGACCGGCACCAATTGACCATCGTGACCGTCCCGAATAATATCACGTGGCCCATATTTGACATCATAGGCAATCTGGGGCACCCCGTGGGCCTGACCTTCAAGCAAGGCAAGTGCAAAACCTTCTGCCCGCGACGTTAACATCGCCAACTGCGCATCATTATAGACAGCTGTTAAATCGGTCGTATAATCATTAAACGTAACTGCCGCTTTCAGTCCCAGCTGTTCCACAAGTTGATGCAGTTGTTTGCCGGTATCTCCATTTGCATAGCCCCAGAAATCAAGGGTCGCATTCGGCACTTGGGCCAATACCTTTTTGAATGCCCGGATCACCTGATCTTGTTGCTTTTCTTCGGCTAAACGCGCCACAAAAATAATCTTGCCTGCGGTGCGCTGATCAAAAGATGGCTTAGGCGCATTCAAAGTCGCGTCATCGACAATCCCAACTGGAATCGTATAAACGGCGGGTTGATTGCCAAAGCGGGCTTGAAAGTCAGCAGTTTGTTGCTTAGTCGACGCAATAACGCCATTCCATTGGTCTAGGTTATTGAGCGCGTAAGCATAATTAAAGTTGAGACTAGCCGTCTTCGGATGTGCTGGATCATTAACGTGATTACTGTGTAAGTGCATGACTTTAAACGCTTTAGTTCGCATGTGAAGTGCGGCGTAAGCCAACTCATACGTCCGATCAATGACAAAGACCGCATGCGGCGTCCTCCGATTAAGTTCATCGAGGAAAAAGGTTGTCATTGCCGTTTCACCAGCAAATGACCAGTCTTGCCCCTCATAATTAATGAATCGATAAAGTGAATTTTGGACCTGATTTTGTCGATCTGCCATATGAAATGTCTGATAGACGACCTCCCCGTCCGGATTAAAGACTTGTTCACTTGCTACTTGTCCATCAGCGGCATAGAACTGTTCAAGCCCTTTAAATCCCCGGGTATCGTACCAATCGGTCTTCACTAACTTACCATTTTGATCATAATATTGGACATTGTTCAGTTGTTTTTGAGTGTTCAGAAATGTATTGACCTTCATTAATAATTGGTCATTTTGATAAACTTCATAATGACGCCCAACGGGTTGCACACGCAAGTCCGGTGCTAGATGCAGATCTTCAATCGTCATCTTAGTCGTTGGCCGTTCACTGGAATGCTGAATGAAATCAAACAGATTAATTTGATTTTCAGCCGCAATCCCCGCTGCTGTCAGTGTCTGGTGTAACGATAATGAAAAAAATCGCGTGACCATCTTAGCAGGAACGTGATGCTGGTTAAAAAGTGCCAGCCGTTTCATCTCAGCATGTTCAATTCCCGATTTTTTCGGGTTAATGCTGGTATTCACAAAATAATACATTATTACTCGCTCCCTTACACGACGTTCTGCTTAACGGTCTCGATTATAACAAATTTTACTGAATTAATAAGAATATCGCTCACAGCTTTAAGCCATTTTTTAAGTTACCTTCTGAATTTTACCGCGAGTGTGATGATAATGTGGCGAAAACATGATGAAAGTGTTAACTTGTTACACCATGTTACTTTATTACAAAATTGGCTCAAACCGTAATCTGTTATTTATTGCTTTGCAATCTGCGGTCGGTATACTAATCACCATTCAATCGAAATAACAACACAACTTTTATAGGAGTGACTGATTAACTTATGAAAATTAAAAATGCCCTATTAACTTCATTGGCAGCTACCGGTCTGTTAGCTTTAGGTACTACCGTTGCTAATGCCGATACCGTTGTCGTTAAAGCTGGCGATACTGTCAGTGAAATTGCTTTAACGCATAAGACGACCATCAAAGCGATTCAAAAAGCCAACCATTTAAAGAACGTTAACTTGATCTATATCGGTGACAAACTGGAAGTCAACGGCAAACACCACGCAACCACGGTTACTACCCAAGTACCAACTAGTGCTGCTTCAAGTACGGCTAGTTCGACCAGTACTGCCAGTTCAACGGCCAACAGTACTAGCACCCAAAGTGCCAGCAGCGCATCCGTTAGCAGCAGTACAAGTACGTCAGCAGCTAGCACGGCTACCAGTTCGTCAACGACAAGTGTCGCCTCAAGTAGTGCTGCCAGCTCATCAAGCACAAGTGCTGCTTCAAGTAGCGTGACCAGCACGTCAACCGCCAGCGCGGCCTCAAGTAGTGCCGCCAGTTCGTCAACTAGCAGTGCCACTTCAAGCTCTGCAACGAGCCAAGCTAGCACGGCGTCAAGTTCAACCGCCACTTCCGCATCTATGACGAAGTTGAGCAACACCACTGCTTCCAGTGCCGCCAGCACAAGTACGGCAGCCAGCAGTAGTGCTACCACTTCAAGCAGCACCACAACGAGTACTAGCAGCAGTTCATCAACAACTAGCACATCAAGTAGTGCTGAAGCTGCCGCAAAAGCCTGGATTGCCAACAAGGAATCCGGTGGCTCCTATACCGCATCTAACGGGAACTATTATGGTAAGTATCAACTCAGCAAGTCACTTCTAAACGGTGACTACTCAGCTTCTAATCAGGAAACCGTCGCTGACGAATACGTGGCTTCACGCTACGGTTCATGGGTAGCGGCCAAGGCCTTCTGGGAAGCCAACGGTTATTACTAAACACATTCATGCACAACTGAACATACAATCAGCGCGGTCCTATATGGGGGCCGCGTTTTTCTGTTGCCATATAGGTGCATCGGACTTGCCTGACTGCAAACTGGCAATCCCCCCATGATCGGCCCTTATTGCAGTCCTTCATCAACCACTATGCAAATGGTCTGCTGGTAAAGTCGAACACGTGCAAGCCGCAGTCAATTTGGGAGGGCTTTTCAAAAGTCCAATTCTACCATGCCCCCCACCGTCAACGTAATCACGTTACGCAGGTCACTACATTGACACACTCGTCACTAAGATTGCATTGCAAATTAGCGGTAATGTAAGCGTTAATCTGTTACACTATGTCTTAATCGGGCATGTTTTATTTTCTAAAAAGTCCGTCAGTAAGCAAATTGCGCTTAACGAACCGCTTACATGATGGTAAACTTTAAGGGAAGTCTAATCTAGTTTGGGAGTGAATCAATTATATGAAAATTAAACACCTATTATTATCCTCATTAGCAACAACTGGTGCCATTGCCCTTGGTGCAACTGCTGCTAAGGCCGATACGGTGACGGTCAAGGCTGGTGACACTGTCAGTGAAATCGCAGACACTCACAAAACAACCGTTGCCGCCGTTCAAAAGTTGAACCATTTGAAGAACGTCAACTTAATCTACGTCGGGGACAAACTACAAGTTAACAAACACCAGACAGTTAAAATGACACGGGCCACCACCTCAGTAGCCACGCCAAGCACGACGACTACAATAACTAGTGCCGCCGTTCAAAATCCTACTAGCACCGTTACCGCCACGTCAACGGTTAGTCAAAGCACAGCGAGTCAAGCCAGTGCCAGCTCAGTTACCAGTGCAGCCAGTCAAAGCAGCACATCAGCCGTTAGCCAGAGCAGCACGAGTCAAAACAGCGCCAGCTCAGTTACCAGTGCAACGAGCCAAAGCGCGACGTCGGCCGTTAGCCAAAGCAGTACTAGTCAAGCTAGTGCTAGTTCAGTCACTAGTACGACGAGCCAGAGTGCAACGTCGGCCACTAGCCAAAGTAGTACTAGTCAAGCCAGTGCTAGTTCAGTCACTAGCACGACGAGCCAGAGTGCAACGTCGGCCGCTAGCCAAAGCAGTACTAGTCAAGCCAGTGCTAGTTCAGTAAAAAGTGCGGCTAGTCAAAGTACAACGGTAACCAGTCAAAGCACGACGACCACCGCTAGTTCAGCCGCAACTAGTAGTGCAAGTACTAGCAGCACAACTGCCAGTCAAGCTAGCTCAAGCACGGCCAGTTCAACAACAAGCACGACAACCAGCTCGACTAGTACATCTGAGGCTGCTGCCAAGGCCTGGATTGCTGCTCGCGAATCTGGTGGCTCCTACACCGTAACCAACGGTATTTACTATGGTAAATATCAACTTGGTCAATCCCTCTTAAATGGCGATTATTCTGCCGCCAACCAAGAAGCGACTGCCGACGCATACGTCGCTGGCCGTTACGGCTCATGGACTGCTGCTAAAGCGTTCTGGCAAGCAAACGGCTGGTACTAATCAGCATCTGCAATTATCAAATTCAAGCTTTATCATTGACATCAAAGCCAGCGCGGACGACTCATCGTTCGCACTGGCTTTTTTCATTAAGATATAGCAGTGATGTTCTGATTTAATCAGGTCGTCACACCACCAATTCTGTTATACTAACGCTATCCTAATTGAGACGGAGGGCTCACACATGCACTTAACATTGACCCAAACAACCATTAACCAGCAAACTTACTGGCTGGGCACAACGCCCACCGGCTTAGCCTTTGTCGGCCGTGCCAACGGTCCACGCGACGAATGGCAAGCCTTCTTCAAATCCGCTAATATTCATTATGATCAACAAGCTAATCAACAGGCCTGTCAAGAATTACATGATTACCTAACTGGTCAACGCCAGCATTTTGACATACCCCTCGACCAAACGACGGGCACCCCTTTACAACACCAAGTTTGGCAAGCTTTAACCCGTATTCCATACGGTCAAACTGCAACTTATTCACAACTCGCCACAATGATCAATCACCCTACCGCAGTCCGAGCTGTCGCCAGCGCCGTTGGTCAAAATCCACTCCTTATTGTGATCCCCTGCCATCGTATCCGCCGCAAAGACGGTCAACTTGGCGGCTATCGTGGTGGTTTGCCAATGAAACGCGCCCTATTAGCTCTTGAAAACGCCCGCTTGCCCAAATAAGCTTCACTTAGAACCAAGCGCACGCCCTTGTCACACCGAATCAACTATGTCATCATAAAATCAAACAATGATTGCTAATTGTGCCAATAGTTATTAGGCCTAATTAGGATTAAAACGTGCCAAGTTGTGTAAGTTCAAAAGCAGCCAGCTTAGGCCCGCTGGAAAAAGTTCGAGTTAGCGTAAAATTACTTAGTTGGCGCGTCCTATGCCGACTTCCAGGCATTTCGGCCAATTGCTGGAACGCGGTGGACACAGATTTAAGCCGAAGCCCACGTCTTAAATACTGGTCTTCCACTAACCAAGCCAAAGACGCTTGCTAAGTGGAATTTCACCGCTGAGCATTGGCCGAAACGCCTTCCAGTCGGGACAGTGTTCGAATGGCGGACATGTGCGGACCCAACTTTTGGTGAATTCGTCATTGTTTTTCATAAATAGTAATTTCTCTCAGCAACTATCAGACTGAAAATGATATTGGAATAGCTCAACATCTTAAGCCGCTGTAGTCAAAATTGAATGTTGCGACAAAGTAGGTTATGCACCCTGATGTTTTATTTAAAGTTCCCGTATCAAAATAGCCAACGACAAATTTCACCAAGTTAAGTAGCCGTTCATCAGCCATTCGAGCGGGTTCCCGACTGGAGGGGCTGGGTGACAATGCTCAGTAGCCAAATTATTCTTAGCTGGAAGTGGGTTGCTTCCGGCTTAGAATAAGACTCGTATTTGAGATGACGCGGGTTGGGCGTTAGCTCAAATCGACGTCGGCTACGTTCCAGCAACTGTCACCCAGCCCCGGAGGTCGGCATAGAACGCACACCGGCTGACGAATAACAATCTAAACTTGGCACGTTTTGATCCTATTTCATGACTAATTAGCTCGCACAACACGTAATGACTTTATTTCAAGAATTTGGGGGACAAACTAATGCTATCCATCGCACATATTCAGAAGCGTTTCGGGACTGTTCAAGCATTAAATGACGTATCATTTGATGTCCATGACGGAGAAATCATGGGATTGATTGGTCAAAATGGCGCGGGGAAATCAACCACGTTTCACAGCATCTTAAATTTTCTATCATTCGACGGTCAAATTACTTGGAATGGGCAACCGTTGACCGCTGATGACTACGATCAAATCGGCTATTTACCCGAAGAACGTAGCCTAATGTCCAAATTAACCATCACACAACAAATCGTGTACTTGGCCCGTTTGAAAAATCAGCCGGCACGGGTGACCAAGGGCAAAATTGCCGCATGGATGAAGCGCTTTGCGGTCAAGGGGCAGCCGACCGATAAGATTGATAAGTTATCTAAAGGGAACCAACAAAAGGTCCAGCTGATTTGTACTTTAATTCATGATCCCAAACTGATTATCTTAGACGAACCGTTCAGTGGTTTGGACCCGGTCAACGCCGACCTGCTCAAGCAAGCTATTTTAGATGCTAAGCAACGGGGCGCCGCGATTATTTTTTCCAGTCATGATATGAGTAATGTCGAAGCGATCTGTGACTCACTCGTTATGCTACGTAATGGTGAAGCAGTCCTTAAGGGTACCGTTGAAGATGTTCGCGCCCAGTTTGGCCGGACCCGTCTCTTCTTGACGACTGACTGGTCACAAGCGCAACTGGCCGATCTACCAGGAGTCACCACCGTTACTCAACAAGGTGCCCGTCGATTCCGACTCGAACTTGCAGATGCTTCAGTTGGCCCAGCGATTTTTGATCAAGTCACTGCTGGTCATTACATTGAAGAGTTCAGTCAGCAGCCACCAACGCTGGATGAGATTTTCCGAACTGAAGCGGGAGGTGTTAACCATGAATAAGACTTGGATTGTCACTTTTGAAACCTACTTGCGGCAGATCAAGTCCTGGAGCTTTTTGTCACTCGTCTTTATGCCCTTCTTGTTCTTCGGGTTCGTGGCCGCCTTTTCTTATTTTGCTGCACCCAGCGCTAGTAAGAATGACATCGCGGTCGTTAGCACTAGCCCACAATTACGCACAAGTTTCATTAAGCAGAGTCATGTGGCTACCGCTAATAAATACCAAACACTCGCCAGCGCTAAGGCGGCGACGAAGCGCAATGACATCGCCGGCTACCTCGTTTTAACAACCAAGAATCAACAGTTGCAAGCGCAGTTCACTGGTCCTAATGCTGTCAGCAGCGGTGACAAGGCTAAGATTCAGCAGTTCTTAGCCACTGCCCAAAGCCAACGTAACGTACAGCGCGCACAACTAAGTGCCAAGCAGACCCAGGCGTTGACTGTACAGCCAAAATTTACTGAACAATTACAGAAACACGCTGCTTCAGATAAAACGGCTAAAACGGTCTCCTTCTATATTGTCGTCTTCTTTGTCTACTTGATTTTGACCACTTATTCAGCAATCACAGCCCAAGAAATTGCCGCAGACAAAGGCACCAAGATTATGGAAGTCATCTTCTCGAGTACGACACCGCGGAAATACTTCAATGGTAAAATTTACGGTGTCTTACTAGTCATTGTGACTCAGCTGCTCGTCTACTTAGTGGGTGGCTTTGCCGTCATGCAATTCGTTAAACGTAGCTCACTCACAATTGATTTTTGGCAACAGAATACCGATCTGATCAATCAAGTAATTCACAACTTGGTCTCAATCAACTTGTTGTTTGCATTACTGGCCGTACTACTCTACACCGTAGCGTCGGCCTTCTGTGGTGCTTTGGTGACCCGGGTCGCGGATGCTAGCAAGGCAGCACAACCGGTCATCTATCTGAGTATGCTAGCGTTTTTCATGGCCCTAGCCTTTCAGAACACACCCACCAATCTCTTCGTTAAGATTTTCTCATATATTCCGTTCTTCTCATCATACTTCATGCCATTACGCCTCATTAACGGCATGGCAACGATGCCCGCTGCAATCGTGTCACTCCTGATTCTCATTGCAACAATCATTGGAAGTATGATCTACATCGGCCGAATCTATGGTGGGCTAATGTTACAAACGGATGAACTCGGTTTCTGGGGCAACTTAAAGCGTGGCTTACGGTTGAAGTAGGCCCACTAATTGAATATTATTAATACAATATAACAACAGCAAGCACCCGGTCTAGCAACGCCATTATGCGCTAGACCGGGTGCTTGTATTTTTTGAATTCACATTTTCGACTTATCGGCAACTAGCTCAAACAACCGTTAACAACAGCTAAATCAAGTTAAGCCTGCTTCGTCGGATAAATCGTAAATTCATTAACGTTAACATCTTCTGGTTGGTCAATGGCAAAGTTAACCACGTTCGCAACAGCTGCTGGACTGATTCCCACTTGTTGATAAAAATCAGTCATATTCTGTTTGGCCGTCTTATCCGTAATCGTGTGCAGTAATTCCGTATTGATGGCCGCTGGATATAAGCTGACCGTTCGAATATTGGTACCTTCTTGGGCACTTTCCATCCGAATGACTTCCATCAAATTACGAACCGCAAACTTCGTAGCACCGTACACGCCGGAGCCAGCAAAGGACTTAATCCCAGCCACTGAAGATGTCGTAATAATCTGACCAGATTTTTGAGCGGTAAAGATTGGCATAACCGCTGCCACCCCGTTCAAGACGCCTTTGATGTTAATATCAACCATCTGGTCCCATTCATCCGTGTGCAAGGCACTGATTGGCGATGTCGGCATAATCCCAGCATTATTGAAAATCACGTCAAGCCCACCGAATTGCGTTTGCGCTAGCTTAACCAGTGCTTGTACATCGGCCGACTTCGTTACATCCGTCACCTGATAGGCCGCTTGTCCACCAGCTGCCTTGATTTCATCAACTAAAGCAGCCAGGCGTTCTTCACGCCGTGCGCCCAATACGACTTTAGCACCATTACTGGCTAATTGCTTAGCGGTCGTCGCCCCAATTCCGGACGAGGCCCCCGTAATCACAACGACTTTGTTTTTAACTGTCATCTAACTGTTCCTCCTACTCACCGTAAACTTCTTTGATCAGTGCCATTGCTGACCACGCCTTAGGCCATCCCGCATAGAAAGCCAAGTGGGTAACAATTTCAACGGCTTCATCCTTTGAGATACCATGATCTTTGCCCATCTTAAAATGCGCCTTTAATTGTGGAAAATCACCACTGGTCATTAAGCACGCAATGGTAATCATGCTCCGATCATGTAAACTTAGTGTGCTTTCGCGTGCCCAGACTTCACCAAATAACACATCATCATTTAATGCGGCAAACTGTGGTGCTAATTTGCCTAAGTTGTCGCGTCCTGCGGTTTGTTTAACTGTCATATTAGTTTCCTCCTTCGATAACTACTTTAACTTTTATAATTTTGCGTAGGCTTCATCATCAACTGGTTCGAGCCATTCGCTAGTTCCCTTAGTAATCGCGATGTGGGCAAACCAACTATCCTTTGTTGCACCATGCCAATGCTTCACACCAGGATGAATTGTGACCACGTCGCCGGGATGCAATAACTGGGCTGGTTTACCAGCCTCTTGATACCAACCTTCACCACTCGTTACCAATAAGATTTGGTATCCGTTATGATGGATATGCCAATTATTCCGACAGCCAGGTTCAAACGTCACGTTGGAAACATTCACGTCGACCTGCTCATCACCGGCTAAGGCATTCAGGTAACTTTGACCGATAAAGTATTGTTGGTAGGCCTCATTCTTTACACCTAATCCAAATAGGCCGCTATTATTAGTTGTTGTCATATTAAAAACACTCCTTAATTATTTGATTGCTAACTGATTGATGAATACAGCTTACAACTTAAAGTGCACTTTAAGTCAACAATAAAGTTTGAACTTGCTAAAATAGGATTTCGTGGTATTGTTATTGCTAAAGTTACTTCAAATAAAAGTTAGAATAAGGAGAATTTTAAAATTGGTAAGGACTACTACAGAACGTTATTCAATCGGTGACTTCGCTAAAGCCGTTGGTCTCAGCGCCCCCACACTACGCTACTACGAAAAAGCGGGCTTGATTGAACCACATCGCTTAGACAATGGCCGGCGCTATTATGAGACTGCCGATATTAACTGGGTCAAATTCTTATTGCATCTTAAAGGAACGGGTATGAGTATTAGCGAATTGCAACAATACGTTACCTGGCGCGCAGCCGGCGACGACACGATTCCCCAGCGATTAGCACTACTCAAACACGTTAAAGAAGACTTTCTCGTCCAGTTCAACGAAGTTCAGCATCATCTACAGATTCTCAACGACAAAATTAATTGGTATGAAGAAAAGGAAGCTGGTATTACCCAGGATCACGAAGATTTTTCGAGTTACTTGCAACGGTTTGGGCATCACGAATAACTGAATAACGCACAACCGTCACCACAATCATTATTAAGTTAGATACACCGAGATTCAGTCGCCTTGCTCAAAAAAAGTAATAGTCATTTCAAGAATCAATTCTTGAAACGACTATTACTTTTTTTGAAACCTTTTCCGGCACAATTAAATTCACACTTATTGACGTTTCCGTTAAGCCAGCAATTCCGTAATCATTTTTTGATAAATCTCGATGAAGCGCCCATACATATCCAAATCAACATATTCATTAACTTGGTGCGCTGTAATATTGCCGGGTCCGAAGACAATCACTTGCATATCAGGACTCTTTACAATATAAGACGATGCGTCCGTCCCACCAGGAGCACCAAAGTACGGGAGCCGTTGCTGTAAAACTTGTTCCCCAACCTTCTTCGCCAACTGGACCAACTGGCTATCTTCCGGCGTATGCACTGGGTAGAACGAACTTGCGATGTCCATCGTTAGATTGGCACCATCTGCATTGCATTCAGCAATGATGGCTTCCAAATCCTTAATCAAGCGGTCATTCCGTAATTCTGGAATCGTCCGAATTTTTACTGACATTTCGGCACTGGCTGGGACGGTGTTGACCTGTTCGCCACCACTAATTAACGTCACGACAGGCACGGTTGGGCCCAATACGGGATTAACAATAGTCTTGAAACTGTCAAAATAGGCAGTTTGTTTCTGATAGTAAGTCATCAACATATCGATGGCGTTTTGACCAATCGCTGGCATCGAACTGTGGGCCGCCACCCCTTGCGCTTTAATCGTATAAGTCAGTGAACCCTTATGCGCTAATTCGATGAAGTGTTGTTCGGTCGTCGGATTCGCATCCGCCATCCGTTGCGCCGTATCGCCGTCAACACCTAACATGGCTTGAATCGACTTGGTCAGTAAAAGTTGTTTGTCCGCACCGCTTGGTTCCGCACAGATCAACGTTTGAATATCATCGGCGTAACCGAGTTCCGTCAATTGTTCAGCGCCTAAATGGTCGACTTCTTCTCCCACAGTTGCGAGTAACCTCACCGTGCCATGGAGTGGGGCGTCCTGATCGTGCAATGCAATCATCGCGAAGACTTCAGCCATTAGTCCAGCCTTCATGTCCGTCACACCGCGACCATACAACCGATTATCTTTGATAGTTGCTGCCAACGGGTCCGTGTGCCATTTATCTGCATCACCCAACGCCACCGTATCTTCATGACCATCCAACGCGACGACTGGGCCGTGACCATCACCAATTTCGGCCACCAAGTTCACCCGCCCGGGAGCGTACTCGATTGATTGTGCTTCAATACCATGTTGCTTTAAAAGTGTGACCAAATAATCCGCCACCAATTGCTCATGGTTATTTACCGTATTCATTTTTACAATATCGCTTAATGCCTGTACAGCAGCTTCTAACTGTGCCGTTTCTGCCATGCCATTCATCCCCTAGTCATCCTTAATTAAACTGTTCCAATCAATTTAATTATACCACTTCGGCTACCGTTGGCCGTTGTCAGACACGTTTAATCGACAGATTTCAGTGCATCCAGCATATTGACTCGCTTTAACTTACGATGCATCATTCCCATGACTAATAAACTAAAGGCCAGGGTCAATAATGCCGCGTAAACGTAACTCAACGGATGAATCGTTGGTGAAAACATTAACGCGTTCGTTTCAGCCGTTTGCAAGATATATGCGTGCAACCAGTTGCCCAAGAAACAACCGGCAATAATGCCTAAAACCGTCAATATCAGATTTTCACGGAAAATATACATCGTCACTTCACCATCGTAAAAGCCCAACACTTTGATTGTCGACAATTCCCGGATCCGTTCAGAAACATTAATATTCGTTAAGTTATAGAGCACTACTAGCGCTAGTGCCCCCGCCGAGATGACAAAGATCAATACGACTAAGTTCATGCTATCTAGCATTTTAAAATTAGTGGCTTTCTCTGTACTCATCAGTGTCACGTTCTGAACCCCCGCCTGTTTCAATAGCCGGTCCGCATAAGCATTTTCTTGCTTTTTCGTTGCCTGCTTAAACCGGACATAGTTCGTGTTATATACTGGTGCCTGCTTGAAGACACGTCGATAATAAGTCGGACTCATATAGATAAAGTGATTGACGTAATTTTCAGCCACCGCACTGATGTGAATCCGCTTGGTGGTTTGCCCGGCCAACTTGATCGTTAAATCATCGCCCGCCTGAACGCCATATAACTTAGCTAATTTTTCATCGATGACCGCACCGCGATCACCAATATGAATGGCCTGATGACTTTGTCGGTGCCGTAATACCACGAACTTGCTTAGCGATTGGTGGGGTGCCGGTATACCGAGCGTAGCCGTCTGTTCTGCTACCCCGGACTGTTTGACCGTCACCTGCTTGGCCTGTAATTTCAAACTAGCCTGGTAAAGTTGACCACGACTGAGTGCTTGCCGTTGTTGGTCCGTTTCGTTCCCACTACGCGTCACCACAGCATCGTAGTGCCACAATTCGTTAAATTGCTTGACGCTAATATCACCAATGGAATCCTTTAAGCCAAACCCCGTAATCATCATTGCCATGCAGCCCGCAATACCGAGCACGGTCATCAGCAACCGTTGCTTATACCGAAATAGATTACGAAGTGTGATTTTATGATTAAAACTCAGCCGATGCCATAGCCATTGCCAGCGTTCTAATAGCAAAGTCTTACCGGCCTTAGGTGATCGTGGCTGTAAGAGTTGCGCGGGTAAACTGTTTAAATCCACGCGGAGCACGACCAGTGCCGTCCCCAACGTGCACAACAACGCAATGGCTAAGGCGATACCAATGTCCATCCAAATGTATTGAACGTTGATTGCGGGCAAATTATACATACTACCATAGGCCTGCGCGATAAACCGCGGGAAAAAATTGACGCCGAACAGGACACCTAGCGCGGTCCCAATCAGCGCGGCTAAACCACCATAAATCATAAACTCGCTACCGACCGCGGTATTCGTATACCCGAGGGCCTTTAACGTCCCCATCTGTAGCCGCAATTCTTCAACCATCCGCGTCATCGTCGTTAGACAAATTAACGCGGCAATCGCAATAAAGAACAGCGGAAAGACAGTCGACAGTGCCACGACTCGTTGCGTATTTTCGTGATATTCTGTGTAACCCGGATTATCCGTACGGTCAGTGTACAAATAAGTCGGCATTGTGATGGCCGCGACCTGGGCCTGCGCGCGTTTTAATTGGCTTTGTAACTTGACTAGTTGTGCCGTTCCCGCTGGTACTTGACTAGCAAGTTGCTGGGTCGCCTGTTGCAATGGTTTCAGCTTAGCCTGGGCCTGGGCTTGTAATGCCTGCTGCCGCTTACGCGCTTGTGGTTTTAACCAGCGTTTGAGTTGCGCGGTGTTCTCGCGATTCAAGCGCCGATACTTCGCCGTGTAGGGGGTGACGCCCCGCAAATTTTTGAATTGCACGTCAATGCGCGTTATCACACTGGACTTAATCACCTGCGGACGGACATAGACCAAGTAGTCCAAAGTCCCTTTACCAACGTTGGTGACGCCACGATTCGTATTTTCAACATACGTTGGTGAATTGACAAACCCCACGACCTTGAATGTTCGCCGCG
Source organism: Lactiplantibacillus sp. C232 (assembly GCF_023806725.1). NCBI lineage: Bacteria > Bacillati > Bacillota > Bacilli > Lactobacillales > Lactobacillaceae > Lactiplantibacillus > Lactiplantibacillus sp. C232. The sequence goes on from NZ_JAMSKZ010000009.1 coordinate 45,003, forward strand.
TGAACTGTGCATTGCGCTTAGCCGTACTGCTAATTCGATACGTTGAACCGACTTTTAGCTTCGGCTGCAATCGCTGTGCTTGCGCGTCTAACACGATCTCATTGGCATGCCGCGGTAACCGTCCCTTAACGATCCGTAACCGATTCAGTCGTTGGGTTGTCGGTAACGCCATCACCCGCACGACTTGACTATTGTTCAACTGATTAACATCAGCATAGCGTGTCGCTTGGTAAGTGAGCTGTGAGCGGTGTTGATTCAGTACTCGTGTATCGGCCTTAGTCAGCCCCATTGTCGACTGGACACTATTGGTCGCCAGCTTTTGCTTCGCATAATAATCATTAGCTGCCTGTGACATATCCGGACCAGTCGCCCGAATTCCCGTATAAAAAGCAACCCCTAAGAAAATGATCAGTAATATTGAAGCAAAACGGGCTTTCGACGACCAAATCTCACGCATAATTGTTTTAAAATAAGCTGCTGTCATCGCTGCACCTACCATTCAATCTCAGCCAAAGGCGTTGGATGAGCATTATGCTCAACCGACTGCACTTGAGCATCATTGATACGAATGACTTGGTCACCCAGCTGCGCAATCGCACTATTATGCGTCACAATGATGACCGTTGTCTGCGTCTGCTTAGCTGCATCTTGAATCACCTGTAAGACTTGCTTCCCCGTCTGATAGTCGAGCGCGCCAGTGGGTTCATCACAGAGTAATAATTTGGGATTCTTCGCAACTGCCCGCGCAATTGCGACCCGCTGTTGTTCACCACCGGACAACTGGGCTGGAAAGTTATCTGACCGGTGCGTCAGTCCTACCAAGGTCAACGTCTCATCAACGTCACGTGCGTCCTTGGTAATTTGCGACGCCAACTCGACGTTTTCACGCGCCGTCAAGTTCGGAACCAGGTTGTAGAATTGAAAAACGAACCCGACCGCTTGCCGGCGATAGGTTGTTAATTGCCGTGAGTTGAATTGCGCAATGTCCACACCATCCACCAGTACACGGCCGCTCGTAGGACTGTCCATGCCACCTAAAATATTGAGTAACGTGGACTTTCCCGCACCACTCGGGCCTAAAATCACAACGACCGCACCCTGGTCAACTTCAAATGAAATATCACGATTAGCAACGGTGACCTGCTCACCATTTTTAAACTGGCGCGTTGCCTGCTGCACTTCGATGTATGCCATAATTTAGCCTCCTATATGTAATCGGTTACTATTATCATACCGTATTTTCAAGATTCACGGTTAGCATTTAACCCACCGCTTGCATTTTGCCTCGCATTGCCCGTACAATGACAACAGTCACTGACACTGATAATTCCAGTGTTATCACCCGTTATCCGAGGAGGTCCAACTATGATTGCCCAAGCCATTGCGACTGTTTTAATGCTAATTGTTTTTATGTTCGGTTTTACTTACTTTCTGAATAGCCTATTTTTCAGACGCATCGAAAAACACGACCGTGAACAAACTAAAAAACGCGAACATCAAGACCACCACTCGTCTTAATGCTCACGTCAGTACGTATTATGTTAAAAATAGGACTGCCAGTTAAGATCAAGGGCAGCCAACTTCGGCCTGTCGGAAAAGAGGTTGTTTAGCGTAACCTGGCTTTGATTACACGTCTAGCAAGACTTACAGGCAGTTCTACCAATGGCTAAAATATGCTCGCTGTCGCCCCACACTACTAGATCAACGCTTCATTTTCCTCATTCAACTTGTCACAGTCAATGATCAATTGACAAACTTCTTTGTCTGGCGTCAACTTCATCGAATACTTCCGCCCATATTCAATCATCGTGTGATGGGCTTGATGTAATTCTGCCGGTGCCAACACACTCACGATTTTTTGTTCAACTTGTAACGGCGTCGCGGTCTGAGCGACAAAGTGCAAGCGTTTCGAGATTGCCGAGACGTGTGTATCGACAGCAAACGTCGGTTGTTCAAAAACGTCACTCAATACCACGTTGGCAGTTTTGCGGCCCGCACCTGGTAACGCCATGATGCCTTTACGATCGGTAGGCACGACATCGGCTAATTCTTCATGGACAATGCGCGCCGTTTTAATGATGTTGCGGGCCTTATTATGAAATAATCCGACGCTCTTGATAATTGCTTCCACATCCGCAACATCGGCAGCCATCAAGTCCTTTGGTTCTGGATACTTCTCAAACAGCACCGGCGTCACCTTGTTAACCGAGACGTCGGTCGCCTGAGCGCTCAGAATTACTGAAATCAAATACTGAAACGGCGTCCGCGAGTCCAGGGAAGGCCCCACTGGTCCGATGTCTGCTTCCATTTGGTGAATTGCCCACACGATCTGATCATCTTTTAGCATTGCGCTTACCGCCTCTTTCTTATCCTGTTTCTAAGTTAATTTTAAGGCTGAGGGGGTGTAATGTCTATTATTAAAAATATCGCGGCCTTATTTCTAATCCAAACTCTAATGACATGAACACAGTACCATTAATTTCTATCAATCATCATCACGATCAGCAAAATAGGCGGCCCGTTGCCGAGCCCAATATTCATGGTCGGCGGTGGTGATTTCTCGTAAGACATGGCAAGGATTGCCGACCGCAACCACGTTATCCGGGATATCATGAGTAACCACGGAACCAGACCCAATCACGACGTTACTCCCAATCGTGACACCCGGATTAACGACCACGTTGCCCCCAAACCAAACATCGTGTCCAATCGTAATTGGCCAACCATATTCGAGTTGTTCAGCACGAATGGCGGCGTCAATGGGGTGACCCGCCGTATATAAGCCGACCCGCGGCCCCATAAAGACGTTGTCCCCAATCGTAATCCGACCCACATCAATAAAAATCGCATCGTAATTGGCGTAAAAGTGCTTGCCAATTGTCGTGTTACTTCCATAGTCGGTATGAAATGGCGGTTCGATATAGCCCCCGTCACCAATTTTGTTGAACATTGCCGTTAACAATCGTTGCCGTTCTTCTGGTTGGGCTTCGGTTGTTTGATTAAATTCCCGTACTAACCGTTTGGCACGATGATTTTCACGTCCTAATTCTGGATCATCAGCAACGTACAACTCACCCGCCAGCATTCGTTCTTTCTGTGTTTTCATACTCCCAGTTCCTCCCATCAATCGCATTTCACTTTCACCAGCATAGCACGCAATTATCACCATGAACACGCATTCTCGAAAGCAACCGCCCCCATTTTGAGTATCGTTGAACTTTTAAGCTTTTTTATACTGCGAAAAAATCATTATCGTTTATAATGAGAGGTATACACACAATTAAGGGAGTTTTAACCATTGAAAACATTTAAAAGCATTATGAGCTGGGTGGTTCCGATTGCGATTGGCTTGATCATCGCCCTACTGATTCGTCAGTTCTGGTTTACTATGGTCAAAGTCGATGGGACTTCGATGCAACCGAATTTACAAAATAACGAACGCGTCGTAGCTTTTAAGACTAGCAAAATCAAAGCAGGTTCCGTCGTCGTCTTCAACGCCTACGGACTCGATCCGAACCAGACCGACAAAAACGCCGTTTATGTTAAGCGGGTCATTGGGATGCCTGGGGATACGGTCCGCTACACAAGTTCCGGTAAACTTTACGTGAACAACAAATTAGTCAAGCAAACCTACCTCAAAAATAAGTATCAACAAACGACTGGGTCCTTCATGGCTAATAGTCACAGTAAGTTCACTGGTTGGACACTCAATAGTTTGAGCCATGATCAAGGCTGGGCCAAGTCCGTGACCAACAATACGGTGCCGAAGGGTTACTACTTTGTCCTTGGTGATCACCGGAGCGTCTCTAACGATGGCCGTTACTGGGGGCTCGTTCCTAAGAGCAAGATGATTGGGGTCGTCAAAGCATGGCCATGGCAGAACCGCAAACAATATATTAATAACTACCAACCTTAAGATTTGAACACCTTATCAGCAAGTCGTTAACTGCGACTTGCTTTTTTGTTATACAGATGACTCGTCTGTATTTGCATTGTCCTCATTTATGGCCGATACAAAGTCATTGGCGTCATTAGACAGAACCGGCAACAATACATCAATCATTTTCAAAACTAACAAATAAACGAATCAACAAAGTTATGAACAACTTGTTGATTCGTTTATTTGTTAACCAGACTTTTATCCACAGTTAATAACTTAATGCCGTTATCCACAGTATCTGCATAAGTCTTCAATTGATTTGATCAGTTTTCTGAACAGATTATCAGCTCCGACTATTTTTGGCGCTGACGCCAATCCTGGACCCCAAAATACCCACAAATAATTGGGCTTAAAGGAACCAAAATCACTGCCATCAAAATATTCTTAAAGAAGTTGATAAAGCCATCCATGAAGTCACTCTTAGCCTCGACTTGCGGCGTTAATGCGGTTGGAACAGGTTTGGGCTTTGTCCGCTTGGCTGCTACTGACCATGGTCGGCCAGAGTCCTGAATGATTTGCTCATCGTCTGGTCGCGTTGACAGTGTTTCCTTGGGTTGTTTACGCCAGACTTGAAACACCCGCGGCCAACGATACTTCACAATCGGAAACAGCACGAGCGCACAAATAATACTGTAAATGACGAACGGATTAAATTCTAACACGATCCGATTGACTTCCTGACGGGCCGTAAAAAACATGATAATGAAGACGGCGATTGCACCGTAAAACCAACTAATTATTAAATGACTCGTTTTCCACACGTTGTGCCACCTCCCCGGTTGTTGACATACTCAATCGCACCATACTTTTACACTGCAAGCCAGCTTCATAGATCGGGTCTGGATAGTTATCCACAAAAAAGTTGACCCACACTTCAATCATCTCAAAACCAGCGTGTTGATAAATCGCTAGTTGCCGCAACGATGAATTACCAGTGCCAATTTGCAGTTCATCACAGGTTGGCGCTGCTTGGCAGACTGCAATTGCCGTTGCTAGTAAGGCCTTAGCAATGCCGCGATGTTGATAGGCGGGCGCCACCGCAATATTTTTAACTTCCCACACCCCTGTTTTGAACGTTGTCAACACGACAACACCCACCACTTGTCCATCTTGTTGATAACCATAACATTGGCCTGTCGATAAGTACGCTGTGACCTGTGCCCAAGATGGATCAGCTAATAACAGTAAATCCCGTGGAATTTGAGCTGCCGCTATCGGTTGGATTTTCATGACTGTCGCCTCTGATGCCGTTGATAGCCGTTACCCCAACAAACATAAGGAATGATGACCGCAATAATTGCTAAAGCATACTCGCGCACCGTTAAGTTCATGGCATTGACCACGACAAGGTACGCCAAAAAAGCCGTCCATAAAACCGGAACGATACCGCCGACCCAAAAGTAGCGACTGGCCGTAAACAGGTACTCTTCTAAGATAAAGATAACAATTGCAATAACACCTAAAATTAGTAATTGCATAATGCCACTTCCTAACTTGTGATTAACGCAGTGCCTACTGCTTGTTTAACTGTTGTAGCATATCCACAAAACGTCCGATTGTTAAGTTAGCCACATCTTCATCAGAATAGAAGATGATCATTTGGGACCGTTGTTCTGGGGATAAGTTCGCTTGGGAGCCAAAATAAACTAGGTAAACGTCCGCGCTGTGGTCCGTCAAACTCTGACCATAATCTGTATCTAACGTGAAGTTGAAATCTGCACCCAATTGTTTTTCCATGGCGGCCATGAAAGCTTGCACATCCGCAGTTGCGACCGTCTCTTGGCCGGCCACCGTACTCGTAATAACATTAACTTGCATTTTAAAAGCTCCTCGTTAAAATTTTTAAACTCAATTTTCACAGTAGCGCACTTTTGTATAAACCGCAAGCCACTAGTTGTCCACAGTGGATAACTTATTCCGTGACCGGTACAGTCAACTTATCCCCAGTGTAAACCATCGTTGTCACCACACTTGGTGCCAATTCTTGTCTCGTTGCCGCACGACCAGTTGCGACGTAATGCATCATTCGCAACGTTGCGCCGTCCACAATCAACAAGACCTGACCATGATCAGGCGTTGCCGCCATAACCTGTTGTAACCCCTTTTGATAGCGATCCCAGAACTCCTGCCCACTTTCCGCCAATCCATCCGCATCGTGATCGTGCAACAATGTCTGTAGCTCACTGGGGGTCTGATCTGCGGCAAAAGCGGCCACACTCTGATAACCTAGCTTAGTCGCAAATCCTGACCAAACCGCCGCGCGTTCAGTGCCTTCAAAGCCGCCATAGAATGGCGCACGTAACGCGACTACCGTTCGCAACTTAACGGGTTGTGCTCGTGAGTCTAAGATAATGCGCGCAGTCTGAATCGCCCGACTCGTATCACTAGCGAAGGCGGTATCAAACGTTGTCGACGCCAACTGCTGCGCAACCTTGGCCGTCGCCTGTTCGCCAGTCGCCGTCAACGGCGTGCCGCTCCAACCCTGGAACCGGTCAAGTTGATTAAAGTACGTTGCTCCAGCAACGACTAAGTGTAAGGTGATTGATTTCATGGTTAATTCTCCGTTAGTTTTTTTAGATTATTCAACTATTTTAGCATAAAAACTTGGCCGGACAAACGGACTCTAGGACTTGTTTAATATGAATTTGAGTAGAATTGTCATCAAGCATGAAACAACTCTCATTTTAAAACATACAGCTGGCAAACAAAAAATCAGGATAAGAATCAGATGTGCATCCTTATCCTGACTTTAATTATTGTGCGGCAACAGCTCGTTCATTTTGGCTAACCGAGAATTAGCGAAAAATCGCCATGCCAAATACTCATCAAGTCACGACACGTCTTTTGATGGTAAGCTTAACACCATCATTGTGTATTTCTCTTCATTAGTAGCATTAAATGTATAATATCGAACATTGTTATATGCCACAGTCATCAGAAATTAAAGGTATTATAGTTCGCTTAATATATTCTATTCAGAAATTGTCACAAAGCACGGGCGTGTTGCCTTTAGTTGACAGTCTAGCCAAGCCAACAAATACTATTTTCCTAATGCGACCGTTTTACTGACCACTAATCACTAGTCGCTTTAGTAGGTACTGGCTTTCTGCGCACTAATGACCCAATCACCATTCTTCTTCTCATAAAACATCTGCATCTGCAACCGCCAAGTATGCGTACCACCACCCCAAATTCTTGCTTGAACTTGGTTCTGACCAATTAAGCTTGCCCGGTTACCTTCAATCTGAATAGCTTTGATGGTATCTTCTTTTGAAGCAAAATATTGCATTTCTTCATTTTGAATTTGGTCAATCCACTCCAATTTAGACTGCACATACCCCGTCATGTGGGTTAACTTCATAGTTGGTGCCAAAATTTCATTTAACCGACTGAGGTTTTTCTGAACCATAGCAATATTTTCATCACGATACAATTTAATAATCATTTCTTTATCCGTCATTCTTACCACGCTTTCTTTACTTACATCAAGCATGATACCAACTTTTCTATGCCAAAACCATTCAGAAATCAAGGGTCATTCATAAGTAAAAATTATGCAAAGGTTTGTTTCAATAATTCAGCAAAAGTTTCGATATAATAACCTGAATTATTAGCTTGCCAATAAGCGTAATAGTTCTGAACCAATTTTCGGTTTCCTTTAACCAAGGAAATCATTTTAACAATATCTTTATCTAATTGTGTTCTCATCCGCTGATTGATGATCAAATACCCCTGATTAGACGCGATCAACATTTGTGCCTCGTCATAGCTTTTAGCAATCACAAACTCACTTTTGACACCTAAAACATTGCGATAATACTCCTCTTCTGAGACTTGCTGATTGCCATCAATAATCAAAATACAAGGAATATCCACTAAGTCGGCAACATCGATTTTTTGTGTCTCAACTGGCAACGAATTGTTAACGGCAACCATAAACTCACTAGCAGTCAAAAATTCATTTTGATATTCATTGGATAAGGCCCGCCGTTGATCAGAAAAATTCAAATCAATTTTTCCTGTCTGTAATAATTCATAGAGTTCTTCGTGCGTGCCACTACTAATTTTGATTTTCACTTTAGGAAACTCCTGAGTAAACTTCGAAACAGTTTGTAAAAACTCAGCAGTCCCAAAACTTCTTAAATAGCCAACCCGCAACTCGACCTCATCATTCTTTTCAATTTTGATGGTTTTCTTTATAAGTTGGTCCACATCCGCCAAAATATCCTGACTATGAATATAAAAGTACTGACCCGCTTCAGTAACTTCAAAGCTGCGTCCTTTCCGATTCAATAACTTCACACCAAGTTGACTTTCCAACTCCTTCATTTGCTGAGAAATCGCTGACTGCGAAATGTGGCAGTCCACGGCCGCTTGAGTAAAACTATGATTATTAACGATTGCGATAAAATACTGCATCTGTTGAAACATTACCGGCACCTCAACCTTTACAAAATTATCTTTGAATGTTCAAATTTGTCATATTATTTTAATTAGTATAACCTTAATCAACAATTTGAGAAATGTTTTGCAGCAGAACCTGAACCGATTCCCTGCCATGCTTATAAACGAAAAAAGTCACTAGCTATCTAGCTAATGACCTTTTGAATATTATTTTGCATTTAGTCCAACACTATCATGTGCATAATAATCATTATCGACAATCGCATTCTTGACAAAATCCGCAATTGAATTGATTGAGACATCATGCCCACCAAATGGTTCGCCTTTTTTCGTGATTTCATAATCAACAGGACCACCAGTAAACCAGCCCGGACGAATCAGGGTGTAGTTCAAATCAGAAGCTTCAACAACATCGGCGGCTTCCCGATAAGTGCGTAGCACTGGATTACTACTTAAATTTCCACTAGCACCAACCGAAGCGGGAATTTCATCATAAATACCCATTGAAGTAATAAACAGCAATCGTGAAACCTTATTCCGGTCCATTGCCGCAACAATTTTTTGGGCAAAGCGACCTAAAGAACCACTCAAGGCAACAAAAACAACGTCTTGTCCTGCAATCGCCTTGTCTAAGTCACTATCTTTAGTAACATCGCCAGCGATAACACTTTCACGCTCACTAGTCTTTAATCGATTGGCACTTCTAGCAAACAACGTTAACTGATTATCGGTTTCATTCAAAAGCGTTTGTCGAACTGCACTGCCAATAGTCCCCGTTGCACCAACAATTAAAACTTTCTTCATGTTTCCCTCCTATTTATCACTGACAATGACCAATGACTTAATCGCATTCCGTTGGTCCATTGCTTCGTACGCAGCTTGAATATCATCTAACATAAACCGTTTCGTAAAGACTTGGCCGGGCTGAATTTTCCCCGTCAAAACAGCATCTAACAAAACTTGCTTGTCATCCGTCGTTACAGCAGCAATCCCACCACGTAAGCCAATGTTCTTCCAAAAAAGATTATTAGTATTCATTTCAGCCTTTTGTGGGACCCCAACGCGACCAACAACCGCACCAGGACGGCCGACTTTAACTGCTGTGTCAACGGATTGTTCAGTACCTACACATTCAAGTACCGCGTCAGCCCCAGTTTCGGTCAAAGCCATCACTTTGGCAACTGCTTCATCACCACGTTCAGCGATAATGTCCGTGGCGCCAAATGCTTTTGCTAACTTTTGCCGATCTTCATGGCGACTCATTGCGATGATCCGCTTAGCGCCAAGCAATTTTGCGGAAAGCACCCCGCTCAAACCAACGGCACCATCACCCATCACAACAACGGTATCATCTTTTTTGACTTCTGCGCTAGTTGCGGCGTGGAAACCCGTTGCCATCACGTCAGCTAAGGCTAAAAAGTTGTTCAGCATGTCGTCAGAATAATCTTCGGGTTGTCCAGGAATCTTAACTAACGCCCAGTTTGCATTGGTAAAGCGTAAGTATTCACCTTGATAGCCACCGTTACCGCCGGCTTCTTGGTTTAAGCAATCCCCATCAAAACCGGCTAAACAAGCGGCACAGTGCCCACAACCATGGGTGAACGGTGCAATCACGAAATCGCCTGCTTGTACATCTTTAACGGCTGAACCAACAGATTCAACAATTCCAATTGCTTCATGACCAACGGTTGAACCTGCTTGGCGTTGTGAAATCCCGCGGAACCACCACAAATCCGACCCACATACACAGGCCCGGAGCACCCGAATAATTGCATCGGTTGGCTTTTGAATAGTTGGTTTGTCGTATTCTTTAACTTCGACTTTTCCTGGTTCAATAAAAGTTGCTGCTTTCATAATAAACTCTCCTTAAAATTCTATTTCTGGACGCCATTGTTACGAACTTCTGAAACATTACCATACCAATATTGTGCGGTAATTCCGCCATCAACCAAGAAATCACTCCCTGTGATAAAGGCACCACGGCGATCCATTAAGAGTTCCGCCAAATTGGCAATTTCATCGGGTGTTCCTGGACGCTTCGTAACCATTGACTCGAACATCTTTTTGTAACCCGCACCACGCGGCCCGTTCAATTCGTCAACGGCTAATGGTGTCATGATAATACCGGGGCTGATCGTGTTGATCCGTGCACTGCGAGCTTGCCACTTAACTGATTCGGCAGCGACCCGTAAAACATTGGTTCGTTTCGCATATTGATAAGCCGCCAATGAATCCTTGATCACGTCCGGTTGTAAAATTGGTAAATCCAATAATTCTTCAGTCGGTGTCATGGCCAAGGCTTGATTATCTGCTTGTGATAAGGCGGGTAATCGGTGTCCTGATTGCGACGAAATGACGATTCCCGCACTACCGGGAGCCATGACTTGACCAAATTCTTCTAACAAAACGGCAGTCCCGTAAAGGTCCACTTTGAGCACTTGCTCTGGGCTCGCTTGGGATGGTGAAACACCAGCCGCGTTGACCAATCCCATAATCTTACCAAGCGATTGTGCCTTAGCAACCACTGTCTTAATAGATTCCCGTGATGAAAGATCCGCTTGGATGGTCTTAACGTTAAATCCAGCTTCCGTCAAGTGTTGTTTCATTTCAACTAATTTTGCTTCATTATAGTCTGCCAACAATAAATTTCTACCGGCAGCAACACGTCGAACAATTGCTTCACCAATTGAGCCGGCACCGAAAAGCACAATTACTTCGTTATTCATATTCATTGACCTCTTTACTTGTTTTGATTCACCTTAACTTACAAGTCATATCTTACAAGCAAACGTCTTTTAGACCAATTTCAAATTCAGCTCACATTGATAAGTTTTACTTATCAATGAAAACACCCGTCACTCAAAAACAAGGGACGGGTGTTTTGGTTTAATGTTTTCTAAACTGCAGTCAATTATCGGTCAATGTATTAATCATTACACTTCCAAACGGCGACCTGCCATCCACTTGATCATTTTAGGATCAGCATGTGAGAAGAACTGGCTTTCGCCATCATTAAGAGTCGCAATTTGTGCTTTGTCGTCATCGGTTAATTCAAAATCAAAGACGTCCAAATTTTGACGCATCCGTTCTGGTTTAACCGACTTAGCTAAGACAACAATATCTTGTTCAATCAGCCAGCGTAGAATAACTTGTGCAACGGATTTGCTATATTTATCCCCAATCTTAGTTAATACTGGATTTTTGAAAATATCATTCTTACCTTCTGCGAATGGGGCCCAAGCTTCCAAGGAAATGCCTTCATCACGTAAAGCTTGAATATTATTCGTTTGTTGCTGGAACGGATTGATTTCGATTTGATTAATTTGTGGTGTAACGTCATTAAATTCAGCGAGGTTCACCGCCTGTTCAACACTAAAGTTAGAAATACCGATTGCACGAACTTTACCCTGTTTTTGTAATTCTTCCAATGCACGCCAAGCCCCAAAAGTATCGTTGTATGGTTGATGCAACAGTAATAAATCCACGTACTCTAAGCCTAACCGATCGAGTGAACGTTGAAACGAGCTCATGACACCTTTATAACTAGTATTTTCAACCCAAATCTTAGTCGTCACAAACAATTCTTTGCGATTAACACCCGAAGATGCAATACCACGACCCACGGCCCCTTCATTTTCATAACTTTGTGCCGTATCAATATGCCGATAACCGGCTTGAATCGCATCACGCACCGCATCTTCAGCTTCTTCAGGATCAGTAATTTGGAATGTCCCAAACCCTAATACCGGCACTTCAACACCATTGTTTAACTTAATTGTTTTCATTAATAGCGTCCCCTTAGTTTAATTTAACTTGACGATTAGTCGTCATGCTAATGCTCAGCACCAAACCCGCAATAAAAATGGAATAGATCATCGCTTGTGGATAAATAGTGATTGCTAAAATTAGCCCAATCAATTTAATTCCTAGATCGAGCAATACGACCCACGTTGGCGTCTTATACAACAACCCAAATTTGGCGCGTGGATTGAGCCGGCCTAGATTCAGCGATAGAGCAACGTTCAATAACGAAATCGCAATAATAATAATCCCATAAAGCGCTTGGGCAGTCGCATTATCAAAACTGTCCGCAACCAGGCTCGTTGTGTATGGAAATAACGATGCGAAAAACAGCAACACTAGTGTTAAGAGCACGGTTGTCATATTAATTGCCCGAACTGCTTGCCAACTATTATGATGTGACATCCACATTAATCCAATCCAGAAAAACGACAGCGCATAGGCGAAGAAGCTCGCATGTAGCGCCCATAATCCAGCCCAACTAACGGGATTTGGTTTACTCAAGTCAAGAACCAAAATTGTCATAATAATAGCTAGAATCGCATCTTCAAATGCGGTCAGTCGTTCATTATTCATTAAAAGATCCTCCAATTTATTAATTAACTTAATTATAATTCAGCATTACATTAAGCTAACTAAAAGTGACTTACCAAGTCACGCCAATGACTGTCAGTCACGTTGCGTAACACGGTGTATCCATTGATTGATCTGTTTAACTTCACGATCAACTTTATTACCGTCAATGACTAGAGCAGTCTCATATTGGTTAGTACTCGAACCGTCGACTTTTAACATGCCTTTGAGCCGTTCCACGCTATCGCCCTGACCATAACCACCCTCTGTCATAAACGGTGCAATCCGCTTATACTGAAGTAGACTACCATACTGGATTAAAAAAGCAGTCATCGGATGCGATAAAGTCATCGCCCATATAGGATAACCCAAATAAATAGTTTGATACTGGCTCAAATCAGGAACCTGCATATTCAATTCCGGATAATTAGCAGTTTCGCGCTCCGAATTAGCACGCGCTAACGTTTGTTGATAATTACGGCTATAAGGTGATTTAACCACAATCTCCAAAATATCGGCCTGAGTCTCTTTAGCAATTTGGCTAGCAAGCAATTCAGTGCTTCCGGACCGTGAAAAATAAATAATGATGCTTCGAGCCTGCTTTGTTAATCGTCTAGTAGGCTGATTGCTAGCATTCGTATCCATTCCATCAGATTTAGTTCCCGCACCATGTCGCCAGATACTAGCCGTTTTCCCCAACTGATAAGCCACTACTGGCTGATCACTGATTTGATTGTCCATTACTGCTGATGCTGACTTAACATCCATACGTTTTTTAAGCACCATTAACTGCTTACCTCCAATTAAATCAAAGCACTGCCGATGTAACGTCACCATTACTACTTATACACTAATGATGCTTACCCTTGACCATCCTTAAATGCAGGATAAAGTGTCATACCACCATCAATAAATAAGGTAATTCCCGTGACATAACTTGATTCGCTGGAAGCCAGCCAAGCAGCTCCGGCTGCAACCTCTTCTGGCGTCCCGATTCGGTTCATTGGCACCATGTTAACGGTCTGGTCATACTGCTGTTGATCGGCAAACTTTTCAGCATTAATTGGTGTGTTGATTGCACCAGGGCCGATTGCATTCACACGAATATTGTCCTGCGCATATTCCATAGCAATCGTCTGAGTAAAGAGTTTGACACTCCCCTTAGCAGCTGCATAGCTCGCAAAAGTTGGCCAAGGAATCCGTTCGTGTACGGATGACATGTTGATAATATTGCCCGGCTTTTGATGCGCTTTAAAGTACGCAAGGGCTGTCCGTGAACCAAGGAACACACCGGTCTGATCAATAGCCGTCACCTTATTCCAATCATCCAATGAGACTTCATGAGTTGGTGACTTAATTTCCATACCAGCATTGTTAACCCAAACATCTAGGTCACCGAAATGGTCAACGGCCGCGGCTAATAATGCATCCACACCAGCTTCGCTCGCAATATTAGCTTGGACAATAACAGCGTCACCACCAGCTGCTTTTACGGTATCAGCTGCTTTTTGCGCACCGGCGGGATCACTATTATAGTTAATGACCACTTTCATTTTTTCTTCACCAAATCTTTTGGCGATTGCCGAACCAATTCCTTTAGAGCCACCTGTAATGACTGCTACCTTACCATTTAAATCTTCATACATTTTTACTTCACTCCTTAACAATAACTATTTGTTTACGAAGCGCCGCTACTTATCGCTCCGATTGAATGTCTATATATTAATGCTAAAAAGACACTTTGAAAATTACTTGATAAACATGCTAGCATTCGTTTAACGTATGGCATAACTGTGTGACCTTTGGCTCGGTCAGTGACACACGCCAACATTGCTACACCAGTGATATATCACTGATTATTAGTCGTTTCTAAACACAGGTACAACTCCACAATCATTCCTAAAAGTATAACTTGCTCATTCAACATACTAACTTGAAGTCAATCAATGCCACTAACACGACTAACCAAAATCAGCGGTACTTAAGAATAAAGGTATTCTTGAACACCGCTGATTACTGATCAGACATCATAATACTAAAGGAACTAAAATTGCATTAGCGCCGCTCATTTTATGGCTAATTTTTCATTAGTTCGTCTTTTGTAAAGAAACCAGCTCAATTATTCCGTCGCAAGTTGATCATATGACGTTTCAGTTTAAATTAAAGTAGTGACGACTGCACCGATCACAATCAAGACTAAGCCACTCAAAGTTAAAACTAATTCACGTTTGGATTTACGCTCGTGTAAAAATACCATGCCACCTAATGTTGACAACACAACGGATAACTGCGAAACCACAAAGGCCGTATTGACCCCATTCTGGCTAACTGAAACAATGTATGTCAACGAAGCTACTGAGAAAACTAATCCACCAATAATGTTCAACCAACTAGCCCGTTCTGCCACAATTCGACCTTGACCACTTATTAACATATAAACAATAACGGCTACCATCATTCCCACTGATTCTGGTAAAAAGATCGCAATACCAGACGCAGATAACGCCTTTGGAATCGCATTAAAGACAATAAATCCAATGGTCGTCACAATCAACATCACAATCGTTCGTCGCTGATTACTGCCAGTCACTTCTTGGCGATCTTGAATTGAAGTCATGATGACACCAATCACAAGTAACAAGACCCCTAAGCCACCCACAAGCTTTGCAATTGTCGTTGACCATTCACCAAATAAGAAAACACCAACTAACGATGTCCCAACTAACTGTAATCCAGTTGAAATCGGCATCGTCTTAGAAACACCTACATTGGCGTATCCCGTATATTGTCCCAACTGACCAATAATCCAAAAGGCACCAGCAATCATGGCCATAATAAATGAAGTCACGTTAATGGCTGGGTGAACGATTAGCTGAACGACTAAACTAGCAATTAATGTTCCAACGGCCGTACCAAAAATTTGATTAACTGGTCGCCCGCCTAATTGGCTCACAATTAGTGGTAACACGCCCCACGCAATCGCAGGTAGTAACATCCAAACAATATTCATTATACTTTCCTTCATTCCTTTAAAATTTTGTGGTGCGCACTGATTGCAAGCAATGTTCACCAATTAATTAATAAAAATTTGGTTTTGAAAATTCAGTCTGCGGTTCTCCTAAGCCTAGGCTTTCACGATGATAGTCACCTTTACCAGCCAGCAAATTAACGACAAATTGTGCCACAGCTTGCCGCGTCACTTGGGCCGAAGTAAATGGTTCACCCTTCTTAGTTACCATAACTGCCGTATTACCAGTTTGGTTATACAGCCACGTAATCCGTAACAACACATAGTCGAGGTCACTTGCTTCAATTAAATCAGCTGCCTGTTTACGATCTGATTGCCAAACGATACCGGTATGTTCACGATACCATTGCTGAAACGGGCCACTGACTTCTTGATAAAGATCTGGAATACTGGCTACAATGAGTCGTTTAACCCCCATCGCATCCAAAGCCTTAATCAAGCCGGCAATAATATCCGGGCCAGCAACAAAGCTCAGATAGACCGCGTCTACTCCGTTTAATGCGGTTTGAACCTTATCAAATTCAAGAAAATCACCGTCCACAAATGTCACTCGTGTCGAATCAAACACTGTCAATCGTTGTGAGACATTATGTCCATACAATACCAACTGATCATCGGTTTGCGCCAACAGCTGCCGTGTGACCATTTGACCAATTTGACCCGCTGCACCTAAAATCATTACTTTCATTAATAATTCCTCCGTTCAATTCAAAATAAACTTTATCAATTTGTTTCTTAACAACTATCCTGCTAAACGATACTAATCAAGCCCTGATGGCATGCGACTCTTCTGAATACTGGTGCCAAAAATCTGATCAATTGTTAACGGATCATGATGATCAAAGAACTGACTACGATGTTGATCAAGTTGGGCTATCCGTTGCATATCTTCGTCAGTAAGTTCAAAATCACAAACGTTTAGATTCGCAACCATCCGTTCCACATGAATCGTCTTTGGAATTACCACAATATCACGTTGTAATAACCAACGTAAAATAACCTGACTAGCAGTCTTGCCATATCGTTGACCAATGGCGACTAATACTGGATTTTCAAAAATCGCTTGTTTACCTTCCGCAAATGGTGCCCACGCTTCAACTTGAATACCTTCAGACTGTGCAAAATCAATGGCTTCTTGTTGTTGATACCATGGATTGACTTCAATCTGATTGACCACCGGCTTGATTGTCGTCGTTAATTCCAGATTTTTAAGTTGATCAGCAGAAAAGTTCGATACCCCGATAGCCCGAATTAATCCTGCTTGATGAGCTTCTTCCAACGCTCGCCAAGCACCCACAACGTCACCATAAGGTTGGTGTAATAAATATAAGTCCAAGTAATCTAGTCCCAAACGCTGAAGTGAAGCCTGAATTCCTGCTTTAGCACGTTCGTATAACGCATCCGCCACCCACAGTTTAGAAGTAACAAAGAGTGATTCACGTCGAATCCCACTATTTTTTATCGCACGCCCGACTGCAACTTCATTCTGATAAGCCGTCGCGGTGTCAATTGAAAGATAACCCGCATGTAACGCCTGCGTTACCGCACGTTCACATTGTTGTTCATCTACAATTTGGAAAACGCCGAAACCAACTTGCGGCATTTCAATCCCACTACTTAGTCGGACCGTTTGCGTCATGACCATTTTGTTTCACACCTTTCTGATTGAATGACACTATCATAAGGCGAGATGGATTGTTTGAAAATTACTAGATAAACATGCTACCATACGTTTAATGTATGCTTAGGAGTGAATTATATGATTGAAAGCTATTTATTAGAAGAACTTAGCGTCTTCGCGCAAACCGGGACACTAACAAAAACTGCAACACAGTTGAATGTGACTCAGCCTTCCGTCACTCGTGGTATGCAAAAATTGGAAGACGAGTTTGGGGTTCAGTTATTTGAGCGCCAGGCCAATCACATTCAGCTTACCCCCACAGGCGTTCTTGCAGCTGAAGAAGCTACAAAACTACTGAAGCTCAACACGGCCATGATTACGAAGGTGCAGAACTATGATCAAGGTCAACACTTAACTGCGATTGCAGCGACTGTTCCAGGTCCATTAATCCTCCTTGGTGAGCTACAGCCCACGCTTAGCAGGCATATCCAAATTGACACTAATGCCATTTCCAATCAGCAAATTACTGACGCACTCAATAATAACCAATACACCGTGATTTTTTCTGATCAGGAGATTTTTACGGATGAGATTGAATCTCAATACATTGGTGAAGAACGACTACAAGTTAACTTGGATCAATTTACTTACTTAGCCAATCAACCAACCGTAACCTTTGAGGAACTGCAAGGTATGAGTTTCATTGTGATGCGTGCCATTGGCCCATGGAGTGCAATTATTCAAGATAATATTCCAGAGGCGAAGTTTATGTATCAAGATGACCGTGACGCTTTTGCTGAAATCACTAAATACTCACGTTTTCCATTCTTCACGACTAACCTATCGCAAAGCGACCCGTTCTTTAATGAGCAGGTTAAAAACGATAAGGACCGGGTAACTGTTCCAATCAGTGATGACAGCGCCAAAATGGTCGTATATGCTAACTACTTGATTGCCCAAAAGAAACACCTAGCTCCCATGCTTAGCGAAATCCAACAACAGTGGCCCAAGGCACTACAAAGTAAGTAACTATTACAGAAACCTAGCAATCCGCTAATGTTTGCTACGACACACACTAACCTCATAAACATCAATTAGAAGTTACACATTCAGCAACACTATTGCCACTATCCCTAATGTTGTCATGAGTAACGGCGACAACGGTTTGTTGATTTGCCCATGCCCCGTTCTTCGGCTCAGCTTTGAGTACTAACCAGATGCCAATTAACATCAAACTACCAATACCAATTAATCCTAGCCCGACCTTTTTTATTTTCATCATCCCCTTAAATCAAAGCTTATCCATTAATACTCAACTTATAACAGGTCTTTAAAATACTGTTTAATCACGTTAGTTTGATTAGCAGTAAACCCTGCTTTTAAATCAACGTTTTTTCGTTCGGTCAATGAAGCTAATACTTTGGCACTTGCCGTAATTGAACTACTAGCACTGGTAGTGAACGGTACAATCGTTTGTCCAGAAAATTGATATTCAGCAAAAAAAGTATGAATCACCATTGGTGGCTGATACCACCAAGTCGGAAAGCCTAAATAAATCGTCTCATAATCATTCAATTGATGGTTAAGTGGTCTTAATTCTGGTATTATTTGCTGGTCTTTTTCCTGCTCCGCACGTTTAGCAGCTTCAGTATAATCGTCTGAATAAGGTTCTTCTAAACGAAGTATCTCAATATCAGCGCCCGTTATCTCAGCAACCGTATTAGCAGCCCGTTTAGTATTATCCGTGAGTGAAAAATACAACACTAATGCGTTACTTGAATTTTTCATTCAATCACTCCTCTCATCCAAAAATTTCCTACCATTCAGGATATATTGGATTATCTTAAATCATTATGGTACTGCAATAGATCAGTCCTCAGCGTTGTGACTATCATCAATAATTTTGTTGCTTTGTTGTGGAAATAGTTGTGCTGCCTCACTGCTTAAAATATGTTCTTGGAAATGATCGATTTTATAGGACAAATATGCAATTGTTTGTCGTGTCTCTCTCAACTGTTGCACTAATTCATCACGTTGATCGATCAGTAAGTCTCGTCGTACTTCTGGTGAAGTATCCGGTTGATGAAGTAGTTTCATATACTCAATCAATGATTCAATCAACATTCCGGCCTGGCGTAATGACCGGACATAGTAGATCCAATTCAAATCACGCTCACAATAATCACGATTGCAACGACAATACCAATTCCCCATCTTTTCAACTTAATCATACCTTTCTTGATTTTTAACAAACATCATGTTAAACCCTGGTGTGAACTCCAAGGCAAGAGAAAAGTCTCATTCGAACTAACTGCCAAATGGCTAACTCTTAAATTCTCAACTTGACACCACCAGCGATTTCCACATAGCCACGCTCAATCTGAATCGTGTTCGAATGGCCCCCAAAATGTTAAAGCGGCCTAAAGTTTTATTTTCTTGCAGCAAAATAACAGTTGGCAACCGAAAAGTAAGTTGTCACAAATCCGACAATCAATATAAACAGCCCCTGAAACCAGTCCAAAAACGATTGGTTCAGGGGCTATTTATCACTTAACAAACTAGGTAACTAGGAGTTAGCTACCTAAGCAGTACGCTCAAATTTTCCAGTCTTTTTGGACTAGCCCATTTGGTTTGTTGGTCGAATAATAACTTCATTCCAAGCAGCATCGGCGGGCATATCAATAGCTTCTTTAATTGTTAACGCTACTCGATCAACTGAAATACCAAACGATTCATAAAACTTCTCCATACCAGCTTTAACCTCAGGATCAGTTACAGAAGAAAGCAAGTCAGTGTTGATAGCACCCGGTGAGATAACCGTTACCCGAACATTATTCTTGGCTTCTACCATTTCTTGACGGAGCGATTCACTGATAGCGCAGACTGCATATTTGGTTGCTGAATAGACGGCACTACCTGAATGAGCAGTGTGTCCAGCAACAGAAGAAACGTTGATAATGTGTCCTGCCTTTTGTTTATCCATATACGGAATCGCTGCACCAATACCGTAAAGCGTTCCCTTGATATTGATATCAATCATATTGTTCCAATCATTGATTTTCTTTTCAGAAAGGATCGATTGAGGCATAATACCAGCATTATTCAGCCAAACGTCAATCCGACCAAATTTATCTATCGCTAATTTAGCGAGTGCTTCAACCTGATTATCATCAGTAACATCGGTTGCTTGATAAGCAGCTTCGCCACCTAACTTCTCAATCCCATCAGCAATTTTCTTTAACTTATTCTCGCGCCGAGCTCCCAAGATAACCTTTGCACCATCTTTAGCCACTAATTTAGCTGTCGCTTCCCCAATACCACTTGACGCACCGGTAATAACGATTACTTTCGATTCACTCATTAATAAAACACTCCTAGTCTACTTTTCAGTACTAAAGTCTAACGCCATCGTGGCATATTTTTCTTCATTTTCAGCTGACGGTGTGTAATACCGAATATTCTTCTTTACAGCAGCAATTTGAGCCATTTCTTCATCAGTCAGTGTAAAGTCAAAGATGTCATGATTATCACGAATATGATCCGGATTAGTTGATCCAGGAATCACAATGAATCCCATCTGTGTGTGCCAACGTAAAATAACTTGCGCACTCGTTTTATGATACTTCCGACCCAGCTCAGCAAAAATGGGTTCTTGAATCAGACTCTTGTCGCCATGACCTAATGGGAACCAAGCCATCAATCTTGTCCCAAACGGTTTCAAAATTGTTCTAACTTCATCTTCAGTAAAGTATGGATGTGCTTCGGCTTGAATCACATGCGGTTTAATTTCAACATTATCCAATAACTGTTGTAATTTTTCGCCTTGAAAATTTGAGATACCAATTGCCTTGACCTTGCCATCTTTATAAGCT
Organism: Lactiplantibacillus sp. C232; assembly: GCF_023806725.1. Lineage (NCBI taxonomy): Bacteria > Bacillati > Bacillota > Bacilli > Lactobacillales > Lactobacillaceae > Lactiplantibacillus > Lactiplantibacillus sp. C232. The sequence goes on from NZ_JAMSKZ010000009.1 coordinate 66,242, forward strand.
TTTTCAAGTTGATGGTATCCAGTGAGAAAGTCACCAGCTGGTTGGTGTAAAAACATCAAATCAACATAGTCAGTTCCTAAGCGTTGCAGCGTATCATCAACCGCATTATTGTCTGTATAGACAGATGGCCAAAGCTTCGTACTCAAGAATACATCTGAACGACTAACGCCGGAACGTTTAATACCACGCCCCACACCAGTTTCGTTCATATAAGCATTAGCAGTGTCCACCAAGCGATAACCAGCTTTCAAAGCGTCAACTACAGCTTGCTCAGCATCATCAACTGACATTTGAAAAGTACCAATACCCATTTCTGGAATCTTCACACCATTATTTAGTTTAAAAGTTGCTTCTGACATATTTATCTACCCCTTTATTATTTTAATTGTGCCAAACTTGCTCCAAAAATTTGTTCAATAACTCTTGGATCACGATGATCAAAAAACTGACTTTCGCCTTTGTCCAAGTTATTCAGCGCATTCATTTCGTCACTTTTTAACTCAAAATCAAAAACATTAATATTTTCCGCCATTCGATTCTTATGCACTGATTTAGGAATAACAACAATTCCTCGTTGAAGTAGCCATCTAAGAATCACTTGACCATTAGACTTGCCATATTTGTTAGCAATTTCAGCAATAACTTTATTAGTGAAAATTTCGTGCTTACCTTCTGCAAACGGTGCCCAAGCCTCTACTTGAATATCATCGCTTTGTGCGAAGTCAACTTCTGATTTTTGTTGGTACCATGGATTAACTTCGATTTGATTGATTGCTGGTTTGACTTCATTTGATAATTCCAAGTTTTTTAATTGGTCACCATAGAAGTTAGAGACTCCGATGGCACGGATTTTACCAGCTTTGTAAGCCTCTTCCAACGCGCGCCAAGCACCTACAACATCTCCATATGGCTGGTGTAGTAGGTACAAATCCAAATAATCCAAGCCCAGATTATTTAATGATTGCTCAATGCCCTTCTGTGCACGTTCATAATTAGCATCTGAAACCCAAAGTTTAGAGGTAATGAAGAGTTCCTTACGATCAACCCCGCTCCGTTTAATCGCCCGTCCGACCGCTGCTTCGTTTTGATAGGCAGCCGCAGTGTCAATCAAGCGGTAACCAGAATCAATTGCATCAACAACCGCTTGTTCACATTGGTCTAAATCTGTAACTTGAAACACACCAAACCCTAATTTGGGCATCTCAACACCATTATTTAATTTAACTGTTTCCATTATGTGATCTCCTCTTTATTTAATTGATGAATTCATTATAAGGTCGATTTAACTCGCTGAAAATTACTATCTAAGCATGCCAGCATACGTCAGACGTATGGTAATGCTTTTTATTGCTTTTTCCTCTGAATTCCAAGCGATGCAATGAAGCTCAAAATAAAAATCACAGCAATAATCAACAATTGATAGTGATAGCTTGTCGCTGGATTATTGAAGCCGCTAGTCATGGCGACAACAATTGACATTCCAACCGATTGTCCAAATTGATGAACTGTATTGACGACACCCGAAGCGGCGCCCGCAATATCAGCATCCGTATTGGCAACTCCCGCGATAGTCAGCGGGCTTAATCCAAGCCCTTGTCCAACACCAAAGAAAATCATTGGAATACCAACTGCTAGCCAGTATCCATGACTAAGACCAAGCACGGCTGAAAGTAGGACACCAATAATTCCTGATATGATAGAAACTAGAATCAAACGATCATTGCCAATCTTCATTGAAACTCTAGAAACCTGGGTTGCACTGAAGAATTGTGGTAATGTCGCTGGTAAAAAGGCTAGTCCAGCCATCAATGGTGTAAATCCATACACTCGCTGCAAAGCTTGTGGTGTCACAAAGAAGTAGGCAAATGCCGCACCGATGAAGAAGAAACGTGCGATGTAAGCACTGCTACGTTCTCTATCCATAAATAATTTCAATGGCATAATTGGATTCTTGATGCGCTTCTCCGCATAAACAAACAGAATCAAAGCAACAATCGCAACGATCAAGGCCAAAATTTGATGACTGGTACCATCAATGCTGTATACCAAAGCGGATAAACCGATAACTGATAACAGCGTCCCCACAAAGTCTAGATGTCGTGAACCTTCAGTCTTACTGTCATGTACAAAGAATATCGTCAAGACAAACATCAGAATTCCCACTGGCACATTCAAGAAAAAACCGTACCGCCATGAGAACACGCTGGTGATGATGCCACCCAAAATCAGACCAAAGCTAGCACCCAAGCCAGCAGTTGCACCGTATGCCGCAATTGCTCGCGTGCGCATTGTGCCTTGATAGCTATCCAATAACAGTGCCAAAGTAGTTGGTGCTAAAATGGCTGAGCCGATGCCTTGAAATGCCCTCATTGAGATAATCATGGCGGCGTTGGTCGATAGCCCCACCATTAATGAACCAAATGAGAATAAAACCAAACCAATCAAGAACACTCGCTTACGACCAAAAACATCACCGATACGGCCACCAAATAACTGAAAGCCGCCAAATGTTAACGTATAAGCACTGCTTACCCACGCTAACGTCTGAGAATTTAAATGTAGCTCTTGCGCAATCTTTACCGTACTAGTAAAGATAATGGAATTATCTAATAAAATCATGAAATAACTTAATAAAATAATTGGCAATACAATGCCAAATTTTTCTTTGCTCTTACTCATTACAAACTCCTAACTTTAAAGTACTAATTTGGTAAAAGACAAACCTGCAAATGCTTTCTGAGCATTCACAGGTTTGTCTCTTACATAAAGCTCGGCTTAGTGAATTGAGTATCAGGTTCACCCAATCCTAAGTTGGCTTGATGATAATCAGCTTTGCCGGTCAAAAGATCAACAACAAATTGAGCGACCGCTTGACGTGTGACTTGGGCTTCCGTTAAAGGTTCACCTTTCTCGGAAACATGAATCTTAGTATTATTTACTTGGTTGTACAGCCAAGTAATACGTAAAATAACGTAATCCAAATCACTATTTTCCACTAAGTCGGCCGACTTTTTGAGATCAGTTTGCCATGTCAGCCCAGTATTTTGCCGATACCATGTTTGGAATGGCCCACTAACTTCTTGATACAAATCAGGAACATTAGCTACGATAAACCTCTTTACCCCGGCCTTATCTAATGCGTCAATGACTCCCGTAATAATAGCTGGCTTAGCAACAAAACTTAAATATACCGCATCAACACCTTCGGCAGCTTGTCGTACCTTGTCAAATTCCAAAAAATCACCATCAACAAACGTCACTCGTGCTGAATCAAGTTCCGCCAACCGTTGTGAGACGTTATGACCGAATAGCACTAAGTTGTCATCTGTTTGTGCCAACAAATCACCAGTTACCATTTGACCAATTTGACCTGCTGCGCCTAAAATCAAGACTTTCATAAATAAATCCTCCGTGATTATTAAATATTTCTCTAATCAGTCTAATGAGCTTATGTAACCTACTTGTCCAACTGATTGAATGACACTATCATAAACCGATTCTTATTCACTGAAAAATACCGAATAAACATGCTACCATACGTTTTTCGTATAGTATTTCACTCGATTACCTATGGCATACTTATACCGTCACCCTGAAACACCTCTTAAAGCTGAATGAAAAGACAACTTTCAGCCATAACTTAAATATATTTGTCTAACTATAAAGCCCCTACCACTGGTATTTGGTATTCCTCAAGACACAACAAAAAAAGCCCTCCATAACCGGAAGGCCTGATTAATCAAAATTCATCTTATCACTATCGAATCACCAGTACTGAAATCGGTGCATGTTTTGCCATATATGCGGCTTGCGAACCGAAGTACTTACGAACACCATGCTTGGCAACTGAGCCAATGACTAGTAAGTCGGGCTTTAACGCTGGAATCACCGTCTTCACGATGGTTTCACCAGGGTCACCTTCATCAACGACCGCGTTAACATCCGTCACCCCGAAGTCACGGGCCAACTTCTGATACTGCTGAACGTGTTCTTCCAAATCCTTGCGTTGACCATGAACAAAGTCCTTGCTCATCGCTTCATACACATTCATATTATCCTGTTCCAAAATCGAGACGATGGTTAACTTAGCACCGTCACTCTTGGCCCGGTTAATGGCGTACCGAAACGCTAACTGCGCGTCATCCGAATCATCAACCCCGACTAAGATGTGCTTAAATTCCTTAGGACTCATCTCTGACATATGGCTCCACTCCCCATTCTCTGATAATCTGACTACACCCTTATTTTCATCAATTTAGGCGTAATTGTCAATTATGACTGCGGTGCATTTTGTTTCAAGACACGCGCCGGATTACCGACTACGATGACGTTATCTGGAAATGAATGTGTTACGACAGCACCGGCACCAACAATCACGTTGTTGCCCAACGTCACCCCGGGTAAGATCACGGCACTACCACCAATCCAAACATCATTACCAATCGTAATCGGTGCAGTCCGTTCCGCTTCAGTCCGCCGCACAGTTGGGTCTAATGGATGAGCAGGCGTGTACAAGCCAACTTTAGGACCAAATTTGCAATCATTACCAATCGTAATAAGTCCTTCATCACATAACGTGACCCCATGGTTAGCATAAAAATGATTGCCGATACGAATATTGACGCCATAACTAAATTCAAAGGTCGGTTCAACGAAGAACCGGTCACCGGCTGAACGTAAGAGACTTTTCATCTTAGTATTCCGTTCATCATTATCAGCAATCTGATTATATTGCATTAACTTCGTCCGCACGTCTCGCCGACGTTGCTGTAGGATTGGTGATTCTAAGTACAATTCACCATTAATCATTTGTTGATACGCTGGGTCATTATCGATTTCCATGTTTAACTTCCTTTTAAGTATGATACTTTAAGCATACCACACCATTCAAAATTGCTGTATGATGGTTTAAATAAACCTATTGAAAGTAGTGGTTCCATGCAATACGCAATTTTTGATCTCGATAATACCATCCTTGACTTTGACCGCGCTGAAGCGGCTAACCTCGCAGCCGTCTTTCAGCATCATGGCGTCACTGATATTCGCCGTGCAGAAAATGAGTATCAGGCCTATAACGAAACTGTTTGGCAACAAATCGAACAAGGTGCCGATCGTGATAGCTTGTTAGACCAACGATTTCAAGTCTTTCTAGGCACACTGGGCATCACCGTTGACGGTCCTGCGGTTCAACAAGAATACGACCAATTATTAGCGCACAGTTATCAGGTAATTCCCGGCGCCCACGAACTTTTGCGCACGCTGACCAACGCTGGGCTGACCTTACTCGTCGGCACTAACGGTATCAAACACACCCAGCTCAGTCGCTTGGCAGGTGCCCATATGACGCCCTATTTTGATCATATCTTCATCTCTGAAAGTATCGGTTATGCCAAGCCGAACCCACACTTTTTCAGCGCTATTCATGACCAATACCCAGACATGAATGCCACGAATACCGTCATGATTGGTGATAGCCTGCGTTCAGACATCGTGGGAGCGACCACCGCCCATTTACCTAGTATCTGGTACAATCCACAGCATGTGCATAACGACACAACAATTGCCCCAACTTACACTGTGGATAACTTTAAGCAAATGCAAAAACTGTTATTAACAGTTTAAACGCAAAAATAATCAGCAAACTCTGCGCGCAGGCCTAACGTATCTTAAAAACTGAACTATTTAACATATTAGGTATTATGCGGAGTAGTTGTATCGACGGCTTTTAACTCAATAACCTGCTTACCTTGATTTCCAATCAACAAAAAGACCAATTGACGAATCAGCAAGAAAAGCAATTTATATAAAACAGTCGTCGTTGCTTAATTCAAGATTCGGCCGTGAAACAATGCTAATAACAGTTCATCTGGGTAAGCTGTCAAAACGTGCCCTTTCTTCTCAGGTGATAAGATTTGCAGATTTAATCCACTTGACGCTTGCTATCAATTAACGTGCGAGAAGAATAGCTAAAGGAACGGACTAAAAAACAAGTTAGATGCAAATTCTCATAAAATGAAAACACCGTTGCGCTAATAGTCGACGCTTAAATTTAAAAGAATTATAAGCGCGGGTACTTTTAATACTTGATATAATATCAGCATCCATCTAATTTTTTTAAAGATTGTCACCGTTAATACCTTTTTATCACTGTCTAAAGTATCACTGCTTTGTGCGCCGACAATCAACTGCTGTATCTCCTTTATTGGACCTAAACTATCCACAAACGCGATTGCAAAAGAAGTGAAAGTAGCAAGCTTCATAACATAAATAACCAAAAGTATGTACTGATCATCAGGATTTAGAACAAATGTACTAACAACTAAGACCAGTATTGATACTATTAGGAACAGTTGCATTATCAATCGTATTTTTTCCCACCTTGTCTTATTTCTTTTTTTGAGCTTAACTAGACCTAATTTCAATAAGAATTGTTTTTGATGCTGGATTTTCTTATCCATAAAGTACGTTACCAAATAGTACAAACCACTGTAGGCAAAAAATATGAGCACTTGTTTGCATAGCGTCGATTGGAAAATCAGCATGAGAAGCTCATTCGAATATGAAGACATTAATTTAGATAGTCCTTTCTAAAATTACCTAAGTATTTTAGCTTAGATAGCAGTATTTAATAAAAAACGTTGTGTCTAGATTTCTCATTGAAATGAAGCACAACGCTTTTGGTATTAAAAAATAAATGATTATACGCATGAAGAATAACACTATTATGATTCATCAGGTCAGACAAGGGTCATTGCCCATGCACCTACTTTGACAGCGGAGATTAAATTCAGGCGCTGTAAGTGGAAAACCTGCATTATTCCAATAAATTTCGATAATAGTTGAAAGTATCATTGCATGATCTAGTATATAGATAGCTGGGAACTAAGAACACCCGTGGCTAAATATAATAATATGTATTGTGCGTATAGTCGAAATTCATTAACATAATCTGCAAAGCCTATTGAATGGGCACACTGCATCTCATACGATATAAAGCAGGTAATGTTCACACTTTTATTTAACCAAAATAGCGTAAAGACATAAGAATTTTCACGTTCCTCTTATTGTGCCTATCGGATATTTCCGTAGCTAAGTGGGCGGAGTTGATTGACTAGACTCGTATCAATACCATTGTCCTCATCAAACCGTATAAACAATAATTAACCTCAATTAAAAAAAGCCATGCAGCCCCATTCTTACAGTTACGACACAGTAAGAATTAGGCTTCATGACCCATAACACGATTCAAATTTAACCACGCGGCGACGATTGGCAGGAACACCTGTCAATTGATGCCCACCGCACGGCCCAATCAAAGTGACACTAGCCACACCTTTTCTTACAAGGTCAGCACTAGCTATTTTGGTCCAAAAGTGAACCCCTTTTTACAATCCACTATTCTTCAATCTGAACAAAGTGTGTATTACCTAGTCCACCGCCAACTTGCATGACACTGCCGCCATGCCGAAGCTTGCCCAAGTTAACGGGGCGGAAATTCAACGGCCGGACGAGCGCAGCGAATTCTTTCTTGGCAGCAACGTCATCGCCCGCATAGAACAAGACCCGCTTTCCAGGCCCATCAACGTGCCCATCCATAAACTCCGGTGGAATCGTATTGAAGGCTTTAATGACCCGGGCATTGTTAGCTGCACGAGCAATGACTTCACTTCCAGTCAACGGGGCCGTCTTAATTTTCTTAAAGTCAGCCGTAAACTGGTTCGTCACGTCCACCACGATCCGTTGCTTATAATCGGCGACCTGCGCTAATACTGCCGGCGCCTGTTCAAACGGCACTGCAAGAATGACTAACGGCTGTTGTAAGGCTTCAGCAACTTCTACAAAAGCCACATTGGCAGCAAACTCGGCGCGCCGTGTTGCTAAACTAGCCGCACCACTGTGCCGACTTAATTTGATTTGATGATCACCGCGCGCAAAGGTCTTGGCTAATACTGTGCCGACCGTACCGGCACCAATAATTCCAATTTTCATAACTATCCTCCACCTCATCTTTTAATAATGGTTTGAATTAACCGACTTATCTGGTCCGTTATCACGGACTGTCAGCGGTCATCTAGACCAAACCAGCTTATCTTAATGATAGCGAAATCATTATGGAATTGCACCTCATACGCGTCAACTATGCTTGAACTTGTTGGTAAGCCGTAATACCAGCTTTTAATCGTGCCAATCCATCCGTCAGGGTAGTCGTTGGACAAGCCACATTCAGTCGCAAGAAGCGGTTGCCATCACCACGGTAAGCATCTCCCGCTGATAAAAACAACCCGGTTCGTTGGCGAATAAAAGCAGCCAAAGCCGCACTGTCGGTTGTCACTTGACGCACATCCAACCATAATAGATAAGTCGCTTGGGCTTCCACCAACTTGACTTGCGGCAACTCAGCAGTCAAGTAAGTCTGAACTTGACGTTGATTGGCAGCTAGTTTGGTTCGCAATGCAGCTACCCAGTCATGGCCTTCAGTATAGGCCGCAATGCTGGCTGGAATCGCAAACGAATTGGGCTCAGCCAATTCATCATTGTTGATGCCCCGGCTCACTAATGCGCGGACGTGTGCATCGGGAATAATCAACGTTGCCGCGTGTAAGGCTGCCACGTTGAAAGTCTTGCTTGGCGAGATACAGCTGATACTGTTATGTGCTACTGGCGCAGTCAATGATGAAAATGGGGTGTACCTGTGACCGTTAAGGGTCAAGTCACAATGAATCTCATCGGCAACGACTAGCACATGGTATTTCAAGCACAGCTCGCCAAGGCGTTGCAACGTCGCACGCGACCAGACGATGCCGATCGGATTCTGCGGATTGCATAAAATCATCATCGTGGTCAACGGATCAGCTAGTTTCGTCGTCAAATCGTCCCAATCAATCGCGTACGACGCGTCACGTGCCACTAAGTCACTACTCAAGGTATGCCGGCCATTGTTTTCAATTGAATGATAGAAGATATTATAAACCGGAGCCTGAACTAACACGTTATCGCCAGCCGCTGTCATTTTACGAACAATTGATGAAATCGCCGGAACGACGCCGGTGCAGAACATCAACCACTCAATTTGCGGACGGAAGTTGTGTTCCGTTGCCCACCAGTCTGCCACGGCTTCATAGTAAGCCATGGGGACTTCTTCGTAACCGAAGACGCCAAACTGGGCGCGTTTTATCAACGCTTGCTTGATAACTGGTGCCGTTTCAAAGTCCATGTCAGCGACCCACATCGGCAACTCATCATCCGCGACGTCCCACTTAACGGCATTTGTGTGCCGCCGATTAAGCACGGTCTCAAAATCAAACGGCATGGGGTGCACGGCTTTCATGGTCAACACTAATCAGGGTCTGATGAGGATCTACTTCAGGATCATCCATGATGATTTCACCAATGGCTTGCGCATGAATCCGACCACTAAGCGGATTTTTAACGCTATCAATCGTTGAAACCACGTCAGCGTCAATGTTACGACAATATTCAAAAGCTAAGTCCGTATTGAGTAATGTACAGTTTTCCAACTTAACATTATCCATGTAACACAGGCCCTGATCGCTCTCAATCGTACAGTTGACGAACCGAATATTCTTCGAATTCCAGCCCAGGTACTCACCAATGATTTGTGAATCATAAACGGTAACATTTTCACAATTCCATAGCGCATCCTTGGTCATCAGCGTTGCATGATGAATTTCAACGTTCTTAGCACCGTCAAAGGCGTAATTACCGACGAGGCTGAAGCCATCAATGCGAATATTCTGGCTATTCATTCCAAAATAATCACCAGCTGCTTGAACATCATTCAACGTAATATCTTGGCAGTTCCATAACGTTTCTTCCGCATCTGAAAAGTGAACGTGCGCTAACTTAACTTGGCTGGCCCGCCGAAATAGCTTAGGTGCCTGTAGCGTACTATTCGTAATTGTAATATCCTTGGTGTACCAGATGCCAGAGCGAGACATTGTCTCAAACAAGCCTTGATCCACAGTCACATGTTGACTGTACCACAAGGGATATTTCCACTTAAAGATTGGCTGCTTCAACGTGACATTGCGACTTTCCTTCAGTGGTGATTCACCATCAGCAAACGTTGTAGTGTCGATTTCAAGGTCGTGAGCTTTAAAGAGTGCCCGCTCGCCCGTTAAATACTGTTGTGTGATTGTTTTCAATTTAATCTCAATAACTCCTTTATACTGAAACGTGGACCTTTAGTCGCACGATAGGATCAGTGTATTACTTCAACTGCACGTTAAGTCAACTAACTTGTTCGCTTACTGTCCGGAATACTGATTCCAATTATTAGTTCGTGACCGGTTAAGTGCCATCACGCCCTCCAAGTCATGGGGTTGGTAAGGGGTTTCCAAGTACTGTATTTCCGAAGCGGTTAACGCCAACCCCGCTGCCTCAGCCACTGCATCTAAATGATGCGGCTTAGTTGCCCCAATAATCGGCGCCGTTACTCGTTGTTGTAGCCAGGCCAAATTAATGGCCGCCATTGAAACATGATGTTGGTGGGCCAGTTCCTCAACGCGATCAATAATTGGTTTATCCATCTCGCTGGTAGCTTGGTATTTGGTATCAGCAAACGTATCTTGTTGTCGCCGAGTAGTCTGGGTGCCAAAAGGATGTGCCAACCGGCCACTAGCTAATGGACTATACGGCGTCGTTGCCAAACCGTTCTCATGAGCATAACTGAACAGTTCCCGTTCATCCTCGCGATAGACCAAATTATAATGACTCTGGATCGAGACAAATTGTGGGTAACCATAACGAACCGCTAGCGCATTGATCTGCGCAATCTGCCAGGAATAGGCGTTAGAAATCCCAATGTAACGAACCTTACCGGCCTGAACAGCTTCATTAAGTCCAGCCATGATTTCAGCCATTGGTGTTAACCAGTCCCAGATATGATAAATATATAAATCAACATAGTCTGTCTGTAAATTCTGTAGACTCTGGTCGAGGGACCGCAAGACGTGTTCACGCCCACTGACATGATTTTCGATTTCTTGGGTTGTCCGATTCGTAAACTTGGTTGCCAGTACCAATTGATCTCGCTGAAATTTCTTTAGTCCTTGTCCCAAGACACGTTCACTCGCACCCGCTTGATAGACCGGCGCCGTATCAAAAAAGTTAATCCCCAGTGATATCGCGCGATCAAGTACCTGGTTCGCCTGCATTTGACCAACTGCCCACGAGCGCTGATTAAGTGCCGTTCCAGTCCCCGCACCAAAGCCCATACACCCAAGTGCGATCGACGAGACTTTTAAATCGGATGTTCCTAACTGTCGATATTGCATTGCATCACAACTCCCTTCGTTAACTCATTACCCTCTTTATTAAAACGCGATCCGTTGGCAGAGTAAAATACCTAGTTCAAATAATCAATTATAACCATTCCGTATAGTTATCCGTCATCCAGTCGTTTTAGGAATTAATGACCGTTATTAGTCACCAATCATTATTTTCAATGTGCCTGGCGACATCCAAGCGTGGCACCGTACTCCAGGTGTTGGGCCAAAAATGAACAGCACGTTTGCAACCATACCAGGCCACATCCTGCAGTGAGTGTCACCGACCGATTTTAAGGTCGAACCACTGATAAACCGGTTTTGTGGGCACCACCACAACTCACCGTGACCACCTCCGCCAACTCAATTTTCCAACACAAAACCGACCATTCTGGAATTTACACCTTTTCCAGAACGGTCGGTCATGACAACTGATTGAATCGCCGTAAGCATCGCTACCGACACGACGACAATGTTTATTTCAGTTTTACCTTAATTTTTAACTTTTTAGGCGCTTGATGGCGCGCTAAGATTAATTGCCAGCCCACTTTAACCAGCGTACTAATAACAGTCATCACGACCATTAACGATAATTTTCGACGCATTCGGCATCACCTCAATTAATTTAAATCGAGCATACCACACTTTAATCGACGTGAGCGGAATTTTGCAACTGAATCATATCATAGTAGTAACCATGCTGTTGCAATAGCTCGTCGTTGGACCCGCGTTCAACGATTTGCCCCTGATTTAAGACCAGGATCAAATCAGCATTTTGAATCGTGGACAAGCGGTGGGCAATCGCAATCGTCGTGCGGTTCTCCTGAATCCGATCCAAACCAGTCTGAATCATCTCTTCGGTCTCAGTATCGACGTTCGCCGTGGCTTCGTCCAAGATTAAAATCTTAGGGTCAGTCACAATCGTCCGCGCAAATGAAATCAATTGCCGCTGTCCTGAAGAATAACTGGCCCCGCGCTCAATGACGCGTGACTGATAATTCTCAGGTAAATCGTTGATGAAGTCATCGGCCTTTACAAACCGTGCCGCTGCTTGAACTTGTTCATCTGAAATCTGATCGTTAAACATTCGGATGTTGGAATTAATATCACCATAAAACATAAACGGTTCTTGCAAGACCAACCCCATCTTCTGTCGCAATTCCTCAGCCGGATACTCACGAATGTCGCGATCATCAATTAAAACTTCTCCTGACTGAAACTCATAAAACCGCATCAAAACATTAATCGTCGACGTTTTTCCACTCCCCGTCTGACCAACTAGTGCCACCGTTTGGCCTGGTTCAGCCACGAATGAAACGTCTTTTAAGACCGGATGCTGGCCGTCATAGGCAAAGGTGACGTGCCGAAATTCAATCTTACCGCGCGTAATCTTAGCCGTAGGATCGACGTGTTGGGCCGGGGCAATCGTTGGATCATCCATGACCCGTAAAACCCGTGATCCGGCGACGACGCCATCTTGAAAGTCTGACAAATTATCCATCATCGACGTCATCGGATTATAGAAGTTATTCAGGTACGTGATGAACGCATAAACGACCCCGGCAGCCACATAACCATTGAGTCCACGAACCCCGAAGATTCCCAGAACCATGACCGTCCCTAACGCATAAAACAAGTCGATCAGTGGACTTAATAATAATGAGTTCGTCCGGATCATCGCTTGGCGGGTCTTAAAATAGGCATCATTGGTATGATCAAATTCACCATTGATACGGTGTTCTTGTCGAAATTGCTGAATTACACTAATTCCAGTGATTGCTTCACTTAACTTGGTATTCAACTCACTGAGCCGTTCCCGCATTCGCCGGTAAACCCGTGAGCTATACCGTTGATAATACCAAATCGTTACAGCCAAAAAAGGCATGAAAACCAATAACCACAAGGCAATCTGCGCATCGGTGAGATACATCGCGACAAACGACGAAATCACCGCAAAAAAGGCGGTAAATAATGTATTAAACAACGCCCAAAAATTGGAAAACGACATCGTATCGTTAGTCAGGCGTGACAAAATTGAGCCACCAGGGACTTGATCAAAGTAGCGCATGCCCATCCGATGCAACTTGGCGAACATTTGTCGGCGGACATTTTCAAGCATATATTCTGCCCCCATCGTACTACTGAAGTTCTGTACGAACTGCATCAACGCGCGCACAACCATGCCGAAGAAATAGAGGCCCGCAAAGTACCACATGACCGGTACCGTGGCGTGTCCTGTTTTGAGATAATGATCAATAAAGGTCTGTAATACACGCGGTAGATAGATATTAACCACACTAATCAGACCGGAAAAAACGATGGCCGCAATAAAAAAACATTTGAACGGTTTCGCATACGGCAATAGTCGCCGAATAACCGTGAGTTGTTCCTTAACAGGCATGGAACGTGCCCATACCGATTGACGTGCTGCCATTATTGCACCGCTCCTTCCACTTTGGTCTCCAATTGTTGGCGCGTAAACATCTTCTGATACCACCCGTGTTGCGTCATTAATTGCGCGTGGGTCCCTCGTTCAACAACGTGACCGGCATCCAACACAATGATTTCATCAGCGTTCATCACCGAACTTAACCGGTGGGCCGCGATAATCGTCGTTTTGTCTGCTCGTTCTGCCTTTAGATTAGCTAAAATTTCTGCCTCAGTTTCGGCATCAACCGCGGATAACGCATCATCTAAGATCAGCAATTCAGGATTGATGAGTAAGGCCCGCGCAATGGCTAGTCGTTGGCGTTGCCCTCCAGATAGCGAGATACCTTCCTCACCAACTTGGGTATCGTAACCAGCGGGCATGCTGGCAATCTGACCACTCAAATCACTCTTGGTGGCGACCGCTTCCACAACGGCTTGACTCACAGTCGGATCGGCAAAACGAATATTTTCACGAATCGTATTCGAGAACAGAAAACTATCTTGGGGCACATAACCAAGGGCTGGTAAGTAACTATCAAGCGCATACTGCTTAATATCGTGACCACCATAAGTAATGTGGCCCTCGTACTGATCAAATTCACGCAAAATCAGTTTCATAATCGTTGATTTACCAGCACCAACCCGCCCGACAATTCCGAGCGTCTGTCCCGCCTTCAAAGTAAAGTCCACGTTACTCAGACTGGTTCCTGCATCGTTGGGATAATTGAACTGCTTGATTTGATACTGAATATCACCATGCGGGCGCTGTTCAATGCCCCGTTTGGCATCAATAATGGCACTTTGCTGATTCAATAATTCCATGACCCGATCATACGAGGCGTTTCCCCGTTCCATCGTGTTGAATAACATCCCGACCGCAAACATCGGCCAGACCATCATTCCCAAATAAGTGACGAACGAGACCAAGTTACCGATTGTAATGACACCGTGGGTCACGTACAACCCGCCCAAAATAATTGTGGCGCCGTAAGATAACGCAATAATCATGGTAATCGCGGGATCAAATAGCGAGTCGAGTACGTTGACATGCCGATTGATCTTAATCGTCTGATCAATCTGTTGATTAAAATCAGCAACATCGGCCTTTTCCTGACCTAGCGCTTTGATCACTTTGATTCCACTGATACTCTCCTGCGCCTTATTATTCAGTCGCGAAAAGGCGGCTTGGGAGGCACGAAACGCGACGTGAATTTTTTTACCCAAATACCGTGACACGATCGCTAATAATGGGAAAGGCACCACCGCAATCAGCGTCAGTCGCCAGTCGATTAGTGTCATCATCGCAATCAGCGTTGTCCCACCAGTAATAATGGAATCCGCAAATTGGAGAATGCCACCACCAGCGACCCGTTCAACCGCCGTGAGATCATTGGTCGCATGGGCCATCAAGTCCCCGGTACGGTATTGCTGATAAAACGTCGCATCCATCTTCATAAAATGCCAAAAGAGTCGTTCCCGCAGCGTTCGTTCAAGGCCGGCTGCACCACCCCAGATGGCATTCCGCCATAAATAACGCGCCAGGTACTGACCAACGGCGGCCACACCAATAATAACTAAATAGACCGTCAGCGTGTGCGCCGTCAAGCTGTGCTGATTAATCCCATCAACGACGTCCCCAATAATCCGGGGTGGCACAATGCCGATAATGGCAGTCAAAACTAGTCCAAGCACCCCCGCGAGGTACAACTTCCATTCACGCCGAAAATACCAGCCTAATTTCAAAAATATACTCACAGCGCACCTCCAATAATTTGATTAAAATTTAATTAGACAACTTTTTATAATACCATACCTCGCGCAAACCCCTTAATGATAAGTTCCATCCCGAATGCAAAGTGATTGCACCAGATTGAAAATAAGCTTAAACTGGGGACGTTAGTGGGACGGTCATTACGATCGTCCCTTTCAATCGTAAAAATTCAGATTACTGATTTTTACCACCGACTATTGGGCTTGGTGAGCTGTCCAAAATACGCCAATTATTTTTATAAGGAGTGTTGATTGTGTCCCAACCAAGTACCGTCACTTTAAAAACCAAACTGGCAATCTTATCCGTTGGTTTACTCTCATTTGTCGGGATTCTCGTGGAAACATCGATGAATGTGACGTTCCCCACGCTGATTAAAACAATGAGGGTTTCACTAGATACCGTCCAGTGGCTGACGACCGGTTACCTATTACTGACAACCATTGTCATGAGTACCACGGCCTATGTTCTAAAGCGGTTTAACCCCAAGCCCTTATTCTTATTTGCCGCCCTCGTGTGTCTGCTTGGGGGCATTCTTTGTTGGTTAGCGCCGAATTTCTCCGTATTATTAACTGGCCGCCTTTTACAGGCCGTAGCCACTGGGATTTCGATTCCACTGATGTTCCAGTTGATTTTCACTTACGTCCCTCGCAATCAACTAGGAACTTATACCGGTTTAGCTAGTGTCATCGTGTCTCTAGCCCCGGCTCTCGGACCAACTTATGGCGGGATTTTAACTAGCGTCTGGTCATGGCGGGCAATTTTCGTTGGTATCGTACCGTTATTGGCATTACTGGCAATCTTAGGGGCGTTCAACATTTCGGGGAAGGCCTTAGGTGTTGGCGATAAAAAATTCGACTATCTGGGCGCAATCCTTTTAGCCATCACCTTCACTAGTCTGTTGTTCACGTTTAACAACGCGGGAACTCACGGCTGGCTGTCGCCGAACTTCGGCCTCTGGTGTCTATGGAGCATCGTGATGATTGGTGCAATGGTGACGTACGCCATCAAGGGGCGTCGCCAACTGATTGATTATTCAATTCTCAAATTGCCAATCTTGCGACTTCGGCTATTTAATTACTTTGGTTTACAATTCATTAATATCGGGTTGTCGTTCGTTCTGCCACTTTTCGCCCAAACCGTCCTTGGGGCTTCGGCCATGACGGCGGGGCTCATGATGCTTCCCGGCGCAATCGTCGGCGCCATCACTGGGCCAATCGCCGGTCGAATTTACGATAAACAAGGCCCAACGACCTTATTAACATTTAGTGCCATCATGGCGAGCGCCGCCTTACTATTATTCTGGCTGACAACCGATTACTTCACAGTCATCATCATGGCTGTCATTTACGCGCTACTACGCGTCGGCTTTAATACTGGTTTTGGGACTGCGATTTCGGATGGTAGCACCCGCGTCCCTCTGCCTCAAAAATCCGATCAAAACTCGATGTTCAGTATGATGCAACAGTACGCCGGTTCAATCGGGACCAGTATTATGTCCGCTGTAATTGCCGGCTATGAAATTCATCACCCGACCGTAACTGGAACAATTATGGGAAGCAAGTTGGATTTCTTGCTATTATTCGTGTTGGCGATCGCCATTTTGATTAATGTTCTGCATGTTAAACGACTTGAAGCGGGGCAAAACTAGGATTGACTGATAGCATCGTTAGTCTTGAAAGTGGATTGATTGCTGCATTTTTGGAGATTAATTATTTAAATGCTTTAAATCTACATCGAAAAGGCTCAGGTTTTCTTTGACCTGGGCCTTTTCGCGTACTCTAGCGTCAATAAACACACTATTAAGCAAATTACTATCTCAATGCTTTCTCAAATAGAGTTTCCATATTATGATGACATAATTGAAAGCTAGTGACATTACAAAATAAATAATGGAAATACCCAAAACATTAGCACAGTATTCTGTAAACCAATATTTGTATTGTGTGAGAAAATCATATCCACCATGTAAAACAAAAAAATAAATAACTGATATTCCAAAAACAATCATGCTTTGTTTGAAACTTGATTTAAAAACAGCCATCATATCCTACTCCCATCTATTGAAACCGGTTTCGTTTTGTCTTATTATACATACGCAATTCAAAAATGTACACTACCGGAATAAGGAGGAAGTTCAATGAATTATACCAGTCAAGCTAACATTCACAAATTTACTTTGGTCATTATTTTATTGAGCAGTATCCTAATATCTACTACCATAACTTTGGAAATTTCTGCCAATACAACATCATCGTCACAACAAGCCATAGATTGTATCTCTCAAGAATTAGCAGATGTATCAAATAGCATTCAGTATGATCCCCAGACTGGATTAGCAACAAACTTAGATGTGAACACTTTAGTATCAAAATACGGTTCCAATAACCAGAACCAATTGCAGCATATCAACGAGATAATGAAATATGAATACAAGCTAAATAGTATTCAAACTAGAAGTTTTTGGTCCTGTATGAAAAATCAATTATTGGACATGATTGGCTATCAAACTTTCCAAGCATTATTACGCGGAGGCATTCAAGGATTAATCCAAAGAAAGACGTGGAAGGCAGCGGCTAAATTACTAATCAGATACCTTGGAGATGGCATCGGAGTCGGGTTTATCGCCGCACAATTGGCCTGGTACGCGATTAGATGTGCCTAGTTATTCATTAGTTGCGCTCACTCGTAGAAAAAAGTAATGTCTTCGAATTATGGTATCAGTAAAATTAAAATTTAACCCTTTTCGAGAAAAAAACCGCGCCCCCAAGACGCGGTTTTTCGTCTTGGAAGCGCGATAATATGATTACCAGTAATTACTTACCAGCTTTCATCTGAATTTCAGCCTCGGCTGGAACTTGCATATCGTGTTGCTTGAGGAAGACCATGGAAGCCCACAGTAATCCCAGCGACACAATCGTAATTCCTGCTAAGACAACGATTGATGACCAGAAAATACCACTACCCCAACCACCAGTTAAGGCTTGCCGGAACGCTTGAATCGAGTACGTTAATGGCAAATACGGGTGAATAGCGTTGAAGAACTTGTTGGTAATTTCCATTGGGAAGGTCCCACCAGAACCACCAAGTTGTAGCATCAAGATAACCATTGCGACGAACCGTCCTGGGTTATCGAATAGCATCGATAAGAACATGACTAGGAACATTGACGCTAAGGCAATCATGATTGCCGTCAAGTAGTATTCAGGTACACTGATTGGTTTCAAACCAGCAACTAATAACACTGTCGCTTCGATGACCGCCATCGCAAGTGCTACGGGACCACCAACAGCAACTTTACTCCAGAACCATTGTGTTGGCGTGCCGTCGTCATCCGCAATCCGTCGAATTGGATAAGCGAAGTTGAAGACGATTGCCCCAACATACAAAGCCAGTGACAAGACGTAAGGTGCTAACGCATGACCATAGTTTGGCACGTGCGTGTAGTCTTTATAGGACGTCTTAGTTGGCGCCGCCATCATTTTCGCATTCGCGTTCTTTAATGGTGTCGCGTTAACTTGATCCGCACCTTCTTGTAAGGAAGTCGCGAGTGTCTTGTTACCGTTCTTGATCTGCTTTGTCCCGGATAGGAGTTTGGCAGAGTTGTTGTCAAGCTGGGTGGCCCCGTCATTTAATTGACTGACACCAGCCATTAAGGCCGGCACTTGTCCATTTAGTGTGTTCAGCCCACTAGTAACTTGCCTCGAGCCACTAAATAGTTGTTGTACAGCACTAACCAGAACGGGAATCTGCCCATTAAGTGTTGATAAGCCATTTGTAACCTGTGCAGAACCATTCTTGAGTTTCGTAACTCCAGTTGCTAATTCGCCAGTCTTACTGTTCAATTGACCTAGTCCATTAGTTACTTTAGATGAACCACTTGTAACTTGACTTGAACCTTTAAATAGCGCATCCACACCAGAAACAAGCACTGGTATCTGGCTATTCAGTTGTGCATTTCCGTCTGCCACTTGACTTGCACCAGCATTCAATTGTCCAGACTTGGCAGCAATTTGTTCGCTACCATTAGTTATTTGATCAATTGAAGATACAAGTGTTGGCACGGCCGAACTAATTACGCCAAGTTTTTCATTGATAAGCGCAGAACCGCCATTTAAACTATCATTATTTTGTATTAATTTGTTCGTCCCTCCTGAAATTCCAGCAGCAAGCTGTGACTCACCATTAATTCCAGCTACTAGTGTGGGAACATTTTCATTGAGACTTGTGAGTCCCGCACTCAATTTGGATGTTTTTGTCTTCAATTGGTTTAACTCAGACGTAAAGTTTGTCGAAGATGTTTCTAGCTCGGAAACCGAATCACTCATACTACTGAGGTCACTTATCAGGCTGTCAACACCATCTTGCAAATCACTAAATTTAGTAACTAAATCCGTTTGTTGTGAGGTTGCAGCCGCATTACTTTTCAGCATCGATTGTAATTTCGAAGCATCACTAGCTAATGCTGTCTTAGTACTTTCATTTGAGGCTGTACTTGTAGTTGCGCCAACATCACTTAGTTTCGCTTCCAAAGCGGCAACTTGTTCATCTGTTAATCCATTCGAACTTTGAACTTCCTTGATTCGGCTATTAATTTTAGCTGTTAAGTCGGTATTATTAGTTGTCGTTGAGCTAGAAATCTTAGAGATATTCGTTTGCATATCGCTAACAACAGTTGCAATATCACTATTATTAGATTGACTTTGCTGAGTCGAAAGTTGCTTTTGAAAGCTCTGTAAAGCTAATTTCATATCTGCCATGCCTTGCTGTAAATTAGCAATCTTTTGTTGATTGGCAGGATCTTTCAATGCTTGTCCTTTTTCACTAATTTCTGACGTCATACTGCCACTTGCTGTAGAAAACTGACCAACAGCACCATCAATTTTCCTTGCTCCATCAGCTAACTCAGCAGCCTGTGTTGGCAAGTCTTTTGTACTCTTTTTTAATTCTGTCGCAACAGTATTTGCTTGAGAGGCATAGCCATTAACGGTAGCGACACCATTAGTATAGCCACTGATACCTTTTTGAAGCGTATCTGCTCCGGTGGCTAATTCACCAACACCACTGAACTGCTTAGCACCTTGATTCAACTGTTTCAAATAATTGGTCACAGTATAAACGCCACCAGTATACTGGGCTACCCCCACTCTCAATGTTTCAGAGCCATTCGCTAATTGATTGACACCACTTGCTAATTTAGTACTATTGCCCGCGAGCGTCCCTAAGCCAGTAGTTACTTGACTTGAGCCAGAAGTCACTTGACCTGAACCACTGAACAGCTGAGTAACAGCACCGCTGAGCGCCGGAATTTGATTATCTAATGTCACTAAGCCATTTGTAACCTGTCCTGACCCATTTTCCAGTTGTGAAACACCACTGGAAAGTGTCCCCGTTTTGCTATTCAATTGTCCAAGACCATTCGTTACTTTATTGGAACCATCCGCTAACTTGGAAACACCATTTGATAACGGTGTCACACTGGTTTTAAGCTCGACCGTCCCGTTCTTCAACGTATGAACACCCGTCGTATACGTCGTCAAGCCATCCTGCAGTTCGACGCCACCATCTTTAAGCTTGGTAGCCCCATCGGCGGCTTTTTGATAGCCCTTACCGGCAGTCCGAATCTGCTTGAAGATTGCTAATGCGTAGGCCTTAGTGACTTGCGCCCGAATACTCTTATTAACTCGTGAAACACCAGTATCGGTAATGACCTTAGCAATATAATTCAACGATTCGTTGGTCTCATAATGCAAGTTCATCTTTTTCGGATTGGTATCCGTCATCGTTGTGGCATTTTTTGAGAAATTGCTAGGAATCGTGACGACCGTGTAATATTTCCGGTCTTTCAATCCCTGCTTGGCTTTTTTAGCCGACACAAAGTGCCAATCCAAATCGTTATTTTTCTTTAAATTCGTCACGACTTGCTTACCACCTGCAAACTTTTCGCCTTGATAGTTCACTGACTTATCTTCATTAACGACAGCCACTGGTAAGTTTTGCGTATCCCCGTATGGATCCCACACCGACTTCAAGAAGAAGATGCTGTATAAAAACGGGATCAAAATCATGACTGAAACTGAAATCCATAGTATTTTGCTATGACGAATTGACCGCCATTCGTCGCGTATCATTTTCACAACCTGAAACCTTCCTTCAAATAATTAAACTGTGTGTTGCTCAAGTGAAAACACCGTCGCAAGCGTCCCCTGAATCATCACCTGCGTGCTGGCCGCCTGACCATCACGATGACCGTTATTGAGCCACTGGACAATACTTGTGACGACCCCACTGACTAAGTACGCCGTCAAATCGGGATGCTGCGACTGGCGAATCATCGCAAAAACCCGATCATCCGCCCCCGTCTCGGCGACCGTGACAAAACAGTCATTGATCACTTGTTGAGAACGGGTATTGTCACCCTCATTGTTCGTCACTAATAAATGTCGTAAAACTTGCGTGTGCGCCCCGATAAACGTCGACATAATTGCCGAACCAACCGTATCAGTTCGCTCAGCAGCCAATAGTTCATCTAACGTGTGCATCACCATCTGCCTGAGCAAATCAAATTTATCCGTATAATAACGATAAAAACTACTGCGATGTATAAATGCTTGCTTACAGATCTGCTCAACCGTAATTTGTGAGATTGAACGTTGCTCCAACAATTGGTACATCGCCCGCTGTAAATCCAGCTCCGTACGAATTGAAATTACCATCACCCCGTTTTTAAATTCTTATATTCGAATAGAAGAATATATTTGCCATAAAAACACCGCTGCATCCCCGTGCAACGATTGCTGGTGTTCATGCAGTTTAGTGCAAGTACGGTTTCAATTCCAAGTCCGCCTTAAGCGTGTGAATCAAATGCTCAACTTGCGTTAGTGGCGCGTCAAACGTCACCCGATAATAGTTACGGGTCCCCTGATGTTCAACTGCGACAAAGTGTCGTTCCTTTAACGTCTTCAATTGATGCGAAACGGCCGGTTGCGAAATATGCATCCGTTCAGTTAATTCACCAACAGTCATGCCCTGCGCGTGTTGCGAAAGTTCAATCATGATTTGTTGACGCCGTTCATCGGCTAAGACTTCAAAGATCGGAATTGTTTCTCGAAATTCTTGCAGTGCTTCTTCACTACTGACCATGCGATTAGCCTCCTATATTCTTATATTCTAATGTTCGAATGTATCAATGATAAAGCTTTTTGAATCCGTTTGCAACACCTAAATCCACTTTGTCGGCAAACGCGACAAATTATTATTTTTGTCGCATTTGACGCAAAAAAAGACGCCTGACCACGCAGTCAGACGTCTCCAAGGGTAATTAGTACTAGCAATCAAAACGATTGATAGCAACGTCCGGTTGGGAGCCGGAGCCGTTGTATGGAAAATCATAGGTGTTTGGGAAGGCCCCATGATCTAAGACATCGCGTTACTTGTTAATAATGACAGAAACATCAGCAAATTAACGGCGGTTAAGTAACTCGAATAACTACAGTATAATCGCTCAGTGAAACTTTGCTAGTCCTACTTTGAACCTTTTGTCGTAAAACAGGACATTTAGATTAAATTGTTGTATGAAACAACGACATTTAACAGCCGACCGTGCCCATTATGCTGACCTAGATGACTGTCTTGCCGCTTAATTCAACGCCTTCTTCACATATTTGTAACCATACTTAACCAACTCGCGCTCGACTTGCTTACTAGTGGTCGTCGATTGAGACGAGCGACTCGCACTCGTATTCTGACTACTGCTGACTTTGTCAGCCCCAGCAACCTGCATCGTCGAATCCGCTTTCCCACGACCAGTAGCATAGTCGAAACTAACGCCAGGTTCAACGTTCCAAATATAGACGTTGAAATTGACACTGCCATCGGTTGAGACTGCTTGCGACCAGTAACCACGAGGCATCAATTCGTTGCCACGGAAAACCGTTGTCACACGATAAATGACTTTTTTACCTTGTTCTAACGCCGTACGCACCTGATCTTCATAAATCTGCATCGTTTTTTGATTCGAGTAGGCCGTCTGAGTTGCCAAGTTTTTCGGGTTATCTAAGCTACCATCTTCACCAGCGCGATACTGCCCATTAGACGTCAAGTTAAAGGATAACGTGTAAGCAATCAAGTGCCCACGATTTTGCGGATAGACCCGCTTACCATTAACGGTAAGCGGTTGATTATGCCAGCCAGTTGGGCTCCACGTTTGCGCCGTCCGTCCTTCAGACCGTCCTAAATTGGCCTTGCTCAAGTAAGCCGTGTCCGTGGTTGTCCGATTCAATGAATCTAAATTACCGTAATCAATCTTAGAATTTTTCCACTGACTCGCTGCCAGCGTACTCTTACCGCTATTAACTTTGATGGCCGCAGC
Organism: Lactiplantibacillus sp. C232; assembly: GCF_023806725.1. NCBI lineage: Bacteria > Bacillati > Bacillota > Bacilli > Lactobacillales > Lactobacillaceae > Lactiplantibacillus > Lactiplantibacillus sp. C232. The sequence goes on from NZ_JAMSKZ010000009.1 coordinate 90,099, forward strand.
ACTGCCCGATTGATAAGTCATTTTTGCCAGTTGTTTGTAAGTTTGTTGCGTATTACCAGTCGCACTGGTCGTTTGATTACGACTGGATTCAGACTGCTGACTAGTCGTCGAACTCGTCGTATCCGTACCAGACGTTAACAAGCTACAACCACCCAACAGCAAGCTCAAACTCAAGAGACCCGCTATGCCAACGCGTCGCATTAATTTCACCATGATTCTCTTCCACCCCATCTTTTTTAAGTACGGTTCTATCATACCGTACTTTTACAAGGGGAACAAACGTTTTCTTTTAATCTTTTTGTACTTGCCAGTCGTTCCTTAGAATCCCATACTTGACCGAGTCATAATACTGCCCTTGCCAATAACGAACTTGTGGAATCCAGGCCTCCTGCTTTAATCCCACGGCTTCCGCTAACTGCATCATCCGCATATTCCCCGACCACGTTGTCAATCCAATGTGCGGCAAAGTCGTCTCCTCTTGGAATAAGTGGGTCAACCATTTAGTCAACGCGGTGCGCCCAATATGCTCACCCCAATGCTCCTGATTATAGATAATGATGCCTACCTCTAACCAGCGTTTGAGGGAACCATCCACAAAGTGCCAATTAACACTGCCGACAATCACACCATCCCGTGTGATGACCCAGTTACGCGGTCGAATCAACCAATCACGGGGGCCAATAATTGTCTCAAAGTCTGTTTGAGTCGGTAGTTGGTCATGAAAATACGGTCCATTCCAGCGCGTCCACTCCGCATTTGGATCACTAAAACCTAGTTGCCATAGCGTCGTTAATTCTGCGCGCTGAAGCGGTCGAATTGTAATTGTTGCCGTCATTTGATCACGCCCTCTCAATTCATAGGTCTACTATATCGAAAAACCACCCTAACAACAATCACATTCGTGGACATATAAACTTACATTAAACGGCCCCTTTTCCAGCGAACCGAAGCTGGCCGTCCTTGACTTTAGCTCACTTAGGGACAACGACAGCTAAAAAAACCACCATTCTGGCTGAAAGAATGGTGGTCATAAGTCTTAAGCGTGTGTTGCAAGCTGTCGCAACAATTTTAGTATAGCTGCTGAAACGCGTTTCAGGTCAAGCACTAAGTTGGCGCCAGGTTGCTTTGGTCAGTAAGTACCGCATGACGTGGATCACTTCACCTTTATCACTGGTAAACGTGTGCAGTTCTCCAGCCGCTTGCATGCCCATCTTAGCCATCACTCGGCCAGAATTAGGGTTGGCACTCGCATAGTGAGCCTCGATGGTCTCATAGTTCAGCGTTTCAAACCCATAATGCATCAAACAATTGCCGGCTTCCGCAACATAACCGTGCCCCCACGCAGCTGGGCTTAAAGCGTACGTCAATTCACCAGTCGCACCACTACCATGAAACTCATAAAACCCAATCAGTTGATGATCACGGCGACGTTCAATGCCAAAAACAGTGGTCGTGTCTGCCAAAAAGTGCGTCGTAAACAGTTGCTCGAACGCGGCCGGACTCTGAACCCGTCGGTAACGTAAATAAGCGACAACCTGCGGATCAAAAATCATGTCCGCTAACGCATCATGATCCGCCGCTGTCATTGGTCGTAATATCAACCGTTCCGTTTCAAACTGAGTCAAATTGCCATCTCCAAATTATTATTGATTCGTTAATTATAATAATCTACTGGCAAATGTAAATTATTTCGTTCCACTCTCAATGATTTGGCAAAGTCACCTGTGCCAGCATCGCAGTTCCTACCGCTTCAAATCGGGCGCAGTTCTAAATCCAATTCTCGCAAATTTTAACCACAATAAAAGGGCCGGTAACCAACCGTCCCTTTCTCTGATCGACTTGCAAACCCCAAGCTTGCCATTGTGTATGTGCCTCGTCATGGACCCAGCCCATCCCGAGAGGTATAAATGCTTGTCAAACGTTATGATTCAGCTAACTGAGCTACTTATCACTATCAATAATTGCTTATTAACAATGTCCTGACAAAGTAAATCGATCCGGCTCCCAACCTAAATCCGCTGACAAAGCGTATGTATTGCTTCATAACTTTGTCTTTAGTATAGCGAGCCAGCATTGCGTTTAGATAACACGAAGATTACAAAAATGTTACAACTGGTCTAAACCAACTAAAAGTTAGCCTGGTATTGCTTAATCGTCTCTGGCTACGGACACCCAGTTTATCTTTAACGAACAAAGTCGCCCACTATGGTCTTAACAGTCGGCCTTTATTGAGCTGAAAGCCGTTGATTGACATGTACTTGAATAACTTGTCGCCGAGAACCGGTCAAGAAATAAATCGTTATGCCAACAAAAATAATGACGGTAGCACCGATTGTTTGCCATTCGAACACATCCGGCTTAACCATTGTCTGGCTACCTGATGCCATCATGCTCAAAATATCAATAGCAGCATGGATCACCATCGGCAGCAAGATACTACCTGAGTATAGGTACGTCGAGGCTAAAAACCAGCCTAGTGTCGCTGCAAAAATGATTTGCTCAACCGTGGCTGACAAGGGTTGGCCCGCAAAAACGTTTGTAATATGCCACATTCCAAATAGGCCACCGCTTAGCCACACTGCCCAGTCGATCTGGTAACGCCGATGCCGAAAAGCTTGTAATAACAAGGTTAAAACGGCAAAACGATACAACCATTCCTCCGCGATTCCCGGTTCTAACCCACTCAAAAACATTTTCCAAGTCGCTGACCGTAGCTGGAAGTCCCAATGTGTGAATGTCGTCGCCCATGAACCACCTGCACTAAAGGCATTCCATAGACTAAAAGCCGTTCCCACCACGATCAGCCCAACCACTAAACTAGTTTGAGCCTGACGATTAAACCGCCACGATGGGCCCGTCAATCCCCATCCCCGCAGTAAGACCCCAACAGCAATCACAAAGCCCAGGGCGCCTAAAATACCAGTATCACTGACCATCTCGAATACTGATGGTGCTTGCAGATTCGGTAAAATCAAAAAAGTCTGCTGCGCACTGACGACACCACTAAAAATAGCCGTAATTAGGACCGCAATCCGGCCAATCACAGATTCGATCGGTTTAGTGACCACCACTGCCACCGGTACGAATGCGACCATTAAATAAGCCATCCCCACAGCAATCAATCCCTGCTCGTCTAACCATGACAGCTGACTTAACCAAGCCACGAGGTTCGCCAGTAAAATCGGCAAGAGTGTGAACTGCAGTACTGTTTGGACATAATAATTAACATGTCGCAAACGCCGCCACTGTGCTTGGTCCTCCTCGGCAGCTGGCCACCAGGCTAACAGTCCCCATATCAGCAACTGCATACCACCAACTGGGAAAAACACACCACCATCAAACGTAAATAGTTGAATAAAGGCCGCGCCAAATAACACGATGAGCTGCCCCATGTACCAGCGTCGTAATAATTGTTCGGTTTCCGGCGTCATAAAAAAATCCCCCAATCTGATATGCATTAATCATACCAGATTGGGGGACGCTCACACGTGATTTTGTTTAGATTTATCGGATTCCACGACTAACTAATAAAGATCTTGCACCCGGCCCTGTGTTGCTTCATGGGCCAAGTATTCATCATAAGTCGTATCACCACGATCAACAACGCCTTTCGCACTCACTTCGACAATGTGGTCGGCAATCGTTTGAATAAATTCATGGTCATGAGAAGTAAAGACGATGGCGCCTTTAAAATCAATCAGACTATCATTCAGTGCGGTAATGGATTCCAGGTCCAAATGGTTGGTCGGATCATCTAATAATAAGACGTTAGCCCGACTAAGCATCATCTTTGATAACATTCCCCGTACTTTTTCACCACCAGATAGCACGTTCACTGGTCGTTCAACATCGCTACCAGAGAACAACATTTTACCCAGGAAACCTCGCAAGAAAGTATTGTCACTTTCTTCTTTCGATGCAAACTGGCGTAACCAATCAATAATTGGCAATTCACTACCCGCGTATTCTTCATTAATATCTTTAGGCAAATAAGTCCGCGAAGTCGTTTGTCCCCAGGTCACCGTGCCACTATCTGGTGCCATCGACCCAGCAATAATTTGCATCAGTGTTGTCGTTGCCAAATCGTTGCGGCTGATCAACGCCGTTTTTTCATTGGGACGGAGCGTGAAGCTAATGTTATCAAGAATCTTAACGCCTTCAATCGACTTGGAGACATTCTCGACCTTCACAAGGTCATTACCGATTTCACGGTCTGGCGTGAACTTAATGAACGGATATTTACGTGATGATGGTTTGATATCATCCAACGTAATTTTCTCCAATTGTTTCTTCCGTGAGGTGGCTTGCTTAGATTTCGAAGCATTGGCACTGAATCGCGCCACGAATTCTTGCAACTCTTTAATTTGGTCAGCTTTCTTGGCATTGGCATTCGCTTGCAACTTGGCCGCTAACTGGCTAGATTCCATCCAAAAATCATAATTCCCAACAAATAGTGTGATCTTGCCAAAGTCGACGTCACACATGTGGGTACAAACTTGATTTAGAAAATGCCGGTCATGAGAAACGACAATGACCGTCTTTTCGTAACCAGCCAAAAAGTCTTCCAACCAGCTAATTGATTGGACGTCCAACCCGTTCGTCGGTTCATCCAGTAATAGCACGTCGGGGCTTCCAAACAGCGCTTGACCTAATAAGACTTTCACCTTTTGCGGTTCAGTTAACTCGCTCATCTTCAAGTGTTGCATCGATTCATCGATACCAAGGTTTTGTAACAACTGGTCCGCTTCCGACTCTGCGTTCCAGCCATCCATTTCGGCAAATTCGCCTTCTAATTCAGCAGCCCGAATCCCATCTTCATCGCTAAAATCAGGCTTGGCATACAACGCATCTTTTTCAGTCATGATTTCGTATAACTTTTCGTGACCACGAATAACAGTTGCTAACACTTCTTCATCTTCAAAAGCAAAGTGATTTTGATTCAAGCTAGACATCCGCTCGTTAGGCCCCATCGAGACCGTCCCAGTAGTCGGTTGTAATTTACCTTCCAAGATTTTTAAGAACGTCGACTTACCAGCACCATTGGCACCAATAACGCCGTAGCAGTTTCCCGGCGTGAATTTTAAATTGACATCTTCATAAAGCTTACGTGTTGAAAACTGCATACTAACATTATTTACGGTGAGCATTCCATTACCTCTTCTTTTTTAAAGTGAAATTGTCCGATAGAAAAGAGGTCGGAATTAAACAAACCTTCCAGACCTCTGTGTCGTTAATTATATAACTTTAATTTTAGCATGCTTTCAGCTCGTTTGGCAATCAAAACCATACGTGATTTTCTGAAAGCATCTCATCATTTTCATAAACAATCCAAATTAACCCCACCCGTAAACACCAGTTTTAACCATGTCTAGTGAACAGGCTTGCGCGACCAAAGCCCCGTCTGACGATCATCACGCACACCAAGTAACCCAAGTTAGCAAAATACTGGTCTCACAAAGTTAACTCAAAATATGTTGTTCAATATAATCCAATACACCATTGTCCACATTGGTACCTGTCACCGCTGTCGCATTGGCTTGGACATTTTCAGGCGCGTTTTGCATGGCAACCGCATGGGTCGCATAGTGAAACATCTCAAGATCATTGGTGCCGTCGCCAAAAACTAACATCTCATCCGGCAGAATACCCAACTGTTCACCAAGCTGTTTGAGGGCGCGGCCTTTGTGCATTCCCGGCTGAATCAAGTCCATACTGCCCTGACCACCTGAAGCGGGTACGGCAATGCCAGCGAGCTTAGGGGTAAGTTCATATACTAACTGCTCCGTCATTGCCGCGGGACAAATAACGTCGAACTTCACAACCGGATCAGTAACTGTGGTTAAATCCGCACATGTCTCTAATTGGTAATAGTAGTCACGCATATTAGCTACAAACTGCGGGTTCGCGTGCGCCAACACATGGACCGTTTGGGTGCCACACAATGCCACTTGTAATTCAGGATACGGTGCCAGGGCCGCTAACACTTGCTGAGTTGCTTGGGGACTGAACGTCGCAGCTTTGAGTCCCGCTTCTCGTTGCCACAGTTCCGCGCCGTTACCACCAATCAACCACATTTCAGGGTAAGCACTAAAGGTCGTGGCTAGTTCCGCCGCTTGGTGACCACTGGCAATCACAAACTGAATACCGCGCTGCTGTAGCGCCGCATAGTCGTTGGCAAACCGCTCCTGGTCATAATCACCATGATCATTTAAAAACGTCCCATCCATATCCGTTGCTATTAATTTAATCGTCATTACTAATCATCCATTTCATGTAAGCCTTTTCTACCCCTTAGCCTACCGATTATGCCCGCAAAGTACAAGTCTTTTCTGATACTTTGTTAGAAGGCACCACCACCGGAGCCACCGCCAAAGCCACCAGAACTACCGCCGGAGAAGCCTCCTGAACCACCCGACGCCGAACTAGCGCTTCCAGAGGCATCTAAGGCGCCACTAAAACTATCGTTGATTGCACCGGACAAATCGAAGTCCAGCCCACCATTCGCATAGAAGAGTGGGTAATACACGAGCATCCCCGTAGCCAATGCTTCCGTACCAAAATCAATCGCCAATTGCTTAGTCACTTGATTGGCTAGTCCAAAAGCCGCGGCGTATGGCAAGATTTGTTCCCACAAAATCAAATCACCGACTTGGGCCGTATTAAAGTGCCCAATATCCTTAAGCATGCGGCGTAGTCCATTGATTTGATTACGTAATTCCAAGCCTGCGTCAGTATTGATGGCAATCCGCCGCCGTTGAATTATCCAGCCAATCCAGAAAGCCACCGCGGCCACTACCGCTGGAATCACCATCAGGGTCACGACCTTCGGACTAACTAATAACCCAGCACCCGTGGCAATCATCCCCATAACACTCACGACAACTGCTGCCATCAGCCATTGATTACGAAGCCGATAATTAGTTTCGTCTTGATAGACCGCCACGTCTTGGTCTACTTCGGTCTGCCAGCGGCTAAACCATTTGCCCAACCGACCAGCTTTATCACGCTTCCCGTATTTTTTGAGATCCGTTAACATGAACTGCCCGTCAACCGCGATTTTATCAAAACAGTGAGCCAAAAATGAGTTAGTCACTGGTTTCAATTGCGTTAACCGCACATCCGGTTTTCGGTGACCCGCAACCGTTTCAATCGTTATTTCTTGATTAGCTGCTGCTCGCAAAATCTCAGCCGTTAAAGCATCCGTATTCGGCGACCGCTGTGCCCACAATGACTCAGCAACTGCTGGTGTTACTGGTGGCACGTCAAATGAATGATTGATGGGAATCGGCTGCTGATGTGGCTTAGCCGGATGACGAGCCAGCCACCAAAGATAGCCAATCATGACCAATAACCAACCAGCCACCGCGGCACCAAAGATAACGCGACGCAGTAACTGATTACGTCGCCGTTTTTCATTAGCTTCCTGTGCCAACTTAGCTTCTTGTTTTTGGACCGTCGCTTTTCGCTTGGCAGTATTCGTCCGCGTATTCGTCGCCGTGACCGTGGTTGGAAATAGTAGGTGACTTTCAACGAATTGGTTCGCGGGATTATGTCCCAACGTCATCGTCACCCGGCCTGCCGCGCGCTCAACTTTTGTCTGACCACTCAACGGTCCGTGCGTCCAGGCTTGTAACGCGCTCACATTCTTGGCAGGTAACTGAATCACGATTTTGACATTATTCAGTGGTACATCCCAGCCACTACCAATCACTTTCCAATTCAGTTCGGCCGTGTCTGCATAGTTCGTTACGACCCCTTTAAGCCGATACCGATAGACAACCCGTAACTTATCATCTTCTTGAACTTGCCGGTAGAGCTTGACACGCATCCGGTCAGCATTTTGGGTCAACTGATACGTGTTGTTGGCCCCCGTTTCACTTGGCGCCGCCGTCACCGTGGTCCCACCATTCAGTTGCGTCGTGACCCCTTCCAACTGGGCCCCCTGAATACCTTTCAAATCTTGAACATTAAATACCCCGTGATAATCATCATCAAATTGATAAGTCATCGCTTGCGTTACATTCGCACTACCATCACGTTGAATGGCTACATTGACTTGATATTGGTCAATATCATAATCCGCAGCCGCGCGCATTGCTAAGCTAAACCACCAACAAAATCCTGCCAATAGTCCGAGCACGCTCAGCCAACTTAATCGTCGCTTCTTCGACATCTCACCATCGCCCCCTCCAATAATCGTTAGCCCTAGTTTATCATACTCCCCCGGTCGTGGGGCGCGAGATACTGCCACCGCTTTCTTAGGCAAAGCCGTCCTTTTGTTGTAGCATATAAAGTGACACGAAAGGGGTTTTAGTCATGCCACAAACCACGTTACCGACTCACATTCAAGTGCGAGGCGCACACGTCAATAATTTAAAAAATATCGATATCGACATTCCACTCAACGAATTTGTTGCGATTACTGGTCGCAGTGGGTCCGGTAAGTCATCACTCGCAATGGGCGTCCTGTACGCTGAGGGGGCCCGCCGCTACTTAAACGCCCTGTCAACCTTTACCCGCCGCCGAATCAATCAGGTCGGCAAAGCCAGTGTTGATTCAGTACAATACTTACCATCTGCATTAGCGCTACGCCAACGCCCCCAGGTTCCCGGCGTCCGTTCAACCGTCGGCACCATGTCTGAAAGCTTAAATATCTTAAGGCTAGCCTTCTCACGACTCAGCTCAGCAGTTTGCCCCAATGGTCACCGCATGCCACCAACGCTCGATGTGGCTGAAAATGATGGTTACGTCACCTGTCCGACTTGTGGCGCCAAATTCAGAGCGCCCGGCGCCGAAGATTTCGCCTTCAATTCAGGTGGGGCCTGTCCGACTTGCGGTGGCCTAGGCCAAGTTCGCCAAATTGACCCGGCACTCATTATTGCGGATGAAAATCAAACTATCGAAGAAGGGGCCGTTGCTTCTTGGCACCTACCTGGACGTAACTTTATGCCGATCGTTGCGCGCGAAATTGGGATTCCCATCGACATTCCATATAAAGACCTTAGTGAAGCCGATAAAGCACGCGTATTACATGGTCCTAAGCAAACCGTTGCCATCAACATTCCAAGCGCTAAAGGTAAAATCTTTCACATGGACAACGCTGTCTACGAGAACGCCTTTGCCGCCGTTGAAGATAGTATGGCGACGACCAAAAATGAACGGGCAATTACTCGGCTGAATCGCTTTTACAAGTTTGATACTTGTCCAGATTGTCACGGATCACGCTTCAATCCTCAGTTGTTTAACTACGAATTAAATGGTCAAAACATTGCGACGGTTAGTGATATGACTGTCGCCGCCTTGCATGATTTTGCGGCCACGATTGTCCCGTGGCTACCTACTAAGATGCATCATCTTGGACAATCCCTTGTTGATGAATTGCTACTCAGCCTGCAACCCATGGAAGAACTTGGACTCGACTACCTCACACTCAGTCGCCCCGGCGCGACCCTGTCAACTGGTGAATTACAACGCATTCAGCTTGGACGCACTTTGCGTAGCGCCACGACTGGCGTGTTATATGTCCTTGATGAACCTTCCGTTGGACTTCATCCAGCTAACGTGGCGGGCCTAATCAAAGCTTTCCGCGGGCTAGTCGCCCAAGGAAATTCCGTCGTGGTGGTTGACCACGACACTAGTATTATCAGTGCAGCTGATGATGTTATTGAGATTGGTCCGGGGGCTGGTAAGCACGGCGGTACCGTTGTCGGACAAGGCACTGTCGCAGCCATCAAGCAGGACAAAGAGTCCTTAATTGCGCCATTTCTCACCGGTACTGCCACGCTGCGTGAACGCCCCGTATTAACCGACGATGCGCTCTGGAAAAAGGGGGCCCTTGCTATTGAAGTGGCTCATCACTTTAACATCCAAGACATTACGGCGCGCATTCCCAAAAACCGTTTCACGACCGTCACGGGTATGAGCGGCGCTGGTAAAACGACTCTGGTACTAGATAGTTTGATTCCAGCACTGATTGCCACAGCTAAAAAGCGACCACTCCCAACCCACGTTAAGGCCTTTGACAATGGTCACATTCGGCACGTTGTTACCGTCGACTCAGTGCCCGTTGGTAAGAATGTACGGTCAACGGTCGCCACTTATACCAACATTCTCGACCATCTACGCCAATTATTCGCCGCCACCCCAGCAGCACAAGCAAACGGTTGGACCGCTAGCCAATTTTCATATAACGTCGCTGCGGGTGCTTGCCCAACTTGTGGTGGTACGGGCCAAATCTCTTTAGATGTGCAATACCTGCCAGACATCACCGAAGTCTGCCCCCAATGCCACGGCAAGCGCTACAATAAACAGACGCTGACCGTCAAATGGCATGGCTATTCGATTGCGGATATTTTAGATCTCGCGGTTGACGAGGCACTACCAATTTTCAAAGCGCAATCCGCCATCGCTAATACACTCCAGATTCTGCATGATATGGGACTAGGCTACTTACTATTAGGTGAAAGTACGCCGGCACTCTCGGGTGGCGAAGCTCAGCGCCTGAAGCTCACCTCCCGCATTGGCAAACGCCAAACGGGAACGCTCTTTGTCTTCGATGAGCCTTCAATCGGTTTGCACCCGCTCGACATTCAGCAACTCGTCAAAGTCTTTGACCAACTGATTCAGCAAGGGGCAACCGTCATTGCCATCGAACACGATCTCGACGTAATCGCCAACGCTGATTACGTTATCGATATGGGACCCGCGGGCGGTATCAACGGTGGTAACATTGTCGCCACCGGTACCCCATTAGCCGTTAGTCAAAATCCAACTAGTGTAACAGGGCAATATTTGAAGACGCATTTGGCCCTATTCCACGTTTAACCAATGAACTGCTGACCGACCTCATTCATCACAACGCTCTTATCGAATATTTAATCCAAAAGCGTGTCTAACCCCCAGCTAGTTAACTTGCTAGGGGTTAGACACGCTTTTGTTGTGCTGCGATGGTGCCAATGAAGCGGACGAAACTTACGTCCTTTTCCTTAATGTACCATTTCAGTTAGTCAGCCGTCCCAAGATGTCTTTTTGAGCACTGCATTTCACTAAATCCATTCGTAAGTCATCACAAAGCTGATAGCCACATCCTAACGCCAAATTGAAATATCAATAACAAAAGATTAACAATTAATCACTGCCGGTGCGCCATCACTGCCCAGATCAACGCCAGCGCACTCACACCAATCATCACCGAACACGCCGCCGTCGCACCAACTAAGTTATATAATAAAACGATGCCGACGCTACCAACGGGTGCCGCCAACGTCACAATCGAACTGATGGTACCAAAGACCGTCCCTGTTAAGTGCGGGTCAATTTGTGGCATCATGATGGCGAACATCTTCGGGTCCAGTTTGCCACTCATGAAGCCCACTGCAAACATGCCCCCAAGAATCAAGATTAGTTGTGGAACGACTAGTAAAATCACATAGGTCAGCATCGGCGCTAGCATCGCTGCCAGTAACAATTGAAACAATGAGAGCCGATCAAACCAAGTATTTTTAGTAATGCCACCCAATACGCTTCCGGTAACAAAGACCACGTTGAACATTAAAATTGCGACCGAATAGCTCACGGGCATGCGGGACGCCAAGTCAATAAACATTAAGTTCAAAATCGCATCAATGCTCATCGTTGCGACGTTTAAAATCATCAGAATACCCAGATAACTGACTGCACCCATTCTAGTCGTCGTCAGCATCACTCGCTGAATCACGGGCCAGGCCTCAATATGTCGTGGTCGTCCAGCAACTTTGGGAGTCGACTGAATCGCTGAACGTCCGGCCAACAAGCAGCTAGCGGCCCCAATAAAAGTCAACGCATTCACTATTCCAGCTAACGCATAATCATGCCACTGGGCGATAATCAAGACCCCTAGTGTTTGACCCAGTGGCTCAACAAGCGTACTTATGCTCGCATTAAGCCCCATCACTTGTTGGCGATCGTCAGGATCAATCCGGTCTTGAATAACAATTGTCAAAATACTGCCACCATATCGACCTAGTAGATCCGAAATAAAATTAATCGCAACGACCACGTAGAAAACAACCACCGTTTGCTGAGTAATCACTTGGGCCAAGACGAGATATAACCCCGCTTGAACGACCTTAGTACCAATCAGCCAGTTAGTTTTTCGGCGCGTCTGATCAGCGAGTCGCCCCGTTAATCCCCCGAAAACGTACGGCACAACTGTCACCACCGAAACGATGGCAACAAACCAATGTGGATTTGGAAAATTCTTTGCGTACGTGAGTAAAATGATATTGAACAAACTCACCCCCAGCGTCGTAAAAAAATTTGCACTAGCAATCGTTTGGAGGGTCCGATTTTTTAATAAAGTCAGCATTAACCCATCTCCCATTAAGATAATGGACTTAGCTTACTCGTCATTACCGTGGTACAATCAGCAAGTAGGTTGCATATATGCCACATTAAGGAGTGCTAGATGACAAACATCGGAGAAACTATTCATCAGATTCGATTAAGTAAGGGCTTAACTCAACAAGAAGTGTATAGCGGTATTATCTCGCGCTCATTCGCCTCACGCTTTGAGAGTGGTGCCAACGATATTGGCGCCAGTAAACTCTTTGCAATTCTGGATAACTTAGCAATTTCAGCCGACGAGTTACGATTCATACACCAAAACTACCAGCCATCAGCATATGACCAGGCCCTTTGGACAATTCGTCACGCTTATGAAACGCTAAATTTTCCCGCCCTAGCCACTTGGATTCGCGAACATCGACACAGCCCCCACGCCTACGAACAACTCATCGCCAGTTATGCCAGCATCTTGATGCTATCCTATGACCATCGTTCAGTCGGCGTGACAACCACGACCCAGCCCGCTTTTGATCACCTGCTCCAAGCCAAGACTTGGACCCTGCAGGAACTAAAATTAGTGCCCGTTCTAATTCCAATTATTGCATCCATCGACGGCTTGGCCGCACTAACACCACTGACAACCCGTATGGCCGCCAATTGTGCCAGTTATCAAACGGGTTGGGGCGATCCCTTTCACGTCAGCAACGACTTACTCGATTTTTATGGATCACTATTTCAAACTAAATTGAACTTTCATGATTTTCAATCCGCTCAAAATCTGAAAACCAAGTTCACTGCCATCGACAGTCACCAGTTAAACTGGGATGGGCGGTTGAGCCAACAATTCTGGCTTGGCATCTGGAATCTCTACTTTGGCGACTGGCAAATTGGCAACCAATTGCTTGATGAAGTCAGCGTCTTAGAAACACATCATCACCCCCGGATTGATAATACGTTATTTGCAATTCGTAACGTTCGCACTAAGCAAGCCCAGACTTATCGCCAATCGCATCAGTCTCACAAGCATCTTTAACACCGAAAGCCTGTTCTAGCCTGGCAATAAATTACGCCGGACAGGAACAGGCTTTTTCTTAATCACACATACTGATTAACTGGCCTAAGGCTTACTGATAGCTACGCCTTTCAGATTGTTATAATTAGCGCGTATTGTGTTGGTTTATCATTTATTATGTATTACAGCGGAATACGGAAATGAATTTATAACTCATGATGGTCTGAGCTTGATCAACGTAAAAAGAACTTCTCCAAATTAGAAGAAGTTCTTTTTGCATGATATTAAACAAACCCTGGCTTAAACCGACTTTGTCTGGTTCAAATGCGGTAGAGCCAAGAAAATCACTAATCCAACAACAAATAAAATACTTAAAGAAGCAGCACCAATCGTTGACTTCCCCGTCATTTGGGTCACGATTCCAACTAGGACGGGGCCCATCACGGCTGAGAACTTACCGAGAATATTGTAAAAGCCGAAAAACTCACTCCCACTAGTCTTAGGAATCAAACGACCGAAGTACGACCGACTAAGCGCTTGAATCCCACCCTGACTGGTTCCAACTAGTATGGCTAAAATCCAAAAATCCGTCGTACTATTCAACCGCAACGCGTACAAGCAGATACCTAAATAAATAATAATGCCAAGCAAGATGCCCGTCCGGGTCGACGTTTTATTCGCTAACCACCCGTAAAGCAGTGAAAACGGAAACGCGACTAGCTGAACAACCAGCAAGACAATCATCAACGTGGTCGTCGTAATTCCCATATCCATCCCAATCGAAGTTGCCATTGTAAAGATCGTGTCGACTCCATCAATGTAGAAGAAGTACGCCACCAAGAACCACGCCGCAGCGCGATAATTCCGGATGTGTTTCAAAGTCGACCATACCCGTTGGAAACTTGAACGCACCGGATGCGCACTGGGTGCTAACGCGTACTTTTGGTGAACGTTTTTCAACAAAGGAATGTAAAAGATAATCCACCACGCAGCGGCTAAGACAAAACTCCACCGCGCGACCCCATAGCTTGATAATTGACCAAAACCACTGGTTAATTGTAAGACCAAGAATAAGATAAACGCCAAGACACCACCGAGATAGCCAAACCCATAACCATATGACGACAATCGATCCATCTGATCGTTTGGTGCCACGTCAGTCAGAAAACTGTCATAAAACAGATTACCACCGGAATAACCGATAATTGATAAAATATAAATACCTAATAGCCACTTCCAGGCACTAGTCGGGGCAACACTCAGCCCTAGCGTCATCACCATTCCGAGTATCGAAAAGATGTTGAGCATTCGTTTCTTGGCATGGGGATAGTCTGCTAGTGCACCTAGGACGGGCGCCAAAATCGAAACTAGTAAGGTCCCAATACTATTGGCATAACCCCAGTAAGCCGTTGCATTAGCCGGTGTCACACCGCTACTTTGGGCAACTGCCTTAAAGTAAACGGGTAGCACCGCCGTTGTGACAATAATGCCATAGCCCGAGTTGGCCCAATCGTAAAAGATCCAACCCCACTGCTGTTTATTAAATTTCATTAAGTTACTTCGCGGGAACCTCTGATCGCAATCGGAGGCGGAACGAGCATTAACCACAATATTAGTGGTGCTGATGTCCGCCCGCTTTTCCTCTCTCTCTTTTTTGTCTAGTCTTTGAAAATACCATCGAGGCAATGTCCCGGCATGGGGCCATCGAAACTCAATCCGAGTAACCGCGCAAATGTCGGCGCTTCATCGACTAAGTTAGCTGCTTCAATCGTCCCACCAGCTTTAACTGCTGGTCCATTGAATAACAGGGTCGTTTGATAGTCAGGCTTCGTCGGGTCATATCCATGAACCCCGTGGTAACGGTCTGGTTGACCGAGTGTCGCTGGATGGACGGGTTCAACCACAGTTGGCCGTCGACTTTCATCAGTAAAATAATAACCTTCCTGGGCTTCAACCATCAACGCACAAGCGGGGTCCGCACCACGACGTGCAGCCGCCTCTCCAGTAATGATGGTCTCAACACCTTCAACCTGACTAACCAATGCCTTCAATTCATCCAACTGGTCAAATTCCGGTCGCGTATAAATGTACGTTGAGCCGTCCGCCGTCTTCGCCATCACGGACCAGTCATCTTCAAACGTCTGATCTTGACGTGCGGTCAACCAGCCCTGCTGAGCGAATAACGTATTTAAATGAATCATGTGATCCACATTGATTTGATAGTGATCACCTAAAATAACAAAGTTGGTATCCGCAAACGTGCCCGCAGCTTTAGTCGCGTCAATCAACTGGCCCACGTGCCGGTCTAGCCGGTGTAAAGCTGCCATGGCCTCACTGGATCGCACACCATAGCGATGGCGCATACTATCCATGTCGACTAAGTGAATCATCGTTAGGTTCGGCTTCTTATTCGTTAACGTATCGACTGCACAAGCCGTGATGAATTCATCTAGTTGGGGCTGCTTAATCCCATTACGAAGATGCCCATACTTATGATTCATCGCGAGTAAGAAGAGCGGTGAACTCGCCTTCAACGAGACGAGAACTTGGTTCGTCCAAATACGGTTAGGAAAGATCTCGGCAAGGTTATATGTAATCTTGCTGCCAGCCGTCACTGGCCATAAAAAAGCCGCCGTTGTTAGCTTCTTTTGCCGTGCCAAATCATATAGTGTTGGTACTTGAACGTCCTTTTGATACCAATACCAATCTGGTGAACGGCGTGTCGGTTGTAACTTAGTATTATTAACGATTCCATGCACGCTGGGATACTGTCCCGTAATAATCGTGGTATGTGACGGATATGTCAGTGTTGGATAAATGCCCGTCACCGACTTGACCCAAGTACCACCGGTCATCAATCCACTCAGAACGGGTAATTCTGCTTGATGTTCGCGTAAATCACGAAATCCTAACGCATCTAAGGAAATAATGACCAAGTGTTGATTTGTTGCCATCTCAATCGCTCCTTCTTACTTAATAAGCTTATTCGTATTATTATACCGCAGAAAATTAATTGGTGTCAGGATCGTTGACAAAAAACGGGCGATCAGTGAAGCACGACTGATCGCCCAGATTTATTTTCAATAATTACCAGCTAACAATTCCTGTTCTTGTAACCACCGCAATGCTAATTGTGGCCATATTGCAACCTGGTCATTCAAATACTTGTCCTTGCCAGGTTTTTGCGTCACATGATTGGCTAACGCTAACCCATGAATCCCACTATCAAATAAATGATACGCAGTTGCGACCTGATGTTGTAGCATGGCCTGCACATATTTTAACGAATTGATTGGCGGGACCAACTCATCCGTCGCCGTTTGCCAGACAAAAGCGGGTTTACTAGCTGGTGTGACTAGGCGCTGGGCTGCCCACAACCGGGCATCCGTGGTAATCTGATTACGCGCCGCCGAAGTCGTGGGAAACCCCGCTGTCAAATCAATGACTGGATAGCCTAAAATAATGGCAGCATGCTGGCCTTGATAATGATCCAAATGATACCGTGTGCGCAATTCTGGTTGGGTCGCAACACCATTATAAGTCGCAACCACGTGGCCGCCAGCCGAAAACCCGGCAAGAATAATCCGCTGACAATCAACATGGTGTGCGGACGCCTGGGTCGTAATCCAATCAATTGTTGCACCTAATTGCTGCAACGCCCAAGGATAGACGGACTGATCTCCCACAATTAATTGGTAATTCAAGACCACCGTATGCATTCCGGCGGCCATCATCCGGGTTGCAATTGGCGCTTCTTCCCGCCCAGAATGATAAGTAAAGCCACCTCCCGGGCAGATAATCATGATTGGATAATCAACAGCTGTTTCAAAATCACTAATTTGGTCTAACCAATACGCCGTGATCTGAAATGGGTGTGCCGCAGTATTTAATGTGCGCTGTTCAACTTGCATATGTTCCCCCTCCTACTCCCGTATTACCGACTTGATTTCGCTTTCATTATAGAAGGTCACATGATTGCTTGTCAATTTTTATTCGAATAAATATCGATATTTATTCGCTTATTTACTCGCTAATGACTATTATTTGCTATAATTAAATTAATTATATGATGAGCGGGGGTATTAAAATGGGGAAACAAACATTCAGCGACATCTATCACGTTTTAAAGGACCGCATTCTCACGGGACACTACAGCGTTAAGATGCGATTACCCATTGAAGACGAATTAATTACAGAATTTGATAGCAGTCGCTATGCTGTTCGTAAGGCAATCGCACAACTAGCCAAAGACGGCCTAGTTTACAGCGTTAAGGGGCGCGGGGTGGTCTTATTGGAGCACACGCCACAAACCCAGCAATTCAATCTGGCTTTAAATAATCTCAACGGTCTGCAGAGCCTCAACGCGGAGCGCCACCTCGATTATCAGACCGAGGTCGTGGCCTTTCAGCAACGAATCGTTGACCAGCCGCTTAGCACACATACCGCTTTTGAAGTGGGTATTCCAGTGTATGCTATTCAACGGGTTCGGATCGTAGACGGTATTCGGGCAGTGCTGGACATTAACTATTTTAACGCCCAGCGCACTCCCACTCTGACTAAGACCATCGCCCAACGCTCAATTTATCAACACTTCAAAAAAAATGGTCTGAAAATTGCTGTCGTTAAAAGAATGCTACGAGTCGAATCCGCCACCGAACTCGACAAAGCTCAGCTAGCGCTCGGTGATAATAATTGCGTCGGTAATATGATTAGCATCGCATTTAACGATGAAGGACGCCAGGTTGAATACACTGAATCCCACTTTATTCCGAACGAATTTAACTTCAATGAATTAATTTGTAATTAAACCTTACCAACATTACTTAGCTGAATGGTCATCCGGACCATCCAGCTTTTTATTATGGTTACTTACTTTAGACCAATTCAGTCGGTGAATTAAATTTATCTGTGAATAAGTTTCAACATAAATTAAAAATATATTCGAATAAAATTTGACTAATGTGCTGAATTATTTATAATAAATATCATAAATGCTAATGGGGGTTAGCATTTATACCACGTTTCACTAGTGGCGCATTTGGGGTCAAGAGATTAGGTCGGTCATGGAGTAGAGAGAATTGAGCGTCACTAGACCAATTTGGTTTAGTGACTTTTTTATGCAAAAAAACTGTTGATTCGCAAGATTAAACTTGCCGAATCAACAGTTGCTTCAAAATACAATTTTAAGCTTAATACCGACGCTTCCGCCGGCTAACCGCTGCAGCACCTAATACTAATGTACTTGCTAATGCGATTCCCGCTAAACTAATCATCTGACTTGGCGCTTCATCAGTCTGTGGTAATGCTTGCCCCTTAGCCACTGCCAATGCGCTAGCCACCTTAGTTCGTAGAGCTTGTAATTGCGCTACTAACGCCGTATTATGATGCGCTTTAGCTTGTGCGATTGCCCGGTCAATCAAGTTGATCAGTGTTTCCTCATCCTTAATCTGATCGCCAACCACTGCTTCTTTTTGAACTTCCTCAAACGCCGTTTCCAATTCAGTCGCAGTTTCGTCCGTGACCCAGTCAGCTGTAATTTCATTGTCGACTTCTTCTTCGATTTGGTCGACAACTTCGTCTGGCGTCACACCAGCTTCGATTTCATCCTCAATATCGTCTTCAAATTCTTCTTCTGCGTCTTCAGCTTCTTCTTCGTCCTCAATCTCGTCAAAGTCAGGCATTTCAACATCGATGCTTGGATGAACTGGTTTGTCGTACTCTTCTTCTTCTTCGCCATTATCTGGCATTTCGATATCAATACTTGGATGTACCGGTTTGTCGTATTCTGGTTCTTCTTCTTCGCCATCGTCTGGCATCTCGATATCGATACTTGGATGTACCGGTTTGTCGTATTCTGGTTCTTCCCCCTCGCCGTCATCTGGCATTTCAATGTCGATACTTGGATGTACCGGTTTGTCGTATTCTGGCTCTTCGCCCTCGCCACCATCTGGTAATTCGGCATCAATACTTGGATGTACCGGTTTCTCATAGTCCGGAACTGGTTCTGGATCATTTTCATTATCAACATTATCCTGTAAATCCCAACGATGGGTCTCCGCCTTCACGTTGACTTTATTAGCAATGATGTTGCCATCAATATTTTGATTTGCATCAATTTCCGCCGCTGGGGCTAAAATACTGCCTTGAAATGGCCGGTCGACACTAATGACACCAGTTGCTAACTTGTCACTCGCGGTTGAATCATAGAAGTTCCAAAGCAAATGGTTATCACCAAAGTCTTCAGTTTCTTTATTATTCCGCTCCGTACCGTCATCATAAATGATTTTGATCTGCGAGTTAACTTGATAGTTGGTCGCACCTGCCGTATCAACATTAATAATGACAGTATTACCATCCGCATCTGCCGATAGTCCCTTGATTGTCAGCGGCGTACTCGTGTTTAAAACATCCGCTGACAGATTGATCACAATGTGTCCATCCGCATCAGGTTGCATATCCGTCATATCGATGACCCGCTGATTCATATCTTCAAAACTGTCACTCGTATAGGTGGCGTTCGCGGACGCTTCGCTAAGACTAGCGCTCAATTTTTCCAACTTAGCAAACTCTTTGTCAAAATCAATATAGACGTTACCATCTTTGTCTTGATAAACTTCAGAGGCAAGTAAATGGTCGATATAGACCCCGTTGACCATCGGCCGATTAGGATTCGAAACATCAATCTCAATATTTTCGCCAAAGATAACTTTATTGCTCCGCGTCTCACCAGCCGAAACAAACGAACTCCCAGCAATATTACTGATATTTTGAATATACGAAATATCTTTATCTAATAATTCTTCAATAATGTTCGTACCAAAGTTAACGTTGCCCACTAAGTTTTGCACCGCAACGTTCCCATTCGTATGGGCATGTAGTTCCGCTTCCCGTGCAAAAATATGGAATTGGGACGAAACCCCGAGCATGTTATGTAGATCCGGATAATCGTCCGTCACATTACCACCATCGGCAACGGCATCGTTTGCATGGGTCACAGCTTGACTAAGCGCCACCGCGACGGTCTGGGGCGTTGCAGTTGTCGTCGACTGGTCTTTAGTTGTCGTCGTTTGCTGGGCTACACTATCACTAGTCGTCGTACCGGCAATCTTAGCACTAGCATCGGTAGTTTTAGCAGCCGTTGCCGCGGTATCATTGCTGGTAGCTGAGTCAGTAGTCGCACCTTTATTAGAACTGGTTGTTGTCCGCGCAGCCGTTGCAGTGGCAGAATCAGTTGTGGTCGACGTCTCTTTTGTCGACTCTGAACCGGTTGTCGCATTCGTCTCTTTTGCCGTCTTTGAACCAGCTGTCGTATCTGAACCAGTTTCAGTATTGGCACTAGTTGTCTCATCCAAATTGGTGGTAGCGTTTGTATCAGTATCCGTTGCCGCCTTAGTTCCAGCCACTGTGCCAGCAGCAGTCTTTGAATTCGAACCATCGGTATCTAAAACCGGCTGATTTTGGTTAGTCACATCCGCTTCAGTTGTGGCCGCAGTCTTCAAAGTTTGTGTCTTAGCCGTGACTGATTTGGTTGTGCTTGAACTGGTTGATGCCGTATCAGTCCCCGTTGCAGTCGTTCCATCATCAGCCCGAGCCACCAGCGTTGTTGTGCCCATCGTCAAGATAACGGCACATGCAAACGCCCAGCGACGGCCAATTTTGTACATTTTAAAATTCGTCCGTTTTCGCTCCATCATTTACCCACCTAAAATATAGTTTATTAACTTTCCTTTAATTCAATTCTATTTTCACGCTTTTTCATACAACATTCAACTCTTTATATAATTTATTTTGTATTGTTATATAAACAGTGGATGACTGTCAATAGACGTGCCAGCAACCATTACAGGTCTTAACTAATCATAAGTTAGTATTTTTGTTATCTATTCGTTTACTTGGAATATCGATTATCATCACGCACTTATTTTACACAATGTCTCAAACCCACAAACAGCCGCCTAAAATTGGTCAATACTTGCCTCGCAGTACGAAAAATTTTGGTGTGAAAGCTCGTTTAAGCAATCACAACAGCCGCATATCCACACAAAAAAAGACTGGTCACAATCAACCAGTCTTCAATAATTTAATTAGTCACGTATTGACCAACGACGGTCAGTCCCGTTAACACTTTACGTCCATGTGGTGATTTGGTGTCAATGACTGCGGTTAATTCTTGCCCCGCAAGATTACCATGATGCTTACCGCCAGCCCATGCTGCAACCCCCGTTACATCATAAACGACACCATCAACCGCCACGTATGCGGGTTGACCATCCTGACCATTATATTTTGCTAATTCAGTTTGATTAAATGTCGCTGAATTCATGCCGAATCACTCCTTCACAATTTACCGTCATGATAAACTGGACTGCCAAGTAAAAGCAAGTGATCCGTTCTTAAACCAAATAATTGACCTATCTTGAACATAACGCGACATCAAACGATCGCCGAAGTAGTTATACCCCCACAACCATCTCGGTAATACCGGCCTAACCTTTGACCGACGAAACTTAATTGACTAGGTAACCATACTTACGTTAGCACCCAATTAATCGTACCCGTGATAGCAGTTGTGCTTATAAGTCTGCCAAAACTTAATCGCTGACCAATTACTGCTACCCACAACTACTTAATCTTAATACCTTATAACATCAGCGACGCCGTACCTCCTAGTACGGCGACCTTGTGAACCAGTACTGTTCATGTGTCCAGTACTGCCCCTAACTGCGTTATTAAAACGCACACCTCAGCCACTACTGCCCATTCAATGGGCTGCGTCGAAGCGTGACGTCTAGACACACCCCGTATCTAGGACGTCGATTGCTTATTGTCAAACAATTAATTACCTTGGGGTGGCCCGATCGTTGCGACCCGATGATTACCAGCCATACTGGTCGTAATACCTGAGATAACAGTTCCCATCGGATCGACTTGATTACTTGCTGCCAGCAACCGTTCTCGAACACGAACAACCGCATGTCTAATCGTCAATACCACCGTCGTTTTAACTGGTTGGAGCCGTTGTGTCAGTAGTGAAATCACTTCAACCAACATCTGCCCAGCAACCACCCAGTCACCCGGTTTAACGTTGAACTTAAATGTAGGCGATTCCAAAGCACTGGTTAATTGACCAATCCGTAGCCAGCCCACCAGACCGTCGGCCGCTCGAAAGCCAATTAACCGTTGATTGGCTGCCACGGCTGTGATAACCCCAGCAAAGGGCGCAACAATTTGATCCGTTGCCGGTATAATTTGCTGCTTAAATCCTAGTAACCCATATAAGTGAACCGTATTTGCAAGGGTCGTCACATTGATCACTTGGCGTTTAACCGGCGCAACTACGGGAATTAATGAGCTAATGACCACTGGCACACTTCTCACTTCCTTACTTTATAAATTGGCAACCATTCGTATTTAAATAACCTTAACAAACGTAACGTAAAAAACTTGTTTTCTTTAATATGTAAGTCAATTAGTTTAAGTCATTGACTGTTATCTTTACAACATAAACCATACCATAATTAAACTAGAATACCAGCATAATTAACGGTTTCGATTAAGGTTTACATCTGTTAGCGTTAATTCGTAAACTCAATTAACGAACGATGCTACTAAATAGCTGAAATTGGCCACCATAACCCCAATGTCGCACTCAATCAATCTTGTAGATTTGACATCATGTTTCCCCAATACGTCAATCAGGCAATGACGGTTAGGCCTACAATTTCAGTCAGACCGATTGCGAGCAAAAAAGAGCTTCCGGCTTTTATTCCGGGAGCTCAACCAGTCAACGTTATTTATTTTTAATCTCAGCCACTATTCAACCGTAACACGCATCCGCCCGTGCCGCTTTGAAAAATAGAGGTTCTGATCAACACGGTTGTACAAATCAATCGGACTACCATCGGCTTGATGCAGTGTCGAGACACCAACCGAAATCGACACATTGATTTCCTCGTCTTCATACTTAACAACGAGATGATTGACTGCTTCAAAGACCTGACGGACAATCACTTTGGTACTAGCCAGATCATAACCGGGAAACAGGACATTGAATTCTTCACCACCGGTGCGATACAGCTTGACCTTCTCGTCATTGGCGGCCAAGACCGTTGTGACCGTGGCGGCAACTTCTTGCAAAACGCGGTCCCCTGCAAGGTGCCCGTACGTGTCATTAACGTGCTTAAAGTGATCAATATCGAACATCATCATCGATAAGTTGAGATTGTTCTTGGCACTATCATCGAATAAATATTTGATATGTTCCGTGTAAGCGGCAAAGTTCTCAGTCTCAGTCAAAGCGTCGTGACTCGCAAACTGGGCCAACCGTAATTTAATCTCACTATCTTGGGTCAGCATATTAACGTAGGCGTACAATAATCCTGCAAAAATCATTAAGTAGCCATATTCTTGTAAAGTATTGTCCCAATCCAGCGAATATTTAAGCTTGATCAGGCCCCACAAGATTCCGCCGTAAAAAGCGACCGCGCCATAGTAATATAGCCAAGGATACCGATGCTTAGGTACCCACAGCCGTAGATAATTCATGCTCCAGAAAAATAGCACGAACACGACGGCGTAACTCCACGATTCCCAGTAAAAAATCGACTGGTCGAAAACCATGTACACTATGACCACAGGTAACAATGAATAATACGGCATTCGAATATTCAAAAAAAACGAGCAGAACACGACGGCAATCAAGTGAAAGTTAACAAACTCCCAACTATCTGCTTTACCGACGACCGACAGTTGCATGACAAACACAAAGACCAACATATAAATCACACCGTGCCAAGCATTGACGGTATCATCGTCAATGTTAATGTGACGGGCATGAAACCACGTCGTAATCCAATTAAAGAGGACCCAGTAAAGTGTTAGAACACCTAGTATAAAGAAAATACTCGTTACGAACGGCGAAATTCGCCAATTAGACCATGTCATCGTAAGGATCCTTTCTCAGCATCCGCCGTTGACCAATTGCCGACCATCATCGACTAACCGCGGTTTCCCATAATAGTAACCCTGGTGCCATTCAATACCTTGTTGTTCAGCCATCTTTTGATCACCCTGGTCTTCGACACCTTCCAGAATAAATTCCAGATGGTAAGACTGAGCAATATCACGCCAAAATGCTAATTCATGAGGAATGCGCTCCGCTTGCCCACTCATCCGTAAGTTTTGCATCGCAAACTTGATTTGATCAACAAACGGTAGTGCGTGGCGAATATTCTCAAACGTGTTCGAGCCCGTCCCCACGTCATCAATGCTTAATTTAATATCATGTTGGTGGAAAAAGAGACTATATTTTTGAATCTCGTTTAATGAAGGACATTCTGTCAACTCAATCGTCAGCGCGGCCGGATTCAACCTTTTTTTTAGGTAAATGATCGTCCCTAACATCAGGTCGTCCTCAGCTTGTTGCCGGTTTAAATTAAGGGCTAACACCTGATTAGTCGCTTTCGTCTGCAATTGACTAGCAAGTTGTTCTAATAATTCAGCTTGCTTATCTAATGATAATTCAGTGAACGACTTCGGAACGGCCCAGTGACCATTCATCTCTTTACGTAACAGTAATTCATAACCAAAAACAGCTCGATGGCTGTGATCAACTTGGGGTTGAACAAAAAAACGATACATTCATGAAGCCTCGCTTTTAATGATTTCTTTATGTCAATATAAATTGACAACTCCTGTAAAGTATAACCGCTTTTAACTAAAATATCGAGACATAGTTACAGACTTTAATTAAAAAAATTATTAAGGGTTATATGTAACCGTTATATTGACCGTAACAAAAAAGAACGTCGTGACGACCTCGTCATAACGCTCTTTTTACCAGTCTTAATTTCACTTAACCAACTTATCCCAGATGACGACTTTACCAGCTGTTAGCGACTTAGGAACGTCGATAATACGTTGATTGGAACTACCCCGAAATTGTAGCGAGAGATCCATCTTATCTTGTAAAAAGCGCCCATCTACCAAGATATCAATTAATGATAGCATCTTCAGTTTATCCTCAGAGTCTTGTTGCAATTCTTCCCAAGTATAACCTGACCACGACCAAATATCCTTCGTGTTTCCAAATTCGGAGCGAATGCGTTCACAAATCCGAATGCCGACTTGAGTATTTAGAAACGGTTCACCACCTAGCAACGTCAACCCTTGCACATAATCTTGCCCAAGGTCTTCAATAATCTGATCTTCCAATTCTTGTGAATACGGTTGTCCATAATGAAAATTTTGTGCCGCCACATTATAACAGCCTGGACAGTGGAATGGGCAGCCGCTCAAGTACAAGCTACAGCGGACCCCTTCCCCATCAACAAAGTTAAATGCCTTATAATCAGCAACATATTGTTCACTTAAGTCCTCTGCCAGCCATTCTTTGGGCATCGGATTGTTTGGTCCTTTCGTAGCGCGCGGCATTCTTAATCATCTCCGGAGACATATTTTTAGCACGGGACGCGATTTCAACGTGGCGACCATGTACCATTGGTCGTTGTTGTGGGTTACCTAGATACCCACACGTCCGCTTAACAACATCACAGTATTTAGGGTCGTGATTGCCACATTCTGGACAGACGAACCCACGGGCAGTGGCCTTGAACTCACCCTTAAACCCACACTTAAAACACTGGTCGATCGACGTATTCGTTCCCAAATAGCCGACATGATCATAGGCCCAGTCCCAGACGGCCTCCAAGGCTTTAGGATTCTGAGTCAAATTAGGATATTCACAATAATGAATAAAGCCGCCTGACGCATATTGTGGAAAACGTTCCTCCAAAGTTAATTTATCGAAGGGCGTCGGGTGCTTACGGACATCATAATGAAAACTATTCGTGTAATATTCCTTATCCGTAATATCTGCGATCCGGCCAAACTTCGCAATATCGTCACGACAGAACGTATCCGTCAACGATTCAGCCGGCGTTGAATACAGACTATAATGATAGCCACTTTCAGCCGCCCACTGCGCACACTTATCCCGTAACGCTTTCACCACGGTCTCCGCAAAAGCTAACGCGTGCTCGTCTTGTTCCCAGTTCGGACCAAAGAAGGTCGTGCAGACTTCATAAATTCCAATGTATCCCAGTGAAATAGTCGCCCGCTGATTTTTGAAGAGCTCATCGACATTACCACCTGCTGGTAGCCGCTTACCAAACGCCCCATACATGTATAAGAGTGGTGCATTTTCCGGCTTAGCTTCCTTCGTTCGTTCGATACGGTACGCGAGTGCTTCATGACAAGTCGCCATCCGTTCCTCGAAGATTTCCCAGAACAACTGTTGGTCCCCATGTGCGGCTAACGCGATTCGTGGCAGGTTGACTGTCACCACGCCCAAATTCATCCGGCCCGAGTTTACCTCGACACCATTTTCATCACGCCAACCTTGTAAGAAGGACCGGCACCCCATCGGCGTCTTAAAACTCCCCGTTAATTCCTTGATCTTGTCATACATTAAAAGGTCGGGATACATCCGCTTGGTCGAACACTCAATCGCGAGCATTTTAATATCATAATTGGGATCATTCGGACTTAAATTTAACCCCCGCTTCATCGTGAAGATCAATTTAGGAAAAATCGCAGTTCGGTGCTCCTTACCGAGTCCCTTGATTCGAATCTGGAGAATCGCCTTTTGAATTTCTCGTTCAATCCAACTAGTTCCTAGACCAAAATTGACCGTGGTAAACGGCGTCTGGCCCTGTGACGAATATAACGTATTGATTTCATACTCAAGGGCTTGCATCGCGTCATAGATATCTTTTTTAGTTTTGGCTTTCGCATAAGCTTCCCGCTGATCGGCAGGGACCCACTTTTTCGCATCAGTCATATGTTTTTGATAGTTGATTGCCGCATAGGGAGCCAATAATTGGTCGACCCGGTTAGCGGAACAGCCACCATACTGTAATGAAGCCACGTTGGCAATGATCTGCGCCATTTGCGCTGTGGCCGTTTGAATCGACCGGGGTGAGGCAACTTCGGCGTTCCCAATCTTATACCCATTTTTGAACATGCCGTCAAAATCAATCAAGCAACAGTTCGTTTCAGGCGTGACTGGTGAATAATCGAGATCATGCCAATGGATATCGCCACGCAGATGCGCCTTAGCCACGACATCTGGTAGCATCTTCAAGCCCATGGCGCGACTTGCAGCACCGGCTTCTAAGTCGCGTTGCGTGTTAAAAATCGTACTATCCTTATTTGCATTTTCATGCACAACGCTGGCATCGCGCTCAAACAACTTTTCAATCCGTCCTTGAACATTAGTTGCTGCCGCAAACCGCTGCTGTTCAGCTTCAAAGTAATCCTGATATGCCTTAGCTGCCGCGGTCAGGCCTTGCGCATTCAAAATCTGCATCATGGTACTACGTAGCTCCCGAGTATCAATGTTGTCAGCATCTTGATACTGGGCAACAAGGGCCTGCTTGACGACCCGTACCTCGTCATCAGTCGCTAACAACCGTCGTAAGACAAAGTCAATTTTATACGGATGAAATTTCGTTTGTGCGCCACCCCGCTTTGTGACGGTCAGTGGCCGTAATTGGTCTAATATATCGTTAGTTGTCGTTGTTAGCATCTTAATTCCCCACTTTTCAAAGTCATTGATTGAATACAATTGATAGTGCGTTCTGTTTGAATCAATACTATATATAGTAGCTCATTTCCATTAACTTGCCCATTGCCAAAATTAACTGTCACCTTCAGTTGTGTACACCAAATCGCTTTAATCGTCCGGTTAGTGCGTCTTTGGAATATTTAAAAAATATTTTTTATACTGTTTTTTATCTAATATCAGAATATTTAATCAATCTCGTTAACTACCGAACCAACCTTGATACGGCTTGCTTTCAATATTTTTCACACGCCATAAACCGAATTTTAATTCGTTAAAAATTAAGCTGAACACAACCAAGTTGTTGTAAACTGATTAACTTATGACTATTTTGTTTAACTCATGCGGCGGATTCGCTATAATGAAATTAAGTCCTCATTGAGGGATGTGGACATTGGAGGAGAGAATAATTATGCAAAAAAGCAGGGGAATAATCGTTGGCTTGTTGTTGACAGGGCTACTGACAGGATGCCATTCTGCCACTGACACACAAACGCCCACCGTTCAACCAGCAACATCAAAAGTCAGCGCCGTTCGCTCAGTCACGACTCGGGATTTCTTAGGTCGCTGGGTCAGCGCTAGACCAGCAATGAGTCTGTACCTCAGTACCAATCATCAAGTTGCTTGGTTCCGACGCGGACATACGCCCATTCGTAGTCGCGCAACGTTAACGTTAAGTGATACACGTGCCACGTTCACAATCGATCACAATGTTGCAAAACTGACCCTCAACGACGCTAATCAAATGACCATGAATTATCAAGGGACTAATATCGCACTGATTAAAGATCCAAATTGGCAGCCTGAACACAACCAGGTTCCCACCACAACTAATGACGCCTTAAAGGCGGGCACCTTAACGCCAACATTTAAATTGTCGTACTAATTGAAGGCCACACCACATTTGCACGTTGACTTGTGTGAGTGTGGTGTGTTTTTTAGGGCCTGACAACTAGCGAACGGCTTGCTTCTGTCAACCGTGCTCTCTATAATTAAATTAATATGACTAATCAATGGAGGAACATCAAATGATTCGACCAATTGTGCATGATCCCGCCGCGCTTAGTGTCCCTGCTGACTTAGCAACCCCTGCAGACACTCAAGTCTTGACTGATTTACTGGATACCCTCGCCGCACACACCGATAATTGCGTTGGAATGGCCGCGAATATGATTGGGGTCAACAAACAAATTATTGTCGTGCAACTCGGTCCCTTTGCAATTGCAATGATCAATCCGAAGATCATTGATCATCACGGCACTTACGAGACTAAGGAAGGCTGCCTGTCCTTACCTGGTGAACGTCCGACTAGCCGCTATCACCAAATCACGGTGAAATATAAAGATCAACACTTTAAACCGCAACAACAACGATTCAACGACTTCACAGCACAAATTATTCAACACGAATTAGATCACTGTGCAGGGAAACTGATTTAATTGTGCCTACTTCTAACTGAGCGGGAATAAATATTCAGTTTGCTGAACTTGTTGACATTTATGAAAGATAGGACTGGTTTTATGACAACTTTAGCTTATAATGGCGAGACAGCAATTCCTGCACTCGCTCAGCAGCGTCGACACCAAGCTCATCACGCGCTCGGTACCGACATTGATTTGACCCTTTTTGGTAGTGATAGTGACCAGTACCTACAAGCTGCTTGCGATCTTATCGACCAATATGAAGACCGCTTGACTGTCAACCGGACTGTTTCTGAGGTCATGGCAATCAACCAGGCGGCGGGCCAACACCCCGTTCAAGTGAGCGCCGCCACCTATACACTCGTTCGGCAAGCTGTCGAACTCAGTCGACAACATTTTGGTTTCAATGCGTTGATTGGTCCGCTCGTGAAACTCTGGCACATTGGTTTTACTAACGCGCACGTCCCTGAACAGTCTGCAATTAACGAACGATTGGCCTTGATCGACCCCGAAGCCGTCATTTGTAATGACGCTGATTTCAGTGTGCTTCTCAAGGTCACGGGAATGGAGCTGGATCTAGGCGCAATTGCCAAGGGCTACATTGCCGACCGCATTCAAGATTACTGGGAAGCATTTGGACAGCGGGCCGGAATGATCAACCTAGGTGGTAATCTGTTAATGGTGGGGACGTCCCCACTTCATCCGGGTGGGCAATGGCGCGTTGGTATCCAAGATCCCACCACTGACCGCGGTAACGCGATTGCCAGCGTTACGATTGGCCCCTGCTCGGCCGTGACCAGCGGTATTTACGAGCGGCACCTTGAATTTAACGGCCAGTCCTACCACCACATCTTAGATTCGCAAACGGGTTATCCCCGACAAAACGACCTTGAAAGTGTCACCGTTTTCTCGAAAGCTTCCATTGATGGTGAAATCGAAACGACGCGGCTCTTCTTTGCGGGCCAACCGATTCCCGATTGGGCAACTCAGCGACCCGATATTTACGGCGCCATTTTTGTGACTAAACAACGTGAGCTTCAAATCGTTGGCTTATCACCTGAACAAGTTACCTTACTCGATGACCGGTTTACAATAATTTAGACCACAAAATAAGCTAGGTCCTCCAAGAAATTAACTTCTTGAAGGACCTAGCTTATTTTATGGTCCACTTACAGGCTAGCATTTAATTTGCAGTTGACTTTAGATGCGGTACGTTCGACATTAAAACCATTTTAATCAAGCACAGCTAAATGGCAAAAATATAGCCGTTTTAGTTAAAATAACGCGACCTAATCCGCTGGTAGCTTAGCCTCTAAGCAATCAATAATCGCACGGACATCATCCGTTGTCTTCGTCTGCATTAATTCATTGCGCAATTCGGCCGCATGACGCATACCGCGAACATAAATCTTAAAGAAGCGTTGAAGCGGTGCGAAATGCCCTTGTAGACCTAAGCCAATAAATTGATCATACAGATCTACTTGATACCGTAACAATTCTAGCATGTCACGCGTTGAATGAGGCTGGGGAATCGGTTCAAAAGCGTATGGGTTCTGAAAAATACCGCGGCCAATCATGATACCATCGACTCCTGGATGGGCTTTGGCAAGCTTCAGACCAGCCTGATAATCCAGGATATCCCCGTTAATTTGTAATAGCGTCGCTGGTGCCAAAGTATCACGCATTTGAACTAAATTATCAATTAACTCATAATGCGCTGGTACCTTGCTCATCTCCATCTTCGTGCGCACGTGAACCGTTAACACGGGAACCTGCTGTTGCAACAAAAATGGAATCCAAGTCTCGTACTCATGCACATCGTCAAAGCCCAACCGCGTCTTAACACTAACGGGAAGCTCTGCTTGACGTGCGCCCTCAATCACTTCTTTGGCACGATCAAAATGTCGGATTAAATCACTACCACTATGATTTTTAATGACCGCCATATCTGGGCAGCCCATATTAAGATCAATGGCTTGATAACCTTGATTCTTCACTTCATGGGCCGCTTTCGTAAAGTCCTCACCACTATTGCCCCAAAGTTGAACGATTGGTCGGGGCGACTCGGCCTCATCAACATATAGTCGTCCCCGCGTTGTAAACTTAGCCTTCGGGTGAGTAATGCTTAACGCATTCGTAAATTCAGTATAAAAGACATCGGGGGCCGCAGCGCGCATCACGACCCGGCGAAAAACGGAGCCGGTCACGGCTTCCATCGGTGCTAAACTAAAAAACGGTCGCTGGGCGGCCTGAGCTTTGGCCGCGATCCGTTGCCAATATGGCGACTGCGTCATAGTTATTCATTCCCTTCTAGATAATAATCACTTATCCATAATAGCGGTGTTCCACGTTGAAGCGCAAGTATTTTGGCGGCCGCACTAACATAATTCGCCAATCACAAGCCAAAATAAAAGTCCGGCGTTAACCGGACTCGCAATAATAGCTAAGTTGATAAGTTTAATTGTCGCTTTAACGAATTAAAACCAGTGCCCACAGCAATAGTCCAATAACGAGTACCAAGTTTAACAATTCCATCCGCAAATCAGCGAACTTCAGTGAGCTGAATGAGATACCGGCAGTTGTATCCATATATCGGAAGAAAATCCCACTTAAAACTAAACCAACTAACAATACAAATAGAACCATCATTCCCGTCATCATCATCACAAACTCAACTCCTTATTTAGTAAAATTCTTGGGCTCTTTGAAACCATGTTTATAGTAGTCCAGCAGCTACTTTCAAGCAAGTATTTCCGGCCGAAAAACTGGCGTTCTTAGCATATTATTATTAACTAAACGATACCAATCATTCCCAGCAAAAAGGTTCTTTCAGGAACAACTAAAACTCCGAAAGAACTTTTTTAAATCGCCATTAATTCCGCCGTCAACTTAGTCGCTCAGACTAAAGTAACCGATTGGACTAGTCTTGCACTTCGAAATAATCATTGAGAAATCGAATTGTGCCCACACACTTGTTAATTAATCAGTTGTTTTATGGCGCCGTTGTTGCTTGCTAAAACCAAATAAGCTAGTTGCGGCCAATAATACGAAGCCCAATACGGTCAAAACTCGATTGGTTTGTTCACCAGTCTGTGGTAACGTGGCCGTTTTAGTTGCGGTCGTTGGCACCGTCTGCTGGGTCACTGGCTTAGCCATTGCCGGACTCGTCGTCGTCCGCAATACCGTTGTGGCTTGTCGTGGCTGCGTCGTAACAACCCGCTGCGCTGTTGGGACGGAAGCTGAACTTGACTGATTAAGAGTGGGCTTGGCCGGGGTCGCTTGTGGTGCCGCCGACTGATTAGTGCTGGTTGACGTGCCAGTTGAATGACTAACGACTGGTCGTTCGCCCACAGGTTTTTCAGTCATTGGCTTTTCGGCCGCTGCTGTTAAGGTTGCCAAGGTCCGGGCGCGCACGGTCGTTAATCCAGCTTGAGCTTGGGACAATTCCCGCTGTGCAGTAACGACCTGATCTTGAGTACCCGCAACGCGCTGCAACTTAGCTGTCACCGCTGCTTTCGCCTGATTAACTGCTGCTTGGGGCTGAACAATATCATAATCTCTTTGTGCCATTTGGAAGTCGCGGCTCGTGCCACTGACTTCAATTTTGGCGTTGGCTAATTCTTCTTCTGCCATCATCACGTGCTCATTAGTCTTATCAAGGTTAGCTTGTGCCGCTGTTAACGTCTCTTGCACCGTTTTCAGCTTTGCCTGAGTAGTTTGTAACGTGACTTTGTTGGCCGCACTGTTATCCTTATCGAAGTTGCTCTGGGCTACTTGAACAGCAGCTTGTGACTTAGTCACTGCCGCTTGCGCCGTCGTTACCGCAGTTTGGCTTGTCTTTTTAGTTGCCAATTGTTCATCAAGTGCTTTCGTTGCCTTGACGTGCCGGTCAGTGGCTGCTTGCTTAAGTACGCCCATATGCGTCTGAATCTTTTGATTCTTGGCTAACGTTTTGTTGGCAGCGTCTAACGTGGTTTGCGCCGCTTGCAGATCACTCATAGCCGTTTTGACTGCCGTAGTAGCCATGGTTAATGCTTGCACCGCTTGCGTTACCTGGTAGTGGGCCGCCTTAACAGCTGGGTTATTTTCGACCTGACTTGCTAAACTGACCGTGCCATTCATCCTTACTGCCTGACCGGTTCGAGTGTTAGATTCGGCTGCATGTACCGTCATTTTCTGGGCCATGATGCCCCCTGTTAACATGGTGATTCCCATCACTATCTTAAGCGCTTTTGACATACTAAACTAATCCCCTTTTAAAAAGTATTGCCCAGCCATGACCAGCATGATGATCAATATGAAACTGCTGGAACTATTTCATTTTGCCGGATTCAATTTCAAAAGCAAGGAAAGTTAGTGATTCAGCGTATTTGTAATCACCAACCACTCAACAACTTTCATCCACATCACCAAAATAATTATATCTAGATGTCATTACTGCCTCCCTCAACACGAGTCCCCATCCACAATTAAACGGTAACGAATAATCATCACCGCTAACAAATGTTAACCCGCACCATGATTTCATTAGTGACCCATTCTCAATAAAAAAAATAACTAATATTTCGATTACCGTAGCGGCCTCACAATATTGATACTAATTTATACCGTTACTTAATTAGGTGGGCCCCGCCATCGGTGTTAGAATAGAATTTAACCTAAAGAAAAGTGTGACTGCTATGACCATTAATGACCTCCAAGCATTCGTGATGGTGTACGATTTACGCCACATTTCTAACGCTGCCGTAGAACTCCACTTATCACAATCGGAATTGTCCAAACGAATGCGAGCCCTTGAGAACGAACTGAACATTAAACTACTAGATACACACAACAAGCGCCGTCTACAAATCACGCCAGCTGGTGAAACGTTCTATCATCATGCGCATAAAATGATTACAGACTATGAGACCATGATGCACGATTTGGCACCGAATCGGCCAACGACATTTGCCAAGCTCATCATTGGCGCCATTCCAATCTCAGGTCAATATAACATTGCCAAAAAGATCGCCACTTTTGATACTCAGCATCCTGATACTGAAATCAAAATCATCGAGGATGAGGGCGACCAAATCGTCAAACGGTTACTGAGTGGTGAGCTACAAGCGGCCATCATTCGCGATACTCAGACGACCCAATTGCAACCCACCGAATTTCAAAAACAACCACTACTCGCTGACGAACTCAAAATTATTTTACCGCGTGATCACCCCCTAGCTACCCAGCCAGTCATTCGGATTCAAGACTTAGCGCGGCAGAAAATTGCAACGTTACCACCGGGCTCCGGTGTTTACGAACCGATCAACGCACTCTTTGCTCAGCAAGGCATGACGCCCCAATTCTTCTTTGAAAGTACGCATATTGAAACGCTCCTGGGCATTCTCAATCAAAATAACGTGACTTTCTTATTTAAACAATCGGTACTTCCGTTCATGACTGAACACGTGGTCATGCGCTCACTCGCCATCCCGTTCATCAGTCAACTGAACTTTGTATATCCCCAGCGAACGGGGAACCAGTTACTCACCGACTTAATTGACTACTTGACGGTGACTGCCCAGGAAAATCAACAAGTTTAAAAAATACCCTTTTCATCCGACCAACCGGCCGTTTGAAAAGGGTATTTTTTAAACTTATCCGCTTATGCCAACCCAACGAGGTGGAACCAGAACATCTCAACTAACGCAACGACAAAGACAACCGCCGTCAGTGGGATTCCTAACCGCATCACGTCTTTTTGTGTGTAACCCCCACCAGTATCGGGGTCGCTTCCAACTAAGACAGCGAGGTTGTGGAACGGTAAAATATAATGCAAGTTTGTCACCGAGAAGACTAGTAACGATACGGCCAAGGGTGAAATTCCCATATGAGCCGTGGCCGCTACGAAGGCCGGAATCGTAATCCCCATCACCGCAATGACAGAACCCATGAACATGTGGATAATCATGGCAAAAACAGTAATCACAATCGCTAATAAATAAATATTAGTTGGCAAGTTGCTTGGAATCAAGGTCTTCGCAATCCAATTATTCATGCCAGTCACACCACCGACATTCCCGATTGCGATTGCCGAAGTCAAGAACACGAGCACGTTCACGGGAACACCTTCCCATGATTTGGCCGTTAAGATCCCGCCAACTACTGGGAGACTCATCATCAGCGCAACGATCAATGTCAACCAACCAACGTCCAACCCGGTGATCCCACTCGTTAACCAGAGTGCAATCGCAATGATCAGCCAAATAATTGTTCGAATTTCCTTCCCCGTCATACCACCCAACTGGGCTTGTTGTTGCTTCAACGCTTCCACATCGATGTGGACTTCCTGACTAGGTTTGAAGAGGAATAAGAACAGAAACATGGTTAAGATGGCCGCAATGATCATGGGCACGCCCATGTAGATAAAGTAAGAGACAAAGTTGACGCTCTGACCAGAGGCCTGTACTGCCAACGGATTTAGTGACGTATCACCAGTATAAAAGACCCCGGATAGCGGACAGGACGCAGCAAAGACAGCGAGGCCTAGCTTAGCCAAATCGCGTTTGGGCATCTTCGCCGTTTCCGCGACCACCGTAATGACGGACATAATCATGAACGCCCGAGGCCATGGATGGGGAATCAGGAGTGCGAGGATAAAAGTCAGGGCAAAAATCGAAATCACAATCCCCTTCCAACTCCGCACAAACTTGATAATGAATGCGTACGCGATGCGTTGACCCAAACCAGATTCATTAACTGCCCCCGCAATCAAGTACGCCCCAATTACGAGCCACATAATTGAACCAGTCCACGCCGACGAAAAGACCTGTGACGGTGTCGCCACGTTCATAATAATGAGCAACATTAAGTAAATCCCACCAACGAACGCGGGTTGCGCGATTTGGGTGGCCCACCAGACGACCGTCATCAAACTAAGTGCCAAGTCCATCTGCCCCTTAGCTGACAAGCCGGCAATCGGCAAGAAGTAAATAATGGCAAATACGGCGATTCCGCTGAAAAAGCCAATCGTTTTCTTGTTCACGAGCTACATGCTCCCTTCAATTTTGACAGCAAAAAGCCCCCCGACCAGCACACTTCCGTTGGTCTGGCGGCTCTTTGTAAGATTAAATTTTGGTTCAATGCGATAAAAATACGCTCATCAAGTGCAATGGATGACGTTACTTCAAATACTTCTCCCAGTCAGCCACTTTCATGAATTGGGCCCGTTCAAATTGGTCCTTCATATCGAATGGTACGGTGCCATCAATCACTAGTTTAGAACTCATCCCACGGAAACGAATCGACTTTGGATCATATTGTGGGCGTTCCGATGGGTCCAACGGATGATTCCGCATGCCTGATAAGACCATCAAGTCCTGATCGGCTTGGAAACGGGTATTCATCGTCCAAATCACATCATTCATATCAAAAATATCAACATCTTCATCAACCAGGATAACAGTCTTCAATTCCTTAAAGGCTGAGAACGCAAGCAAGGCAGCTTGCCGTTGAATTCCTTCATCCGCTTCATTATCCTTGTGAATCTGCATGATGGTCATCAACTTACCACCACCAGCCGGCGGATTATAAACATTCGTCACTTTACCAGGAATGGCACGGTTAACCAATTGTAAGATACTAGCTTCAGTTGGAATTCCCGCCATGCTGACATGTTCTTCGGATGGTCCAATCACGCTTTGCATGATGGCATTCTTCCGATGAGTCACCGCCGTCACCTTAATCACTTGTAAAGCTGGGTTGGCGTCACCATCATAACCCGGGAATTCAGGCATCGCCTTGCCCGTATGCGTATTGATATCTTCCTGAATACGTTCGTTAGGCATAATGTACCCCTCAAGCGTATATTCAGAACGCGCAATCGCCTTTTCATCGACGGTCACCCCGTCAACTAATTGAACAGCTTGGTTCCGAATCGCACCAGCAACACCTAATTCGTTATAACCGAATGGCGTGGTCGGTGGTTCGAAAGTTGCACCAATCGTAATGGCTGGATCCAAACCAATATTAATTGTAATTGGCATTGGCTTGTTAGCTTTCTCATACTCTTCCGCAAACGCACCAATGTGCCGACCGCCAGGCATGATATAAATCCCTAACTTATCCTTATCTTCAAGGACCATTCGGTGAATCGTCACATCACTCTTAGACTTGTCCATGCTTGAGCCAAACACCACACCGACCGTAATATATGGTCCAGCATCTTGGGGCGTATTCGTTGGTGCTGCCACTAACTTACGAATATCAAAGCCTTCATCCGTCGCTTTATAAACGACATCGTGAGCTGGCGCATCCGCTTCAGCAACCGTTTCTGGCGCCACTGGATTAGAGACTGCTTCGTTCAAGTATTGCCCTAACGTCTGATAATCGTGGTGGAACATCTTACCAACGCGCCGGCGACTCGCCATCAATCCAGTCAAGACCCGCGTATCAGGAAACCCCTTAACGTTGTTAAACATCATTGCTGGACCCTCTTGCGTTGGCCGTTGAACGGTCCCACCAGCACCGATATACCGATAAACACCAGAAAGTTCCGCATTTGGATCAACTTCAACGTCGGTTTCATGATAGTTCTTCGGATCATCTTTGATCTCATCAAGCACGCGACGCAAATCCCATGGTTGTTCTGCCATTTCATTCATCTCCCTTAAAGTTTACAAGACCATCATACGGCCACTCGTAAGCGGGTTCAATTCGGATTGCGCAGATATGTTATTCGTGAATGGAATAATACAACTAAACGCATTAGGTCGATGATTGTTATGTATTAATTATGATTGAAACGTGCCAAGTTTAGATTGTTATTCGTCAGCCGGTGCGCGTCCTATTCCGACCTCCGGGGCTGGGTGACAATTGCTGGAACGTAGCCGACGTCGATTTGAGCTAACGCCCAACCCGCGTCATCTCAAATACGAGTCTTATTCTAAGCCGGAAGTACCCCACTTCCGACTAAGAATAATTTGGCTACTGAGCATTGTCCACCCAGCCCCTCCGGTCGGGAAGTCGCTCGAATGGCTAATGAACGACCACCGAACTCGGTACAATTTGTTGTTCGCTATTTGATACTGGAACTTTAAACAAAGCGTTAGGTGTATTAAGCCCTCTGTCAAGAGCTTAAATCTTACTACACCAATTCAGGATTAGTGAGCTATCTCAATATCATTTTCACCCTGACAGTTGATTGACAAAGTTATTGTTTATGAAAAACAATGACGAATTCACCAAAAGTTGGGTACGCACATGTCCGCCATTCGAACACTGTTCCGACTGGAAGGCGTTTCAGCCAATGCTCAGCGGTGAAATTCCACTTAGCAAGCGTCCTTGGCTTGGTTAGTGGAAGACCAGTATTTAAGACGTGGGTTGCGGCTTAAATCTGTGTCCACCGCGTTCCAGCAATTGGCAGAAATGCCTGGAAGTCGGCGTAAGA
Organism: Lactiplantibacillus sp. C232; assembly: GCF_023806725.1. Classification (NCBI taxonomy): domain Bacteria; kingdom Bacillati; phylum Bacillota; class Bacilli; order Lactobacillales; family Lactobacillaceae; genus Lactiplantibacillus; species Lactiplantibacillus sp. C232. The sequence goes on from NZ_JAMSKZ010000009.1 coordinate 128,906, forward strand.
CGCGCCAACTAAGCAATTTTACGCTAACTCGAACTTTTTCCAGCGGGCCTAAGCTGGCTGCTTTTGACTTTGGAAATCAGCACGTTTCAATCATAATTCATGACTAACGAACCGGCACAGCATTTAGCCGAGTCGTATTTTTAATGCGTGACATGTCGTTTATTGTGCAAACTGGGGCATTACTAAATAAATACGCCGTGTAAACATTGATAAACAGTTTAATCATGTTTATACTTTAAAATATGTTAATAATTTTTAGACTTTCTTAAGTTATTAACGATGATTAGTCATCAATAGCCTTATTCATCGATTAGCACTTATTATTCATATTCAAGTGACACGTCTTATTCAGAATTTTAACTCGATTGATAGTAGCGGCTATTTACTGTGAAGACTCCAGTAAATAGTTTTTTATTGTCGACTAATCAATCTATTTTTGGAGGAGCATCGGGGAATGTATAAACAGCACCAATTTTTTAAAGCCGCTGACGATCGTCGCGGCCAAGCATCGTTTTGTCCTAACTGTGGGCAAGCGGTGGCCGCAACGGATGAATTTTGTCCTAATTGCGGTTTTAAGTTGCACGCAACCACTGATCAGCCATCGCCATCAGTAAACACCGCGCAGTCAACAACAAGTTCGACGCGCAAGGTTCGACAACAACCCCAACGCCATATGCCAACTTGGGGTTGGGGTCTGATTGCCGTTATCGTTGTCATTCTGATTGGCGGCTATCTGTATGGACAGAATTATTATCAGCCGCTCAATCAGCTCGACCGTGACTTAACCGCACTCAAGACTGGAAAAGGTTTAGCGAAGCAAGTAACTAGCACTGACCTATCACTCAAGATTACAAATGATAGCGTCAAGCCGATGGTCACTTACTTTAAAAACAATCGAAAATCATTAGCATCACTGGCTAGTTCGCTTAAAAGTCGTTCTGCGACTAATGATTACGGTATTCAGTTCGTTAAAACAGGTAAATCCTGGTTGTTTTTCGATAAGTATCAACTACAAGTCACTTCTGTTTATGCCACACTGGCGACGAACCACCGTAACGTTGCACTCAGCGTTAATGGTAAGCACGTCGCAACATCTAATAAAGCAACTTACGAGCATAAAATCGGGCCGTATGTTCCTGGTTCATACACCTTGACTGCCAAGGGAACGGTTAGCGGCCATCAGATTACCAATAAGGGCACCTATTACCTCCGGGCAAACGGCCAAACTTACGACTTGGATTTACGTACAATTTCCTTCACCGTTAATGGTACACCGAATACCACCGTTTATATCAATGGCGAAAATGAAGGAACGATTAACAGCAGTGGCACACTGGCGCTGAATGATATTCCCTGGTCTAATCGCATGATGTTGACTGGTAAATACAAAGCCGGTTCACAAACATTGACCGCCAAACAAACTAACGTTAGTGACGCTGAGGGTCAAGACGTGGACCTCAAATTTGCCGGTGTGATGAGTAAAGATACTGCCTCGGACTACCTGAACGGTATCTTCACCGCTGTCAGCAGTTATACGTCCACCGGTGACCTATCGGATGCTTCGGATTACGATGACCGCACTTTGGACGACTACTTCGTCAACGGTACCGATAACACGGACTACAAAGAACTGGTCCAAATGGCGAAGGGCTACTACGACAATGATGACGTCCTCGATGTCACCTATGAGCCGACTGTCTTATCAACGGTTCCAGCAGCTAAACAACAAAGCCAGATCACTTATGACGTCAAATATGACTTTACCAACTCTGAAGATGAACGCATTCAGGTCTTTCGTTACACCGCGACGGTCGAGAAAACCGGAGGGCACTACAAGATTGTTAAAATCACGCCGGCCCAAAAAATTCGGTCGTACACTAAATCCGATGATTCTGATGATTAATGAAGGAGAATTTAACTTATGAAAAAATGTCCCAACTGCGGCACTGAGATTGCTGCCAATGCAAAGTTCTGTACCCACTGTGGTTACGATCTAACCAAAGCGACACCGGCCTCGGCAACGGCCAACGCCACTTCAGCCACAGCTACCCAAACAACGACTGCAACGACGCAAGCAGCTGTCCATACCAGCACAGCTTCAGCCAATCAACAACAATCGGCCAGCGCTGAAAAACAAACAGCATCACGTTCAGTAGCAGCTGCTGATACGACACGGACGGCTACTAACCAACAAGTCCAACAGCTGCAATCATCTGCTAAGAATTATTTTAGTTGGCTCTTGGCTAGCTGGAAAAATCCTAGCTGTGAAGTCCGAACTGAAAGTTATTTTAGTTACATTTCCTTTGTCATTGAAGCACTATTCATGACGTTGGCCGCTGTAACCATTAGCAATAAGTTTCTGACCACTGCCAATGACAGTCAAAGCTATTTCCACATTAGTAAATTAGCTTTTTCCACCGACTTAAAGATTTTCTTATGTCTCCTAATCAGCATGTGCTTCTACCTGGCTGTCGGCTATGTCACTTGCTTACTTGGAAGTCGTGGGACCAAAGTCGGCTTTACGACCTATATGAAACGCTTCGGTCAGTTAACCAATTACGCAATTATTGTGAACCTATTATTATGGTTTGCTTCGTCCCTAGTTAACTTCAGTGTTGATAACTTCTTTACCATTGCGGCTAGCTTCAGATGGTCGATTATCCTGTTGAGTGTCAGTGTCCTTGTCTGGCAATTAGGTTTGATCTTCGTCATTAACAAGTCGGTGACCCAACCATTAATTAGCCGCGTCTACCTAGCCCTTATTGCGGTTCTAGTCGTTAGCCTGCTGTTCTACTTTATGGATAAAATTATTCTGCAGGATTTACAGACTGCACTTCTCAGTCACGCAACTGACTTTGCCAATCAAATTGGTAACTTGTTCGGTAGTCAATACTAGTTGTTCGAAGGTATCACAAATAAAGCCTCGTAAATTAACGCTTATGATAATGCGTTAATTTACGAGGCTTTTTATATTCATTAGATTGAGCAAATTAATTTGTAACCGATAACAGGGTGCTACTCGAATAGTGTCCGCTTGAGCTGACGGCTAACACCGTAACCCACCAGAATAATCGTTATTAACCATCCGGCCGTCACTAGTGCTTTCCCGATTGCGATGATTCGGCGCATCGTCCCACCTCCAAAATGAGTCGCTGGTTCAGCCATTACGCACTCAACCGATGACTGACCGATAGTAACTCACTAACCAATAAGTTTTCAGTTGGCGTCAAGCGCAACTGTTTAGTAAAAATATTATAAGTCACGTCATTCGTTAACCGCTTAATTAGCGCATGATCAAGCTGGGGCGCCTGTTTCAATTGTTGGTGTGCCTTCAATAGTGCTGCCCGAATTTCTTGATTCGCCGCAGTTGGTGCTAATTCTTGATATAAATCTTGAATGATTCCCTGTACTTCACTTTTCACGTTGCACACCTTACTTTCAGAAAACTAACTACTCTTAGTATAGGCGTCTTCCGGTAAAAGATTAAGGTTATTTTCATTGAACATTAAACTAATTTGTCAGCACCGCCTTTAAACTCACCAACGTTAACTAACCTAACATTATATTAACTGGCGTAAGTCATCATTTAAACGCGGCCAGTGCTAATTGGATCGCGGTAGCGCGCACATCGCCGCTAAAGCGATGGTCACCGTCCTGAACCCAATGCAACTGACTGTGCTGATAGACCTCATGATACTTTTCAGAAGCCTGTGGCGAGACCACCGTGTCGGCCGTACCGTGAATCAATGTCACCGAACCGGAATACTGCTGAGCTACCTCATAAATCGGCAACTGTTGCGCGGTCCGCAAATAAAAGCCACCAACTTTAAGGCCATCACGAATATTCAAATAGGCCGGAATATGTTGTGGATCATAGGTCGCACCTTGCAGAACACCTTGTTGCGCATCGGACTTTAACGTTGCGGCCGGCGCCATCAAGATCAGTTTGTCGACCACGTCTGGATAATATCCTGCTAACATGCTGGCTACCACCCCGCCTTGCGAATGCCCTGCCAAGACAATGTGGTCATAATGTAAGGTCAACGCTTCATCTAAAACTGCTTTAGCGTCCGCAATCTCATTAATCACTGTCATATCTTGAAACCGACCTTCACTACGGCCATGACCATTGAAGTCAAAACGCAGAACTGCCAAGCCGTGAGCAACTAATGCCTGCGCCAATTGCGGCACAAATTGGGTCGTATCATATCCCATATCGGCCGTAAACCCATGCATTAAGATGACTAGCGTTGAGCTCGGTGCCGCCGGAGTCTCCAACCTTGCCTGTAACGCCAACCCATCCCGTTTAATCTTAAATTCCATCGATGTCATCTCACTTATTCATTATTCACACCTTTAATATAGTGGATTTACGTCCCATTTCATAGTCCTGAGCACTCACCCTATCCTGAACAAACAGCTAACACTATACAAAAAACCTGTTTCCATGGCCTTCACATCAGTCATAGAAACAGGCTCTTAATATCGGCTGGACATCAAACGATTTCCAACTGTAGCTGCTGCGATTCGACCCACTTTGCCACAACTAGAATGCGGTACAGCACGATTGAAATAACTGCTGGCATCAGCACCCCAGTCAAGAGATAGACCATAAAACTGTTAAAGTTCGTCGATGCTAACGAAATCGGTGCAATTAACGAATTCAATCCTAAGCCGGCCAGCTTGTAACTGGTTGAAAAATGAAAGGCAATCGTCGCTACCGGGGCGGCAATAACCGCAGCAACCATTGGTGGAATCGCTAACCGTGGATTCACCAGCAAGTTTGGAAATTGGACTTTAGGCGTGATAATCCCCTGCGCGATATTGGCCCCCAAGTTATTTTGGCGAAAAGACATAATCGTAAAGCCCACGAACTGGGCGGTTGTTCCAATTAAGGCCGCACCCGATGAGACGGGATCTAACATGACCGCCACCGCCAATGCGGCCGAAGACGCAGGTGTCATTAAAAATAACGCCCAGGCAAGTGAAACGGCCATCGAACCGATCAACGGGTTGACCTTCATTGAAGTCGCGATGAACTTGCTCAGCCAGACCAACGCGGGCGTCGTTACGGCTGCTAACCCGAGACCAACCACCGCACCGACAAAAGTGGCCGCTAACGGGACCAACATCATATCAAGCGGCGTCTTACCAGTTAAATAATTACCGATCAGAACCGCGACTAACCCAGCCGCAACGGCCGAAATCGGTTGACCGGTGGTAAAAATCGAGCTCTGAGCTGCTTGGGCCAACGTATGCCCCGTCGCTGTGACGCCGTTAGTTGCGGACTGAGAGAAAAAGACAGCGTTCGCCCCGATCGTCGACGAAATCATGGCGCTAAACGTAACTAACGTGTTGCTGTTGAGCATCGTGGCAATCGCGACTCCAAATGCCGGTCCCAATAACACTTGCGCAATCGCACCGACTTGGTATAATGCCGTCCAGTGAACAAAATTCGCGAGTGACTGCAATAACAATCCAATCCCTAAACAAACTAAAATAGCATTAGAAACACCTGCCGAAACTTTATAAACGTAATCCATGGTACTCATCTTATGTGTCGCGGTAGCCGCGGTCGTAGTTGCTTCCATATGTAGGCCTCCATTTAAATTAATAAGAATATGATTAGATAAAAATGAGAATAGCTACATTTAACCACGTGTTTTGAAAATTGTCAACGTATTTTCATCACATTATCGTTGCCAACTAAACGAAAAGACCAGCCAGGCACGATGCCCTCGCTGGTCGCTTTCACTCATCGTATTCAAATCATTGGCACAAGCCATCAATCCAGGAAAATAAATCGCCTAAATCATAGTCACCACTGTGGGGAATATCCCACGGTAGCGCAAAATCAATGCCATAACCATGATTTTCTAACATTATTGCTAGAATAATCGGGATTGCAAAACTCGTATCTCGGTCGGCCGCACCGTGGCGAATCCGCCAGTGCTTAGCAACTTGTGACGAAGTTGTCGTTAAGTAACTGAGCGGATTAATCGCCTGAATCAGCTCAGCGTCCGCTAGTTGTGCAGTCACCGTACTTCGCGTCTGTGCCAAGGCCGTAAAGTGCTTGGCTTTCGCCGTTGCATCGCCAAATAAATTATTCTCTGGACTCGTCAAATCTAATTGGTCAAACGCCGGGACGGCTTTCATGCGAGTTAACGACTTCAAATAAGCTGATAAATCCAAGTCCGTCACCTGATTTCCAGTAACGGCAAAGCCTGCGTACTTATGAATATCCGTCCCTTGATCGAATGCCGTCTGAGCAGATGATATCAATAATTGGCGAACAACATCACGAAATGAACCCATTCCCGCCTCATTAAGCGTCAAGTGCGTCCCGTCACTGGCCGTGAGTTTCAACTGGTTCAAGTAAGTACTGAACTGGGCTTTTAACGCCAACGAAAGGGCCTGTTCTTCAACTGTGAGCTGACCACTAACCGGTTCAAATTTTGGTCGCCCATTCTTGGTCGTCCCCGCAACAGGCTGATAACGGTGCCAGTCATTAATACCATTAAACTGCCACTCGTAGGCCATGTCTGCGTGTTCCAGATTATGAATCGGGCAGTAAGCTGACACCGCAAAGATATCGTCAGTCGCCGGTGCTGCCCCGAGCGCAGTTAAGGCTGGTTCAAAATAAGCCGAATTGCCACTCGCACCCGCTAAAGCCGAAGTGGCACCCCCAGCACTCGTTCCATTCGTGATGATCCGGTTCGCGTCACCTGGCAGCCGGCCCTGATTATACTTAACGTAACGGATTGCCGCCTTCATATCTACGATAAAAGCCGGCGCTTGCCCGACCCGTTGCCCAGACTTATCAACCGTCGTACGACCGCGAATTCCAGCGGCCACCACAACGTAACCGCGTTTAAGTGCCTGTTGAATCGTCCCTGCATTCGTCGGCCAAGTGACACGTTGCGGATCATCCGCCGGTCCTGGCAAATAACCGCCGACCGTATTCGGCATCAGAATTGGCGCCGTTGCCCGCTGATAACCATTGACTGAACTGCCATGCAAGTATGCGGCTGGTACAAAAACGTTTAGGACCTGAATCGCTGCGACTGGATGCTGAACGTACTGAATATTACGGGCAGCATAATATTGAATAGCCTGCCCGGCAACTTGGACCTGTTCCGGCACCAGCCAGTCAGCATCAAAAATCAATCGGTTACTCATCTTGTGACCTCCATTTCTATCTATTCGTTACTTTACCCCCATTATCCAGTTAAAATCAAATCGAATTGCGCAACCAGTTATGCCAATTGCGACTAATAACGATTAACGTAGTCAGCAGCCGCTTGTGAACCCGTCGTAAACTAATGTTGCCGTGCGTTAACCAGTGAGCCCTTCTAACGACCATGGTCGCCATTGCTAACTAATCTAACTATTTCAAGTTAGCTATTAAATGACCGCTAACTAAAAACGGCTTTCTGAATTAACAGAAGGCCGTTTTAAAAAATAACATTATATGTGCATCATTTTAGGGCTATCAGTTAGCCTTAAAACCAATGACGGATAAGTGCACCGGCACCTAGCGTTAATACACCTAACAAAATGCCGACTGAACGAAGCGCTTGACTGTCCATCTTAGCTTCGTTAGTTTGTGGCAATTTAGCAACTTGGTTAGGCGTTGATGGGGTCAACGCGTCACTTTCAGATACCGTTGTCTTAGCACTAGACTTTTTAGTATCCGCTGCTGGCGTTTGATCAGCACCATCTTGGCCCGTCGTTGTGTTAGCGGGCGTACTCGTAAAGACACTCGAAGTTGAATCTTTCAATGGTTTTGACGAATTAGTACTGTTGGAAGTCGTACTCCCATCGTAGTTACTATCGAACCCACCATCAACATCGATGGTCCCAGTATCTTCATCGATATCTGGATAAACCGCCGTATTATCTTCGGGATCTTCAATGTCACCAGTCTGGTGGCCATTGTCTGGTTCCGTAGTCGTATTGTCAGAACTCTCAGAACTAGTATTTACATCACTCGAGCTTTCAGAACCGGAGTGGTCGGAACTGGAGTCCACAGCGCTCGAACTTTCCGAACTAGAGTGGTCGGAACTGGAGTCCACAGCGCTCGAACTTTCCGAACTAGAATGGTCGGAACTGGAATCCACAGCGCTCGAACTTTCTGAGCTAGAATGGTCGGAACTGGAGTCCACAGCGCTTGAACTTTCCGAACTAGAGTGGTCGGAACTGGAGTCCACAGCGCTCGAGCTTTCCGAACTAGAATGGTCGGAACTGGAATCGACGTCGCTCGAATTATTTGAGCTAGAATCGTCGGAACTGGAGTCCACAGCGCTTGAACTTTCTGAGCTAGAATGGTCGGAACTGGAATCGACGTCGCTCGAATTATTTGAGCTAGAACTGTTCGAACTCGAGCTGGAACTTAAGTCGCCAGTACCGCTCCCACCGTTAACGACTTTTTCGTAGACCTTACCGTTAGCTTCTTCGCTGTTCTTGCCACCGGACGTACCGCCGCCCCATTCCATTACAGCTTTATTTTTAAAATGATAATTTTGATCAATTAATTCTGTATCCGTAATTTTAGTATAGTAATCGATGACAACTAGGTTGCTGACTGTATCGTTGAATTTCAAGTCAAAACCATTATCGCTGTAGTTAACTTGATAAGCATCGTCACTAAGCTTATCACGCCGCTTGTAAGTGTTGGCACTCGACCATTCACCATTGTAGACTTCAATACCTTTGATCATTTGCTGATGATCACCAATGGTATCGGCAATCGATAAGTTTTTCATGGTAATTTCACGCCGATCAACAAGTAAGGTCCACTTAATCGTGCCATTTTCTTTATCAATGGTGCCTTTTTTAGACATATTAGCTTCATTAGCAACCATATTGATCACTGATGTATCTTGACCGTCTTGGGTATCAAACACAACGTCTTGTTCCCCTAAGTCATCATAACGGTACTTCATTCCCAGGTTAACATCAATCTTTACATTAGTTTTACCTTCAATCGCCGAATTCATGGTCAGTACGACCTGACCATCCCCGCCGACGACACCCGTACCAATCACAGTACCAGTCACAGCATCAGTCACATCAAAAGTAGCCCCAACGGTCCGTGGTTCCAAATTAGCTGGCATATCAATAGTGACTGTGTCCCCAGCTTTGAAAGCCGTATCCCCAAAACTCATTTGATACTGAATTTGAATGGTATCAGCGTGCTTAAAATCAGGACCATTGATGACCGATGCGGCAGTTGTGTAATCCTTCGCATGATAATTAGTTGCGGCTTGGGCCCCTAGTGGCTGACTAAATAGTAGTAAAATTGCAAAACTTACTAACCCAAGTAGCCAGAATAGTCCCCGCTTACTTAACTTCATAAAAAAATCCCCCTCGTAACATAATATCCTTCATCGAAAAGTATACGCTAGCAAGATGGATTTTCAATAGAATTTGTGAATAAAACGATTAATATGTTCATATATTGTTTGGTCCCCATCTATACCAATCAATGCTCACTTAGAGACAAACTGATTGGCGCGTGTCGCTGCAAATTGCAAAATAGTTACCCCGACAATCATTATCGCCCCAATCAGTCCGACCCAGTTAAAGTGAACGTGCAAAAATAAGACGCTTAAAATGGTTGCTGCTAGGGGTTCAATAGCTCCCAGAACACTAGCAGTCGTTGGTAGGATGTATTCCAAGCTCTGTAAAAAGAACAAGTAGGCCAGCATCGTGCCAAAAATCACGACGAAGCCGACTTGCCCCCACGCCACCCAGGTTAGCTGTGGCGAATGGTGCCAAGCACCTGTTCCGACTAGCACCAAGCCACCACCAATCAGCATTGACCAACCAACAATGGGTGTGGCGCCATACACTTTTAATAATTTTGTTGGCATTAATGTGTAGATGGTTGCACCAACCGCGGCCAACAATCCCCAGATAATTGCAATTACTGGCAAAGCCAGCGAGTCAGTGTGCCCCTCCGTGACGATTAGAACCGTCCCAGCGATTGCGGAGACCACAGAAATGACATCCACTTTCCCTGGAAGCTGCCAAGTCGTGGCGGTGATAAAGATAATAATCATCACCGGTGACAAGAATTGCAAAATTGCGGCCATCGCCGCATTACCAGTACTGATTGCCATAAAATAAGTCAATTGAACGCCAGCCATCCCGAACAGGCTGAACACAATCAGACGCACCGTTGCCCGCCAGTCATGAAACACGGCCATGACCGGTAACCGGCGACTAAATCCATATAAAATTAACAGACCTCCAGATACTAGCATCCGCACCGCCACTAACCACAACGGCGAAATCGTTGTGGTGTCAAATAGATGTTGTGCCACCGTTCCCGAGCTTCCCCACAAAAAAGGCCCGGCACTGGCTAATAACAGTCCCACCGTTTTCTTTTGCATTTAACCACCTCCAAAAGCACTAGCCTTAGTCTAACAAGCACCAATTAACTTTCCAATGGTCTTTTCAAATTCAACTTAGACAGTCCGACTGACAAACCTGCCATCACACCACTTTAAGCACCTTATGATAAATTTCATAATTGACACTGTAATGGTGGTAAGCTAATCTTATAGCGGGGTATGGAGGTGCCAAATGAAACATCAAAAATTAATTTATTGGTTGGTCGGAATCTTTGCTGTCGTCTTCATTGGTGGCGCATTAATCATTCCAACACCAACCATTAAGCAACAGGTTGTCAGTATTGGCAACGCCATTACGGGGAATACTAAAACTAAGGGCGCTACACACGCCGTTTCGGATAGTGCCCTTGGTGAAAAATATCAATTATCCACTAGTGAAATTCACGTCCTGCGCAAACTTAAAGTGACGGGGATCGGTGATTCAATCATGGTCCGCACCACGAGTGACTTAAAACAAATCTTTGACCATTTTAACGTTAACGCCAAGGTTGGTCGCCAAGTGTCGGAAGCACCAGCCGTCATTAGCCAATTAAAAGCTGATAATGCAATTCAGAAAAACGTGCTGATCAACTTGGGGACGAACGGTCCAACGAGTGCCGCCGAAATCGATGGGATCATTGATCAGATTGGCAGCAACCACCAGATTTACTGGGTCAACACCCGCGTTCCAGGCAAAGATTGGCAAGACCCTAACAATCAATTGATTGCCGCGGCCGCTAAAAAATATAACAATGTGCATCTCATTGATTGGCTATACGTTGCGCAAGACAACGACAACTGGTTTGTCAAAGATAATTTACATCCCAACAGTCTTGGTGAACGTGAATATACCGCAACAGTCGGTCAGACAATGGCTAAAACAGCAACACCATAGCCACTTTATTTTTAGACGAGGGTTCTGATTACTTGCATTACCCGTACAGCAGATTAGCCCAACTAATTATGCTAACAATAACGTAAAAAAGCCGGAACACCAGTAATTAACAGGTGTTCCGGTTTTTAATATTGGTCACGTCAAAAATTCAACAGTTATCCTAACATCACTTACTCAGTCAGTAAGCGATGGGCGTTATCGTAAAAGATCGCTTGTTTCTGCTCATTTGTTAATAGATCAGTCGTTGTTAAAGCGTGACCTAATTGCCGCGAGCCATCTAACGGCGTATATGGAATATCACTCCCGTAAAGTAGGTGCTCAGGCTGAGCCAAGCTCATTAAAGTTGGCAACTGCCGTGGTAGCACGGCTCCAGCTACGTCAAAATAAACATGGTGCATCACATCATAAACATCCACCTGATAAACCTTCTGCGCATATTGTGCGATTCGATCATCAACAATTCCCAAAAAAGCACCAGCATGCGGTATAATCACCTTGATATTAGGATATTTTTCAAAGAAGTGATACTTCAACATATTAATAAACGTCATCGTGGTATCCATAAAAAATCCCAACAACGGCACTGGTAAATCAATATCAACGTTTTTAGGCAAGATTGCTGGTTCATTTGGATGCAAAGCCACAATCGCTTGGCGAGCATCTAGTTCTTGGTAGACCCGTTCCAAGACTGGTGATCCAAAGTAAAGTCCACGTGAGTTGGTTGGCACTGTGACGCCTAAAGCACCATCCTGGTCCAAAGCCTGTTGCACCGTTTTGACAGCATCCAGTTCATAAGGGATTGGTAGACTCGCCAAGTATCCTAATTGATCTGGATATTGCTGGGCCAAGCTTTTACCATCGTCGTTAGCCGCTTCAACTAAGCGTATGGTTTCCGCCTTATCACCGAAGTTCACGTGTGGGGATGATAGCGATAAAATCGAGTAACTAATATCATTATCACGTATAAAGTTAAGCGTAAGCTGTGGTGTCCACTCAGGTGTCGGCCAGCCATCAGGATCACCTGGAACATGACGCTTTAGTGCCTCAACGTAACTCGTTGGTAAATAGTGGGTATGAAAATCAATTTTTGACATTAGCTGCACCTCGTTTTTTAGAATAACCATAGTCTAAGACCAAACGAGTGCGTTGGAAATGTACAATTGATGTCAAATTGACCATTTACAGGAGGTGACATGATGACAACTAACTATCCGCTTGCCGTACAGAAAATGTTCGCAACTGTCCCAACACTACTGACAGCGACACCCATCTTTAAATTGACTGTCACCATGGTCGTCAAAGCAGCCCACGTTAGTCGTGGGAGTTTTTACAGTCACTTTCAAGATATTTACGACTTCATTCACGCTTTCGAACATGCTTTAATCGAACAAGCAACCGTTTCAAAGCAAGTCCTTAACCAAGGGATTCAAGCTGCCTTGGTTCATCCTGACCCGCGGAATGCTTATCCAACCTATCTGGAATTAACAACGAATATCAACACCCAATTAGCTAGTTTTCAGGCCTTGCTTGGCCCCCATGGTGATCCACAGTTTCTTGATCAGTTTCAGGCCGGTCTCATTGATAATTTACTCGCCACTACTGAGCAGGCGCCCTTAAATCATCAATATTTCCAGTCGATTCCGGCTGACTACGCCATGCCAATCTACTTTAGTGGCGTGCTGGCAATTATTCAGCACTGGCTGACCAAGGCCCATCCGGAGCCACCTGAAGTAGTTGCCAACATTATCGTTCAGAGCCGCTACACCGCAGCTTACCATCTCTTTTCCGATCGTCCGCTTGGGGCCGATAATAACTAGAAACCAAACTAAAAACTGGTCATAATCCCATAATTGTGGATTACGACCAGCTTTTAGTCACGACAGTCAATACTTATTATATTCAGTGCATGGCCACGATCATTTGATCGCCCCACACTTCCAACTGATGCAGTTGCTTTTGAAAACTAATGCCCGCAGTCGTCAACTGAAATTGATAGTTCCCTGCAGTCGCAACTAATCCTAATTCGGTTAATTTAGCTAAAACATTCAGTAGTTTAAGCGTGCTAAGACCCCTAACTCGCTGGCGCAAATTCATAATCTCAGTTGGCGCCGCCTTCAGGTTGATCAGTACTAACGCGGCCCACCGGTCATTGAGGACGCCTAACCCGACTTTCGTGCCAATATTTAGATCACGCATTACCATCAGTCCATACTTCCTTACTTAGAATTTATAATTATTATGACTATTCTAAGTAAGTTGGCGTTGAAATGCGAATAACTTGCTTGCCATCGACTTTTCAGACTTTTATTTTTGAATGTCCAGATACGTCTGACAAAAGTCAACGACCGCTCCCCGTAAATTAGCTTCATCGGTGAAATGACAAGCCACAACATCTGGTTTTATAGAAGCAATTTTGACCGTTGCCCGCAATTTCTCAATTTCAGCATTGATTGCTGGGAGTAGGTGCGGATTATTTGAGACCGCCCCGCCCATCACGATCAATTCCGGGTCAAAGCTGTATTGTAAGTTGTAGATGGCCCGCGCTAAGGCCCGAACCATAACTTGAACTTCGGCTTGAGCATCAGTATCACCCTTGGCAGCCAGTTCAAACACGGCTTGCCCGTCTAGCTCAGGTTGAGCTGGATGGCTCGCGTTGTACCGCTTCGCAACAGCTACCGCAGTACCTACCTCACTTAAGATCTGATGGTCATTCATGAGCGTGAATCCAAACTCACCACCAAATAAGTGCGCACCGTGCCAAATTTGATGATTCACAATGACCGACCCACCAACACCGGTTCCCACAATTAAGAAGCACAGGCTAGCAACCTGTTTCCCCGCTCCATCCGCCAATTCAGCCAACGCCGCACAATTGGCGTCATTTTCCATACTGACCGGTAATTCAAAACGGCGTTGTAATTCCGACTGAATCCGAAAATTATGAATATACGGCAGTGCGCTGGCACCCTCAATAATTCCAGTTGCCTTGTTGACAGCCCCGGGCGAACTAATGCCTACACCAGCAATTTGATAATCGCGTTTCATCTGCTCAACCTGCGTGGTTAGCAAAGTGTAAAATTCAGCTAGCGTTGTGGGCGTCGTAACTTTGGTCTTAGCAACTAATTGCTGATCTTGCCACACAGCAAACTTAATGGTCGTTCCACCAATATCAATAACTCCTAATGACTGCATCGTTTTATCATTCCTTTATCAATTAAACTAGTTATCATAACAATGATAGCGCTTAATATATAAAATGTATATTCTTTTATAATAACAATCCATCCCGACATATTTCATCAAATTATGCTTTTCTGACCGATACTAGACAACAAAAACAGTTGATTGCCACGTGCCCACGTCATGGTAACCAACTATTTTTAGTTAATCTTTAAATTGAATTTTAACGTAATCCCGATAGAGTGGGACGTTCGCCATCAGCTCTTGATGCGTACCTGAACCACTCACATGCCCATCTTCAATGAAGTAAATCTGATCCGCATCCACGATTGTGCTCAGCCGGTGGGCGATCACTAGGGTCGTCCGGCCCTTCATTAATTCGCCGAGGGCTTGTTGGACCATCGCTTCCGATTCGGAATCCAGACTAGCAGTGGCTTCATCGAGCATTAGAATCTTGGGGTCCCGTAGAAAGGCCCGGGCAATGGCTAACCGTTGCCGTTGACCACCACTGACTTTAACCCCACGTTCGCCAACTTGCGTCTCAAGGCCATCTGCCATGGCGCGTACAAAGTCAGCCGCGGAAGCTAATTCTAAGACGTGCCACAACTCATTGTCGGAGTATAACCGATCAGCACCGTACGTTAAGTTTTGACGAATCGTGCCGGCCATGATTGCCGAGTCTTGACTGACATACCCGATTTGTGACCGCCAACTATTGAGACTTAGTTCATTAACATCTTGCTCGCCAATACTAATTTCACCAGCGGTTGGTTGATAATAACGTTCCAGAAGGCCAAAGATAGTCGACTTACCACCACCAGACGGTCCCGCAAACGCCACCACCGTATTTGGTTTAGCTTCAAAACTGACATCGTGTAAAATTTGTTGATCATCATCATAGGCAAAGTCAACATGGTGCATCGCCAAAGTCTCATTGGCGACTGCGTGTTCAACACCAACCGTCAATTGTTCTTCTGGTTCATTCAACAACTCCCGAATCCGGGCCGTCGAGCCACTGGCCTTTGCTAACGTGGTGAAGAACTGACCAAGCATCCCAGCTGGGCCAATGATTTGGAATAGATACATTAAAAATGAGACCAAAGTCCCCATCGTCATCGTTCCACTGGCAACCCGCGCAGACGCATACAATAGTACCCCAACGAATAACGCCATCATCGTTGCCGTCATCACTGGACTTGAGATGGAATCATAAATGGCTTCGCGTAGTCCAATTCGATACAACGTCTTAATCTGATGTGAACCAGTCGTTGTTTCCACTGGTTCAGCATTGGACGATTTCACTAAGCGAATCTCACTCAGCGTTTCTTCTGCCGTCCCGCTAAAATTAGCTAAAGCATCTTGGCGTTCATGACCAATCTTGCCCGTCTGCCGCATGATTGGAAACATGACTAATAAAACAACTGGAATCGCCAAGACCATAATCAAGGTCATTCGCCAGTCCATTAAGACCATGATTGCGATGGCCCCAACCAATTGCATCAGTGACGTCACGACTTGCGGAAAAGCGTTAGCGAGCAAGTCTTTGATCTGCGTCGAATCATTCACCAACCGCGACGTCATTTCACCCGTCTTAACGTTGTCAAAGTAGCGAACCGGGAGCCGGACTAATTTATGCCATAAAGTCCCCCGTAAATTAGCGACAACATTTTCACCAAAAATCCCCAATAAGGAACCTGATAACGCGCTAATGACTGCACTGATCAAGAATAAGCCAATCACACCAATTAGTAAGGTCTGATTAACGCCGTGACTAAACCCATTAATCAACGTTTGGGCAAACTTGGGCACCATCAACTGCGCACCAGTCGCCAATAAGCCTAATGCCAAGCCCAACCAGAGTTGCCAATAACGAGGGCTAGCGTGCCGAATCAATTGTAAGAATTGTTTTAAATCAAATTTACCACCCGCTGGACGCGAGTATGCTGCTTGTGGTCGTTCCATCTGCTCTTATGCCTCGTGTTTCTAAAATTTAATTAAACCAATGATGCCCATGACCCCAACCGGGACGTGGGCCAAAACCGTGTTGTTGACCAAATTGCATTAAATCTTGAATATCGATGTCATCCGCATTGGCCCGCAACTTATCTAATAAATGTTGTAACTGATCGCGCTCATCATCCGTCAGATTACCAAATAACTGATCCGCCAGATCACTCGTTCCTTGCGCGCGATGGTCCGCCATCTCACGACCACGGTCACTTAACCGCACGATGACCACGCGTTTGTCATGAGCACTAGGTTCACGTTCGATCAAGCCGCCATCTTCCAAACGGTTCAATGTGGCGCTGACTGAACTCGGCCGAATATCTAAGATCTCAGCAATCTCAGCATTGGTTAAACCAGCGGGTGCATCCGCCAATACCCGTAAAATGCCCATTTGACCACGCCCGCTACGCTCAGAACCATGGTCGCCAAAATGAAATTGTTGCGCAACCGCCATGACGAAGGCCCGATTTTGAAATAACTTCCCAAAACTACTAAATAAATCACGATTATTAACTGTCATGAATTTTTGTCCTCCTTGATTTGAATGATGCTTATGTTAGCACGATAGTTAGATAAATACAACAAAAACTAACTAAAATTCTAACCAAAAGTTCAAAAAATATCTCAAGCCCTATTAAATCAAGGTTTGAGATATCAAAAGGTTAACTCAATTAAATGAATTCGGTAACCTGCGTGCCAGCGTAACGCGTTGTCGTGATTGGTTCGCTAGCTGCCTTGCCAAGTGCAATAGCCATCACTGGTACATAGCGCTTGGCATCCAAGCCAAAGGTCGTCGCGACTTTATCTGCCGCATAACCCGCAATTGGATTAGCATCATAGCCATGTGCGCGGGCAATCAATAGTAATTGCATTGCGGCCATACTACTATCAATCATCGCATCAGCTTGTAGAAATTCTGGACTCGCATTTTCATACATTGGTAAGAACGTCTTGAAGATTTGATCCCGCTTTTCCGGGGTAATGCGTCCTTCTTCACAAGCTTTATTCCACACGTCCCGATAGACCAAATGCGATTGCGTATCGCCCAGGACAAAAATCATGGCTGAACAAGAATCAATTTGTGGATAATTAAATGGCATTAAAACCGACTTCGCCTTTGCCTTACCGTCCGCACTATCGGCAACCACAAAATGCCAGGATTGCAAGTTGCATGCTGATGGTGCGCTGATTGTCTCATCAATAATCGTTTGCAATTCTTCACGCTCAATTTTGACAGTCGGATCAAACTGCCGTACTGATTGGCGGTTAAACACCACGTCTTTAAAATCATTATTTTTAATATTAGTAGTCATGGTTGTTGGCATCCTAAACAACTCCTTTTTTAAAAGTAACAAATTCATTAATCAATCTTATTATAACTGATTTTGTATTTGTTTTCACAATTATTTTGAAATCGCTATCATTAGCACCTATTATTCCGACCAATATTTATTTTTTATGCTCATTACCTGGGGTCATCGTTTATACCAGTATTACTTATGCTTGTCGGACTTGTAGTTCCGTATTTGTATTTATATTAGACCACTCCCAATTGTACTGTTAATCTTATTAAACCAATGGACTATACCAATAAAAAGCGGTTGTAATAGCGCTTTCAGCACCGTACAATAATGATTGCACTTATTCAAAACTATCTTTTTAGGGGGATTTTGTACATGAAGAATTATTTGCAACGTATGGGCCGTTCACTGCAATTACCCGTTGCCGTTCTACCCGCAGCAGCTTTACTTGTGGGAATTGGTAACTGGTGGGCATCTGCTAGTAACGACATCGTCGCACACTTCTTACAAGCCGGTGGTAACGCTGTTCTGAGCCAATTACCACTACTCTTTGCAGTTGGTTTGGCACTCGGTATGTCAAAAGATAAAGATGGCGCAGCCGCTCTTGCTGGTTTAGTTGCCTTTGAATTACCAACTAACGTTTTAAAACCAGAATCGGTCGCCACACTCTTGAATATCAAGGTAGCCACTGTTAATCCAGCGTTTGGTCAAATTGGCAACGTCTTCATTGGGATCATCTCTGGTCTGATTGCCGCAGCTCTTTACAATCGCTTCCACGAGACCAAACTACCGATGGCTCTTTCATTTTTCAGTGGTAAACGTCTAGTCCCAATCTTAGCCGCGCTGACCATGTTATTAGTCAGCGTCGCGCTTCTCATTGTTTGGCCGCCCGTCTATGATGCGTTAGTTACCTTTGGCAAATTCATCGTGGGTCTCGGTGCCGTTGGGGCCGGTCTCTATGGCTTCTTCAACCGCCTATTGATTCCAACTGGGTTGCACCAAGCACTCAACTCCGTTTTCTGGTTTGACGTTGCTGGCATCAATGATATTGGTAAATTCTTAGCACACAAGGGGATCAAGGGTGTGACTGGGATGTACCAAGCTGGTTTCTTCCCAGTCATGATGTTTGGTTTACCAGCTGGGGCCTACGCGATTTACCGCAATGCGCTACCAGAACGTAAAGTTGAAACGGCATCCCTGATGATGGCCGGTGCGTTTGCGTCCTTCTTTACCGGTGTGACCGAACCATTAGAGTTCTCATTTATGTTCGTAGCTTGGCCACTCTATGTTTTACACGCAATCTTCACTGGTTTATCGCTAGCCTTTGCTGCCTTCATGCACTGAACAGCCGGTTTTGCCTTCTCCGCCGGGTTAGTTGACTACATTTTAAGCCTTAAAAACCCGATTGCTAATCAACCTTTAATGTTAATCTTACAAGGATTGGTTCTAGCCGTCATTTACTACTTTGGCTTTGACTTCGCAATCAAGAAGTTCCATTTGATGACACCGGGCCGCGAACCAGTGACAGCCGATGACGCCGATGATTTAGCCATCGCCACTGATGCGGATGATGACAAATACACACGTCAAGCCAAGCAAATTTACGCTGCGCTCGGTGGTGCCGATAATTTAACGGTTGTCGATAACTGCACGACCCGTCTCCGATTGCAATTAGCCGATACGTCAACCATTAATGAAGCCGCTATCAAACACAGTGGTGCTGCTGGTATTAACAAATTAGACGACCATAATCTACAAATCATTATTGGGACCGAAGTCCAATTCGTCGCCGACGCGTTGAGCCACTTAAAGCTCACGAACGCACCCATTACTAAGACCACGACTAGCAATGAAGCTGTTGCGACAGCACCAACTGCGACTAATATCACTAGTGGTGTGACCACCGACTTTTACAGCGTCGCTAACGGTCAGTACGTAGATATTGAAAACGTCGACGACGACACATTTGCTAAGAAGATGCTGGGCGATGGCTTCGCAATTGATCCCGCAGACGGGACGATTACGGCGCCGGTCGACGGGACGGTCAGCACCGTCTTTCCTACCAAGCATGCAATCGGTTTTAAAACCGATTCAGGGTTAGAAATTCTGCTGCATATGGGTATTGATACCGTTGAGTTGAACGGTGCTCCCTTTGAAGTACTAGTCCAAACCGATCAACCCGTTCACCATGGCGAAGTAGTTGCCAAAGCTGACCTGGCAGCGATTAAGGCTGCTGGTAAGGCCACAACCATGATGGTTATCATCACTAACATGGATGCTGTCAATTTGATGAAATTCAAGATGTTGACCAACCAAGTCAAAGTCAGTGATGAGATTATGTTGGTCACGACGAAATAACTTGTTACATGCGCCAATTATATGAACAGCCCCCTACGTATTTGATACTCAGGGGGCTGTTTTCGATAATCAAATCGCCGGACAATTCCTTAAATTTTCCTTAACGTAACTCATTCGCCATTTAGCAACGTTTACCGGCAATTATGGATTATTCAATTAACTGATCTTTCCAGAATTATACGTCATATGAATATTATCGCCACGAAACTAATATGGTATGCTAAAACGATTGTCACCTAGCCTCGGAAGTCGGACGAACACGTGTTGATGAACTGCAATCTAAACTAACAGCACGCCTTAATCATGATTTGCACGAAGCGGTGACTAACCGAACCTACAATAATTATATTTTGGTATTGCTCAGCATGCGCTAAGCTAGAAAGGAAAACCAATGTATTTTGGCGATTTAATTTTCATTATATCTATCATCGGTGGTCTCATCAGTTTAGGACTGATCATTTATTTGATTGCGAAATTCGTTAAGTAAGATAATGACCTGCTAATTGATCATCGGCCGTTGCAAGTCGTTTTTTGCAACGACAGCCTCACACCTCAGCTGCGAACATCGTCACCAAGTCATCCGTCCGCAATGCTTGCTTCTCGGCACCACGCACGTCCAACTTGATTTGCCCATCCTGCACCATCACCAGCCGGTTGCCATACGCCAACGCGTCGCTCATCTTATGCGTAATCATCATCGTTGTCAGATGATTGGCCGTCACGATTTGTTGGGTCAGTGCCATCACTTCCGCACTCGTCTTCGGGTCAAGCGCCGCTGTATGCTCATCCAGCAACAACAGCTCTGGTTGGCTCAAGGTGGCCATCAGTAAGGATAGGGCTTGCCGTTGCCCCCCGGATAAATACTTCACTTGCGTATTCAGTCGCGCTTCTAACCCCATATTAAGACTAGCCAGCAACCTTAAGTATCGTTCTTCCTGTCCACGTTGGCGATAACGGCGCAGACTCAAGCTCCCCGTATGACGTTGGGCTAACGTGAGATTCTGGGCCACACTTAGTTCGCCAGCGGTACCCAACTTAGGATCTTGGAACACCCGGGCCACCCACCGTGACCGATACGCAACGGGACGATTGGTCACACGATGATCAGCAAGTGTGATTTCGCCAGCATCAGAGTTCAGTGTTCCCGCAATCGTATTGAGCAAGGTCGACTTACCGGCGCCATTGTTCCCAATAACCGCCACAAATTCGCCAGGCTCAATCGTTAGATTTACGTCCTTTAAGACGTGCCGCTCGTTGCTGGTTCCGGGAAAGAAGACTTTTTGTAAGTGTTGGACGTTCAGAATAGTTGGTTGTGGCATGTTGATCGACTCCAATCTCTTTAAGGTACCGGCGTAACTGCCGTTTTGTCCGGTATTTATTTTGTAATAGTGGCAAGCAGATGACGATGACAAGAATCGCCGCTGATAAAATCTTTAAGTCATTGACGGGGAAACCTAAACCCATTGCCAAAGTCAATAAGTAACGATAGATAATGGCGCCCACGACCATTCCAGTCAAACGGACCCAGATTTGACGACCATGTAAGAAGATTTCACCAACTAGCACTGAAGCCAGCCCGATGACAATCGTCCCAATGCCCATCCCAATATCCGCGTAGCCGTTACTCTGTGCAATCAGACCACCCGATAAAGCAATCAAACCGTTAGATAACATATAGCCAATAATGACCATCCGATCGGTATAGATTCCATTCGCAGCACTCATCGCAGGATTATTACCCGTTGCCATCAAAGACAGTCCCAAACGCGTCTGAAACAACCAGATCAACCCGGCCAGGACGACCAGCGTGACCATCGCACCAATCACGATAGTTTGTAAATTCAAAGACCAACTCGCTGGTAACCAGCCCATCAACGTTTTCTGGTCAAGCAAGGGAATATTCGCTTTGCCCATAATGTGCATGTTGATGGAATATAGTCCCGTCATCGTCAGAATTCCGGCCAATAATGACGGCATTTTAAGCTTAGTATCTAATACCCCCGTGACCCAGCCGGCCAAACATCCGGCGACAAATCCTAATAAACTCGCCACGATAGCTGACTGTCCGGCCAACATGCTACTAATCGTCACGGCAGCCCCTAATGGAAAACTACCCTCGGTGGTCAAATCAGGGATGTTTAAAATTCTGAAAGTGAGGAACACCCCGATGACCAGTGGCGCCCATAATAAACCTTGTCCAATACTCGTGATTAACATATTACCTCGCTCCCCTCTTATGGTTGCTTGATTGTACTTGGTTGTAAGCCGATTGCCTTAGCATTCGCTTTATTGACGTAGAGGTGTAACTTGTCAGCTGTTTGAACCGCCATTGTTTGCGGCTTCTGCTTCTTGATTAAGACTTGGTAAGCCATTTTTCCAGTCTGTTCACCTAATTCGTAATAGTTAAGACCATACGTCGCAGTCCCGCCATCTTCAGCCATTTCAATCGAACCCGTTACCACTGGTAGCTTTGCAGCCTTGGTCTTCTGACCAATCGTCTTCATCGCACTCGCCATCAAATTATCGGTTGGTAAGTAAAGGCCAGATATCTTACCCGTCAAACCGGCCAAAACACTGGCAACGTCATTAGTACTCGTTGCGCTAACGACCTTTAAGTTGATACCGTGCTTTTTCGCGTAAGCCTTCGCCAACTTGACTTGTAGCACTGAATTTTCTTCTGACGAGTTATACATAATCCCCAACGGTTTATTACCTGTACTCATATTCTTCAATAACTGTAATTGTTTGCCGACGGGCATTAAATCGCTCGTGCCGCTCACATTAGTTTGGGGCTTCGTATCACTTTTCACCAATCCCGCCGCTTTCAAATCAGTTACGGCCGTAACCAAGGTCGGCACCGTCGTCGTTTTCTTGGCTAATGCCTGAGCAGCTGGCGTTGCGATGCCAACTAACAAATCATTTTTCTGTTGGACGAGTTGTTGGCTCATTGTATTCAAATTACTCTGATCACCCTGTGCATTTAGATAGTGATACTTGACCGTTACTTTACTGTTATGCGCTTTTAATTCTTTTTGTAATCCGGCTTTGAACCCCTTGCGCGCTTGGTCTAGTGAACCATGTTGAACTACCTGTAAGATGCCCACCGACACGCTTTGCTGACCACTCGTTGCTTGTTTGCCACAACCAGCTAATAGTAACCCAGCACCTAAAATTAATACCCCTAAAGTTGTTTTTTTCATCTTGAAACGCTCCTTAAAAATTGTCTGGTTCGCCCAACGTTCATCAACGTCTTGATGAACCGGACTGAAAACAAAAAACACCAGTTAGATTCTGGGAAGAATCTAACTGGTGTTTTATCGGGCCCGATATTTTTCCAGATAGATTGTCCCTGCATCTACCTGGCGTTTAAGTCATGTTGAATAACTTTAGCTCTCGATAGATACAAACGCGTTGCGTGCGCTTGTATCCATCAAACGAATACAAACGCTATCTAAAGAAAAAGCTAAAGGCAAATTGATTATTTAATTGAAGGTTAGTTGCTAATGACATATTAGTCATCCTCCGTTTCAATTTATAGCTAATAGTAAACCATGACGACACCTAACTTGTCAACTGCGAACCAGTAAAAAATTCAAGTGTAACTGGTCAAAGTCCCCGTCACCCAACTGATACACGCTAACTTATTTATCTGGCGTATCACTCAGAGTCCAACTCAAGGTACCTTGATAAGTATCAGCGTAAATACCTGGTTGCGCTGATAATCCGATTCCCTTCGTTGTCGACCAATCATCAGTGACTACCGTATCGGTCGTCCCCGCGACTTTTTGTCCCTGTTGGACCAACGTCGCTTGATTCGTTAAGACGGTCTGTGCACTACCATCACGGTAAACCAAATCGCCCTTCAACGTCCGTCCACTGACCGTTGTCGATGTCAGCGGCGTGGCACTAACGTACAAATACCACTTAGCCCCGGTCGCCCGGGTATCAGTCACACTGATGGCTAGTGGATTAGTCGGTTGATAGACTTGTGGTGTCAACGGCACCTTTAAATCGCCGAAGCTCATATTGGTCGTTAATTGACCAAACGACAGCGTCCCTGCTAACTTAGTCACTTGTAGCGCAATTTTATCAGACGTTAAGCCGCTAGCGCTCGTTGCATAAATGTGAACCGCAGTACTCTGATTATCAGCGAGCCCCTTGAATAACGCGACCAGACCGCTCTCACTCGCATGATAAGTCATCGTGTCATTAGCATTACTAGGATTCGTCGCAACCACGCCAGCCTGCTTAACTAACCAATTAACAGCATCGCTATCAGACGTTAACGCCGCTAGATCACTCACGGACAAATTCACCGCTGTGCTGCTACTTTTGATTGTCAGCGGTGGTATCGTCACGTCCTTAGTCACCGATTCAGATTCGCCATAATCGGCTTCTCCCGTCTGCGTTACTGTGACTGAAGTGACCCCACTGAAGCCATCATTTAACTTAATTTCATATTTACCATCACTACCGATTGTCGCCGTGTACGACTTACCATTAATTGTCGTGCTGACGGTATTACCGGCAATCCCAGTTCCTGTCAGAGTGGTATCCGTCGTTGTTGGCGTATTCAGCGTCGTATTAAGGCTAATCCGATTAAACACTGCCAAGCGGTACGTGGATGTCTCACCCTTTACTGTAGTTAATCGAAACCCAATATATACTGGCAAATTATCCTTTAACTTACTCATATCGACTGTCAAAGTCTTGTTAGTATTCATCGATACCGTACTAGAACCAGTCGCCATATTTGTCGGAGTCTTGGTCACTAGTGAAGTTCCAAATTCTTCGGTTGCTTGCTTATAAAAGACATCGTAATATAGCGTTTTAATCTCCGAACTATTCGCAAACAACGAACCACTAAAGGTCAACGTTATTGTGGTAGTCTTAGTCGATATACGTCCCTGATCCGCATAGTTGGCCGTCACTTTGGTTAAGCTTGGATATATCCCAATTCCACCCGAGATATTGAACCCAACGACATCACCGCTATTAAAGTAAGTGTAGTACTTATTACTCGAATTAGCGATTGTCGTTGTCGCAGACGTCACGGGCGCCGCTGCCTGACTCGTAATCGCTAGCATGCTGATAAACGCTAAGCAGCTCAGTAACAGCATGCCTAGCTTAATATGCCGCAGTCGTTTCACGTGTTCGCCCCCCTTTCACGCATTAACTTAAGCACCTGCCACCCTAATAAGAGTGCCATTAAGGTCAGGAACCCGAGCCACTGATAATAGTGATTCGCTTGGACCCCGGTTTGGGGCAAACGGCCCGTTGCTAGTACCTGTTGCCACTGACCGACAAAGCGATTGGGCGCGGCTTTGACAGCCTTCGTTGCGTACACAACGTCGCCCTGCGGAATTTGTTGCACCGTCGTAGGCGTTTGTTTGTCCGCTGAACGTGACGTATAGAACTGTATTTGTGTCGACGAAGTGCCCACCGTCTGAGCAGCTCCCCCGATGGATGGTCCTAGGCCGATTAATAAGCCCAGTAAGCCCCGTATCAACAGCCATCGCATCATTTGTCAGTCCCCCTTTTTTGCCCAGCTACTAATTGTTCATGACGCTTAGCGGCCCCAAACTAAACACCGAGCCGATTGCTGTTAGTCTTGGGATTGCCGCCGCTTCTTCAAGAAAAGCACTAACCACAAAATCAGTAAGACTACAATCAACATGCCCAGTGCGCCCAGACCAATCAACCACCAGATACTGATGCCGTTATCATCAACCGTATCCTGGTTATACGTCTTAGCCGTGGCAGCACTAATCTTGAAATCGCGGTCAAAAGTCCACTTATGAGCGCTATTGTGCGCAACCAAGTGTAAATGATACGTCCCCGCTTGAAGCTTCTGTTTGTTGAGTAACAATGGGTAATTAAACGTCGTATTAGGTGCCAACATCACGCCTTGTTTGGTCGCCTTTACGACGGTTTTGCCACTATCTTTGGCTGTGACCGTCGTCTTCATGGTAACCCGTGGTATCATCACTGCTGCAGTATTGCGTAACGTCACCACGATACTCCGGTGATAATTAACCATTCCAGCAGCGACATCGCTTAGTTTCAAGACGGGCGTGGCCGCAGTCCCTAAGCTGTACTTGATGCCCACCACATAAGAATATTCACTGCTAATATTCGTAGCACCCTTCACTTCACCAGTGACCTTTTGATCGACGCGTTTAAAATACCAACCACCTAACAGGGCACCGTTAAAATCCTTAGTCGGCATGGTCGTTTGGGCACTGACCAGCTTAGAACCGTTGGCTGGAACTGTCACCGTCGTTGGCCCCTTGATTTTAGTCAATTGGTCGACCCGATACTGCAGTGAGGCATCATACTTTTTCGCCGGGGTCACGTATTCAATGGCGCCACCACTGTTGGTATATGCCGTATGAATCCCCATCGCAACGCGGATATCCCGGTTAGTCGTATTATAGATTCGCGTCTGCAACGTTTGGGTCTGCCCTGCCGTCATTTTGAGGTCAAAAAACGTTGCCTGTTTATCAATTTGGTTTCTCGGCGTTTGGGCCACGACACTAAAACCAATATTATTACTGGTGTCCGTATTGGCTGCCTGTGCTGGAACCACCGCGGCCAAGCCGCTGATCATCACTAAGATGGCCCCTAACCACCGCATCATTTTCTTCATTATTGCGTCCCCCCGTCGATTATTATGTAAAAGAGACGCCCACTATTACGTGGTCATCTCCAAGTTCATTAATTTAATTATCTGCTGATGATGTTAATGTCCAATTTAGGACGCCCTTGTAAGTCGTAGCGGCCGCCGTGTTAGCCACGACGTTCAACTTAACTGCAGCCGGATCAAGCAAGTCCGACGTAATCCCCGCCCCACTCTTATCCGCTGCTGTCATAACATTCCCAGAAGTTGTCCCCGTAAAGGACGCCCCGGCACTAGTCGAAGCTTGACTACCTAAGTCAAGTTCAACAGCTTGTCCGACCGCACCATTACCACCGGTACTGCCGTTGCTAGCTTCCGATCCGGAAGAAATGACCGTCCCTGCAGGTAAGGAGACCGTGGCCCCCTTAAGCGTACTTAAGTTACCATCCGTGCCATCCGCAGCGGCAACACTCAATGTCCAACCCGCATTCGTCCCGCGTTGATCAGAGACTTGTAAACCAACTTTACTCGTTGACCCCATGGTGACCGTGCTACCATCGCTACCTGTTAATGCTTTATAGCTTTGGTTATTGATCACGTCAATTTCATGTGAACCGAAATCAAGTTTACCGGGCGCATAGATCAGTGACAAACCAGCACCGGAATTGGCACCGTTATCGCCATCACCAGGCTTAGGGTCAAGTGGTTTCGTTGGGTCAGTCGGATCGACCGGATCAACTGGATTAGTGGTATTTGCCGTAAACGTTGCCGTTGCATTCGTCGTCCCACTCCGATTTTCACCATCGGCCGCGTGACCAACGATTGGCGTTAAGGCCCCCAATAAAATGGTACTGGTCATGAGTAAACTGCCTACTACTTTTTTCATATCGTGCATCCCCTTTAGTTTGCCTAATTCATTAACTGCACTAATAATTTACCACACTTCCCAACAATTACAACCCCTTAATCTTTGAGTTGCTTCTTTGTTAACTCGTGAAAATCAACCAGGTCAACTGTTCCGGCCGTATTTTGTATGTGGCATTAATTTTTTGTTTCATCATTTTTGCATTAAAAAACGTTCTATCCGCTGTTTTTCTAATACTTGTACAACATTAATAAAACAACAGATAGGGATTTAATCCAATTAATAATAATTTTTTTTTTGTCACGTTCAGGTCAGTATCGTTCTTCTTGATCAGTCTCGGTTTGCTATCAATTTTATTATCCGGTCTTAAATTTGTGTGTACCGCTCAAAACCGCATGGTAATAACGAACTCAATCAGTTATCACTACTCCTCACAAGTACTAGTTAGTTGCCGTAATTTCCCATCAGCTAGCGAATGTCCTGTCTATAAAACATTCAGTCGACCGCAGTCTTAAGTAACAATACGTCAAAAAAAAAGACTCAGGATTGAATCATCCTGAATCTTTTTTGTGCCCACACACTTTCACCACGCCCTATAACTTTGTACAACGCGATGTCTTTAGCCACCTAATCTCCAATAATAGACAATAGCCGCCAGAGCTAATCACTGACCGGTTGTACTTCAAAACCTGCTGCTGTCAAGACTTGGTTAACATCGGCGGCCTGTTCACTATTCACGTGGAGCTCAATCACTTTTTCAGCCTGGTGATTTACGACCATTAACGTCTGAATACTTAAATCGTGTTCTGTTAAGACCTTTCCGATGGCAAAAATTACGCCGACATGGTCATGATGGACCACCACCCGAGTTACGATTCCCGGCTGGCCGTAACCAGCAATATTTAAGAACGCATCCAAGATATCATTATTAGTAATGATGCCCACAACTTGGTCGCCCGTCATGACTGGTAGTACGCCGATCTTATTTTTCCGCATCGTTGCAATCGCTGTTTCTAACTGAGCGGTTGCTGCGACAGTTTGAACCGCCGTTTCCATGATTTGATCCACCGTCGTCTTAGTAAGTAAGTAATTTAATTCATACACCGACAAACTCGTGGCCTGTGATGGCATCGCACGCTGAATGATACCATGCGTGATCAAGCCGACCATTCGATTACCTGCCATGACAGGTAACCGATGAATCGCATTTTTCTTCATTAATTCGACCGCCACACTGATCGTCGTTTTAGGACTAACAACGACCAGGCGTGGTGTCATATAATCTGCAACACTCATACTTAACCCCCTAGATAAGCTTTCTGAACTTCTGAATTAGCTAATAATTCGGAACCCCGACCACTAAGCTTGACTTGTCCACTAGCTAAGACATAGCCGTGGTCAGCGATTTTCAGGGCTTGATTGGCATTTTGTTCAATTAGTAAAACCGTCGTTCCAGCCTGATTGATTGCCTTGATGATCTCAAAGATCTCATTAATAAAGATGGGCGCTAATCCCATTGAAGGTTCGTCAAGCAACATCAGCTTGGGCTGCGCCATCAGTGCGCGGCCCATCGCCAACATTTGTTGTTCACCACCTGAGAGCGTCGCGGCATCTTGATGCCGACGTTTCTTCAAAATTGGAAAGTAGTCGTAAACTTGCTGATAAGTCTGAGCCAATTGACCCCGATCCTGCCGTAAAAAAGCACCCATTTGTAGATTTTCTTGAACAGACAGGCCGGGAAAAATATGGCGTCCTTCAGGAACTTGCGAGATACCCGCCCGCACAATTTTAGGAGCGGCCGTCTTTTGGATGGGTTGATCCAAATAGTGAATAGAACCACTGACCGGACGCATCAAGCCAGATATCGTGTGCAACAACGTAGATTTCCCGGCGCCGTTAGCACCAATCAACGTAACGATTTCACCCTGTTGCACGTCAAAACTAACACCTTTGACTGCCTGAATCGCGCCGTAATTAACGACTAAATCACGTACTTTAAGCATTTACACCCCTCCTAGATAGGCCTTGATAACGGCCGGATCATGTTGAATGGCTTTTGGCGTCCCAGTTGCCAGTAACGCCCCGTGCTCCAACACGTAGAGCCGCTCGACTACGTTCATAACTAGTGACATGTCGTGTTCAATTAGCACAACGGTAATATGAAATTCTTGTTGAATTCGGCGAATCAAGCGCGTCAAATCCGCCGTTTCTTCGGGATTCATGCCCGCTGCGGGTTCATCAAGGAAGAGTAACTTGGGCTTCGTCGCCAGGGCCCGCACAATCTCTAATCGCCGCTGAATACCATATGGTAAACTCTTTGCGGGCTGATCAGCGACGGCGGTCAAATCAAACATCGCTAATAAGGCTTGCGCCGCCTGGGTCATTGCCCGCTCAGTCTGGTAATACTTAGGTAAGCGCAGGATGCTAGTCAAAAACCGTTCATGATAATGATTGGTCATTGCAATGCGCACGTTATCGAGTACACTCATCTCCTTGAACAACCGGATATTCTGAAATGTCCGTGAAATACCAACCCGAGCAATCGCAGCGGGCTGCTTGCCATTTAACGACACCACGCCCTGATCTGTGTAGAAACTAATGCTACCCGAACTAACCGGCGTTTCACCAGTCAACAAGTTGAATAACGTGGTTTTACCAGCACCATTCGGGCCAATCAAACCAATCAGCTCGTCTTGATCAAAATGGAGTGAAACGTCAGCAACGGCGGTCAGGCCGCCAAAGTTTTTGACCAACCCTTGTGCGTCTAATAACCGGCTACTCATGGTTAACCGCCTCCTTAGTTGATCGCCGTCTGAATAGACGCGTGAATGAGAACTCCCACGTTCCTAACAGTCCGGCTGGCTTAAAAAGCATAATCAAAATCAGTGCCAATGAATAAATAATCATTCGGATCGTACCGAAGTTTTGTAAGATCGTGTCGAGCGCTCCTAATACGATTGCGGCTACGAAAGTCCCGGTAATACTGCCGACCCCACCGAGTACGACAATAATCAGAATCGCAATGGAAGCCATGATATTAAAATCACCCGGCGCAATCGTCTGAATGTAGGCCGCGTGCAACGACCCACCAATCGCCGCAGTCGCCGCGCCAAAGACAAAAGCGGCCAACTTCCAGCGCGTCGTATTGATTCCCATGGCACCAGCCGCCAGTTCATCATCCCGCACAGCCATCACGGCCCGACCACCGCGACTGTGAATAAAGTTGACCGTGATAATCGTTGTCAGACACATTAAGACGTACACCGTTGCCCACGAAGCAAGTGCCGGGATATTGAATAACCCCGCTGCACCGTTCGTAATTTTCAGATTATTGATTAGAATCCGAATGATTTCGGCCGCCCCCATCGTCGCAATGGCTAAGTAATCACCGCGCAATCGTAATGTTGGGATGCCAACAATGACCGCCGCTACCATGGCAATCACCATGCCGACGATCATCGACAGATAAAATCCCGCGGGCGTCGCCATTGTTTGGGTCATAATACCAGTCGCGTAGGCGCCAATTGCCATAAAGCCGGCGTGACCAAGCGAGAACTGGCCTGCAAACCCAATAATCAGATTGAGTCCCACCGCCAATATAACGTTGATACCAATCGTCACCAGCATATTTTCAATAAACGAGTTAATGACGCCCATCAGCTCTAAACCGTCAATCACAACAAAGCCGATAACCATCACACCGAGCCACGCCATGTTAGTTTTCAAATTTGCTTTCATTAATTTGGCGCCTCCCTCAGACTTTTTCCTTGGTTCGTTTACCGAATATTCCAGCCGGCAACACGAGCAAAATAACAATTAAGACAAAGTAAACCACCGCGTCCTTGTATGCGGATAGGCCAATCGCCTGAACACCAGTCTCCAGGATGCCGATAATAAAGCCCCCCAATGAAGCCCCAGGCACGGAACCAATCCCACCAATCACAGCTGCAACAAAGGCCTTGATACCGGGCGTCATGCCCATCAACGGATCAATCGAATTATAGTATAGGCCAATCAGGACTCCGGCAGCGCCGGCCATTGCAGACCCTAATGCGAACGTGAACGAAATCGTATGGTTAAGATTGATGCCCACCAACTGTGCAGCTTCGGGATCAACAGAAACGGCCCGCATTGCTTTACCCATTTTGGTACGTTTGATAATTAATTCCAATAGAATCATTAATAGGCACGCCGTTCCTAAGATCAGTAGCTGCACATTCGATACCCGCAATCCGCCCCAGTGATAAGTCACCACTTTGATTGCTTGGGGAAATGAACGGGCACTCGCACCAACAAAGTATGACATTCCATTCTCAAGCAAGAATGAAACACCGATTGCCGTGATTAGCGCGGTAATTCGCGGTGAATGGCGTAATGGGCGGTACGCGAAGTATTCAATAATCACACCACTAACTGCGCAGATCACCATTGCGGACAGGAGCGCCGCAACAAAGTTAAAGTGTAGTGACTTCAAACTGTAATAGCCCCAAAAGGCCCCCAACATATAAATATCGCCATGTGCAAAATTAATTAATTTGATAATGCCATAAACCATCGTGTAGCCTAGCGCCAATAACGCGTAGATACTTCCTAGCGATAGTCCGTTGATCAATTGTTGTCCAAATGTCTGCATATGTGTTCCCCCACGCTTTCACTAGTCTGACTATTTGACGTTATAAACCTTGCTGACCACGCCATTCGTCAATTGTTCAATTGAAATCGTCTTTTCAGGATTATGTTGCTTATCGATAGTCGTCGTCCCAGTGACACCCTTGAAGTTCTTAAGTTTGGCTAAACCATCGGCGATTTTAACAGAATTAGCCGAGCCTTCCTTTTCGATGGCTGCTTTGATCATATAAACCGAATCATAAGCGAGTGCTGAAAAAGTTGGTGCGGTACTACCATACTTTGCCTTGTAAGCACTCATAAATTTCGAAGCAACTTTGTTCGTTGCCGAAGCCTTAGTAGAAAATGGCGTCGTGTAATAAACATTGGTAGCATTAGACTTGCCAGCAATTTGGGCTAATTTAGCATCCGCCATCCCGTCACTACCAACGATTGGAGCCTTGATTCCCGCTTGCCGCGCTTGCTTAACGATTAGACCGATTTCTGAATAGTAACCAGGCGCATATATGGCATCGATCTTTTTATGTTTCAACGCAGTTAGGATGGCATTAAAGTCCTTATCGCCCTCTTGGAACGTTTGGCTGCTAACGACCGTGCCCCGATACTGCTTCTTAAACGCCTTTGTTAGGCCCGTGCCGTAATCACTGGAGTTATCAGTCAAAATGGCGACACGTTTCGCCTTCAAGTTCTTAGTCACAAAGGTTGCTGCCGTGGCTCCTTGAAAATTATTCTGATAGCAAGCTCGGAATATGTACTTTTGAACTTTGCCACTCTTTTGCAACGTATAATCCGGATCGGTCGCTGATGGACTGACTGATGGTACTGCCGCCTTAGTCATATTAGGGATCGCCGCAGTCCCGGCGCTAGTTGTCGCGGGACCAACTACGGCCACGACCTTATCGTTATTCACGAGCTGGGCAGCCACGGAAGCAGCAGTCGTGTTCGATGTCTTATTGTCCCGGATCACCAACTGAATTTTCTTCTTGGTCCCCCCAACCTTGATTCCACCGCTCTTATTGATTTTCTTGACGGCTAACTGAATGCCTTGCTTTTGCTGTTCTCCATAACCGGCCGCAGATCCAGACAATTCCATATTGACCCCAATTTTAATAGTCTTGCCAGGATTATTTCCTTGACTTGAACTTGATTTGGCAGTGGCACACCCTGCCAGTGTCAACGCCATCGCACCAAGTGCTGCAATCTTCATCGTTTGTTTTTCCCATTTTTTCATTAGTTATTCCCACTTTCGTTTTTTTATTGCTACGTTGTTGACCCCGATCCTCCTTAAGTCACAAAAAGGCCTCATCCACCGTAGTGAATGAGGCCTTTACCCGGAACTGAGCCTCATTACCACAATGGGAAAGAAGGGCTCAGTTCACTTGAATTTTGAGTTATACTCAAGGTCAAGTGACCGGGTCCTTCTTCGTTAATAATAAGGCTAAATTTTGAACAGCAAGGGTTGTCAACAAGTTGGTTAGGTTAGATTGAATTTTCATAATTGACGCGCCTCGCTTTCAAAAGTTTTTGTAATGTTGATGTTTCTTAGATTAATTAACTTTTAATTATAAGTCAAGTGAATTTTTAATTGTTTTTATATTAGGCAGATTGCAAGAAATAACTTGAACGAATTTAATGACGTAAATTAAGCAAGAAGATCTCGATTGGTGTATGCCAATTAAGACATTTAAGTGGCCGTGAATTCAAATACCAATTAAT